>NZ_VIRJ01000033.1:0-100671 GCF_006874435.1 Microbispora sp. KK1-11 | reverse complement strand
CGACGGCGGCAAGACCCTGACCGCCGCCCTGAACTACGTGGACGACGCCGCCATGTCCATGGGCGCGGCCTTCCAGAAGGCGACGCAGAGGCTCGTCAACGAGGTGTTCGGCGGCGGCCAGGCCGGACCGGCTCAATAACCGGGGCTCGAGCACCGGAAACACACCTGGGGGGACGTACCTGCCGGTAGGCGAGCTGACGGGACACGCGGCCGCCCACCGGCACCCGGCCTCCCATCCCCTCATCGCCCGGCGAGCTGTTCGCCTGGGCACGACACCGAAGACGAGGAACGATGAGAACCCAACTCCCATCAGCGGCCAAGGCGCTGCGGCGCGTAGCCGTCACAGCGCTGGCCGCCGCGCTGCTGGCCGGAACAGGCACCTCCGGATCGGCCATCGCGGACAGCGGCGTGACCGTGCTGACAGCGGCTGCCAGGCAGGACCGCCCGGAGCTGCAGAAGGCCATGCAGGCGTTCGTCGATGCCGGTTTTACCGGGGTGCAGTTGCGCGTGAACGACCGGCGGGGCGAGTGGGCCGCCAGCGCCGGAGTGCGCGAGCTGGGTGCGGCCGCGAAGCCGCCGACGAACGGGCGGTTCTGGACGGGCAGCGTCGTCAAGACCTTCTCCGCGACCCTGGTGCTGCAACTGGCGGCCGAGGGCAAGATCGGACTGGACACCCCGGTGAATGACTACCTGCCCGAGTTCGGGCTGGACCGGCGGATCACCGTGCGGATGCTGCTGCAGCACACCAGCGGGGTGTTCAACTACACCGGCGAGTACTACGACGACGGCAGGTTCGTGCCGGGGATCCCCGCCACCGGCGACGCATGGCTGAACAACCGGTTCCACAGCTACCAGCCGGAGGAGCTGGTACGGCTGGCGCTGTCCAAGCCGGCGCGGTTCGAGCCCGGCACGGACCAGAACTACTCCAACACCAACTACACGCTCATCCTGCTGCTGATCGAGAAGGTCACCGGCCGCTCCTACGACGAACAGCTGCAGCGACGGATCCTGCGACCGCTCGGGATGTCGGCCACCAGGACCGCGGGCAACCGGACACAGCTGCCCGGGCCGCACGCCCACGCCTACTACAGCTACCAGGGCAAGACGGTCGACATCTCCCGTCAGAACCTGTCCCTGCTGGCCGGCGCCGGTGACCTGATCTCCACCACCCAGGATCTGACCACATTCTTCTCCGCGTTGAACAGCGGCAGGCTGCTGCCTGCCGAGCTGCTGGCCGAGATGCGCGAGCCGTACGGGAAGCTCGGCTACGGTCTCGGGGTGTTCGCCCAGGACCTGGGCCCGAACTGCGGCACCGTCTACCAGCACAACGGCAGCCCGCCCCACGGCTACGGCGCGCTGATGTACAGCTCGCCCGATGGCAGGACGACCCTGACCGGCTCGGTGACCTGGGTCGACTCGGCCACCCGGGGACCGGTGAAGGACTTCCAGAAGCTGCTCGACGGGCTGGTCAAGGAGGTGTTCTGCGGCACGCCGGCCGGGTCGGCCAACGCGACCGAGCCGCTGCGGTGAACGCAGACGAGCAGTAGGGGGCCACCCAGCTCCGAGGGCAGAAGCCGCCCTTCGCCGTCCCGCCGCGGCCGCACCTCCGTTGACGCGCGACGACTCGGCGAACGGCTCCGAACCCCCGGCGACGGAGTGTTCACGGAGAGGCGTGTTTCGCACCAAAGAACGACGCGATTCTGGAATGATCTCGAGGAAAACCATCGGACGTCGAGAGACCGTGACTGATGCCCCCCATTGACCAAATAACCGCCTTCGCGTCGGCCCATACGGTCGAAACGATCATCATCAGCGTCATCGCCCTGGTCTTGCTGGTCCTGGCCTTCTTCGCCCTGCGTGCCCTGATCCGCCTGTTCCGCCGCTGGGCGACCGGCCGGCCCACCGAGGACGTTCTCACCATCGTCGCCGCCAGCATCGCCACGGGCGTCTCCGCCCAGGGCATGTGGCGCTTCTCCGGCGACGTCCTCGGGTTCGACGGGCCGCTGCGGCTCCTGCTGTTCGCCTTCATCGAGGTCGCCGTCATCACCAGCGCCGTACGCGCGCGCCGCAACATGCGGGAGAACTACTCGGCCGGCATCGACGGCCTGGCCGTGTGGGTGCTGACGTCCCTGTCCGCCGTCCTGTCGAGCATGGACGCCCGCAGCGTCGCCGAGGCCGTCTTCCGTCTCGCCGCGCCGCTCGTGGCCGCCTGGCTGTGGGAGCGCGGCATGGCCATCGAGCGGGTGCGCATCACCGGCCGGGGCCGCATCAACTGGCGGCTCACCCCCGAGCGGGTGCTGGTGCGGATAGGCCTGGCCGAGGCGAGCGACCGTACGGCGAGCGAGGTGGACGCCCACCGCAGGCTGACCAGGGTGGCGCTGGCCGCCAAGCGCGTCCGCGCGCTGCGCGAGGCCGGGGCGTCCGACCGGAAGCTGCGCGTCGCGATGGCCAGGCTCGACAAGGCGATGGACCAGGCGGTGGAGTACACCGGCCTGGCCGTGGACGAGAAGCGGCAGGAGGCCCTGCTGTCCCAGATCGGCGCGCTCTACAACACCTCCGCGCTGATCGACCTCGCTCCGCCGGTGCCCTGGGTGCCCGAGCCCGAGCAGCCCGCTCCCCCCGCGCTGCCCGCCGCGACCATCGCCGAGCTGATCGACGACGAGGAGGAGGACGTCCCGGCCGAGCCGGCGCCGCCCGTCGTCGACACCGCCCAGCGCGCGGCTCAGCTCCGGGCCGCCCGGCAGTACTGGGACCAGCAGATCGCGCGCAGGTACGTCCCCCGGGCCGCCGACATCGCCCAGGAGGTCGGCATCCCGCTCCTCGCGGCGAAGGAGTGGCGGGCGCTGTGGAAGCTCGAACCCCAGGCGCACGCGCTGATCGAGGCGGCATACCGGGAGCACGGGATCGTCGACACCGGCACGTTCCCGGCCATCGAGGTGCCCGAGCGCGAGCGCGTGCTCGTCGTGAACGGCTCCGCATCGGGAGCGGCCGCACACGACTCCTGACGGGGAGCCTGCCCGGCTCCATCGACGGGAACGGGGCGGCGGGACCGGACGGACCGGTCCCGCCGCCCTGTCGCTTTCCCGCGCTAACCCCCGTGTCTCCTGCTGCTTGTGGCCGGGCCGGCGTGCGGGGGGCGGGGGCGGGGACCATGGTGCCGGCCGGCGCGAACCAGGATCCGGTCACCGGTGACCTTGCGGATGCGGCGACGCCCTGGGGTGAATCCGCGCTATCGCCGTCAGTCACCGCAGCCCGCGGGAGGTGGCGCGGGCACAGTGATCGGCTGCTGCCGCCGGTACTGTTCCAGGTCGACGAGGTTCCCGTTGATCGCGTTGCGCCTCTGGAGTTCCGCCCAGTACACCGGGTCGAGGAAGATCGCGGGGTTCCACTGCGACTGTGTCAGGTCCGTCGGTTGCCCCAGGTACAGCACGGCGTCGGCCAGCTTTCCCAAGGGGACGCCGCACAGCCGCGGCGCGTCCATGAACTGTCCCGCGTCGATGGATTCCAGCCAGCTGCCTGAGCACGGGATCACGGTGCGCCGTGGACAGGTCGCCAAGCGGGGATGGCTACCGGCCACGATCACATAGACGTGCCGGCCGGTCTGTTCCTCGATCAGCGGGACTCCGTGGTCGGCGTTCTGTCCTGGCTCCGGCGAGTGCATCACGTGCCCGCTGCCGTAACAGATCAGTGCCCGGCGTTTCTTGGCGAGCACTTCCCGTTTCACCACTGACGCCATGTGGGCGTCACGTTGGGCGAGAAAGACATCCACCTGGTCCTGGGTGGTGATGTGGGACCAGTCGATCGGCGGATCCCCGAGCAGCACCCGGATCCTCCGCTCCGCAGGCAGCGCCCAGTTGACGGCGCGGACCGTCCGGAAGAACTGTTCACGGATCGGCTGGTCGCCGGTGGCCCCGGGCGACTGCGTGGTGTTCCGCCAGACCTGCCGCAACACTCGGTCGTCGACAGCCCCACCGGCGACGAACCGGTCAACGATCGGCTGGTACAGCGCGTTGCCGAACTCGACGACGATGTCGTCGACCACCTGCGGCAACCGCGGATCCGCAAGCAGCATCTGCTGCGCGTCACCGTGTTCCTGCTGGCCGTGTGTCTCACCGATCGCGACGAGCCGGTGGCGCTCGAAGGCCGCGAGCACCGCCTGGGTGAGGTCCCGTGGGGCCACGTCGGCCCTGCCCGCCGATCCGGTCGGCAGCAGTCCGCCGCCGCTGCCCACCGAGCTGGTCGTCAGCAGTCCGCCGGCTGCCGTACCGGCACCGGTGACGGCGAGGAACCTGCGCCGCGTCAACCGTGGATCTCTCACGTCTGGTCCTTTCCGAAGGGAATCTCGCTCGTGTGACGGACACCCTGCTCACGGGTCGTGCCTCTCGCGGACGCCTCGCCGGGATGGTTGTACGGCACGGCCGGTGCCGGCCGGGTGTCAACGGCTGACACCCGGCCGACACCGGATCCCTGGCATCGTGAGCAGTGCGGTCGCGCCCGCCGAACGCGGCGCCACCAACGAGAAGGAGGACGGTCGTGCGAGTTCTGGTCGTCGAAGACTTCGAGGTCCTGGCCAGGACGATCGGGACCGGGTTGCGCCGCGAGGGCATGGCGGTGGACGTCGTTCTCGACGGCGACGACGCTCTGGCCCACCTGGCCGGCACCCGATACGACGTGGTGGTGCTGGACCGCGACCTGCCCGGCACACCCGGCGACGACGTGTGCCGGCACATCGCCGCCGGTGGCACCGGGTCTCGGGTGCTGATGCTCACCGCCGCAGGCACCGTGCGAGACAGAGTCGAGGGCCTGGGTTTGGGCGCCGACGACTACCTGCCCAAACCGTTCGACTTCGCCGAGCTCGTGGCTCGCGTACGCGCGCTGGGGCGCCGCTCGGCGCCCGCCGTTCCTCCGATCCTCCAGGCGGAAGATCTGACCCTGGACCCGAGCCGGCGGGTGGCCTTTCGCGGCGGACGGCGCTTGGATCTCACCCCTAAGGAGTTCGCCCTGCTGGAATGCCTGCTCGCTGCCGGCGACCGGGTTGTGTCCGCGGAGGAGTTGCTGGAACGGGTCTGGGACGAGGCCGCTGACCCGTTCACCACGGCCGTCAAGACGACGGTGCGCCGGTTGCGGGCCAAACTCGGCGAACCGCCGGTGATCGAAACCATCCGTGAGGGCGGCTACCGGATCGGAGCCCCGCGATGAATCCCGCATCGGACCCGACGGTGACCGGCCGTGCCGGCCGCGCCCTGCACCACCCACGCCGGCCGTCCCTGCGCGCGCAGCTCACGACGCTGTACGCCGGCCTGGTTCTGGCCGTCGTCGTGCCTATGCTGCTGTTCGCCGGCTTCCTCTTCGGGAGGGACCGGATCCGCCTCCGGGCCGGGGACACCGCCCCTCCGCCCGACACCGCCCCCCGGCAGGTCGATGCCGCGCTCGTGATCAGCGCGATCATCGTCGTGGTCCTCACCGTGCTGATCGCGTGGTGGCTGGCCGGGCGCTTTCTCCGCCCGCTGCGCGCCATGACCGTGACCGCCCAGGAGATCTCAGCCACGAACCTCAACCGGCGGCTCGGTCTGCGCGGCCCGGACGACGAGCTGACCAGGCTGGGGCGCACCCTCGACGACCTGTTCGAGCGGCTGGACTCCGCGTTCGCGGCGCAGCGCCACTTCGTGGCCAACGCCTCGCATGAGCTGCGCACCCCGCTGGCCGGTCAGCGCGCCGTACTCCAGGTCGCGCTCGCCGACCCCGACGCGAGCGAGGCCAGCCTGCGAGCCGCGTGCGAGGAAGCACTCGGTCTCGGCGAACGGCAGGAACGTCTGATCGGCGCCCTGCTCACGCTGGCGGAAGGACAGAAGGGCCTCGATCACCGGGAAGTGGTCGACCTGGCCGATGTCACCAAGGGGGTGATGCTGTCACGCCGTGCGGAGGCCACCCGGCGAACCATCACGGTTCAGGCGTCGCTGGACCCGACACCGATCAGCGGTGACCCCGACCTGATCGCCAGCATGATCGGCAACCTGGTCGACAACGCGCTCCATCACAACGTTCCCGACGGACACGTCACCATCGCCACCGAACTCACGAATGGTCGCGCCCGCCTATCGGTCGCAAACACCGGCCCAACCATCCGATCGCAGGACCTGCCACGGCTTTTCCAGCCGTTCCAGCGACTCGGTACCCAACGAACCCACACCGCCGACGGCCACGGACTGGGCCTGGTCATCGTGCAGGCCGTCGCCGAAGCACACGGCGCGAAGCTGACGGCCCACCCACGCCCCGGGGGCGGCCTGGACGTGGCGATACTGTTCGGCTGATTCCATCCGGCCGACGCCTCCCGCCCCTCACGGCACCGGGCGTCGAACACCCACACACACCGAGCCTGCGCCACGAAGCGGAAGTGCGGGATCCGAGTATGGGCCGGGATCTCACGCCGGCGACGCTATGGCCCGTTCGCGGCGCGCGACGGCCGGTATCAGGACGAAGGCGAACACCGCGCACAGGATGCCTGTCGCGGCGCAGGCCCACCACAGGATCCCTGCCTGGAACAGTACGGCGCCGACGGCCGGGCCGGCGAAGCGGGCGATGGCGGTGGTCCAGCCGTACAGGGCTTGGTAGGTGCCGTGGGCTCCCTCAGGTGTGAGGTCGGCGATCAGCGTCGCCTCGAAGCCCGCCATGCCGATCTCGCCCATCGACCACAGCACCACCGTGGCCACGTAGTGCCAGGGCCGGTCGGCCACACCGGTCAGGGCCAGGCCGAGAGCCACCACGGTCATGGACAGGCCGAGGACCGGCAGCCTCGGCAGATGCGACAGCCATGAGACGAGCAGCGGCTGGAAGACCACCACGATGGCGCCGTTGACGGTGACGAGCAGCCCGTACAGGGTGGCCGGGAGCCCGTCTGCGGCCAGCGCCAAGGGCAGCGCGTAGGCGGCCTGGGCGTAGAGGATCAGGCCGATCAGCAGGAAGACGAGCGCCGCCATCAGCACCCGATCGCGTGCGGCCGTCGCGTAGCCGCGGCGGGCGGGTTTGGCGCTCGCGGTGTCGTGGCTGCGGGGGATGCCGACGGCGACGATCGCGGCGAAGGCGAGGCTGGTGGTCACGTCCAGAACGACCAGGAGCCAGAAGCCGTGGGCGAGCAGGAGTCCGGCGACGGCGCCCGCGGCGGCGGTGCCCACGTTGACCGCCCAGTGCATGAGCCCGAATGCCTTCGGCCGCAGGTGCGGCGGAGTGGTCTCGGCGACCAGCGCAGAGGCGGCGGGCCTGTAGACGTCGCCGGCCAGTCCCATGGCCAGGGCGGCGGTCATCAGCCAGGGCAGGTTGCCGGCCGCCGCGATGAGGATCACGCAGGCCGCGGTGGCGAGCAGGCCGCCGATCAGGGTGGCGCGGCGGCCGAACCGGTCGGCCAGGTAGCCGCCCAGCGGCTGCCCGCCCAGACCACCCAGCCCGTACGCGGAGACGACGGCGGCGATCTGGGCGGCCGCGTAGCCTCGGCCGGTCAGGAAGAACACCAGGAACGGCAGCACGACGCCGCCGAACCTGTTGACCAGCTGACCGGAGAACAGCAGCCAGAACACCTTGGGCAGCCCCTGGAACACGGTGGGGCGGGCGGGAGCCGTGATCGTCATGAGTGCATGGTGTGGTGACGCACGCCGCCCGGCGACACATTCGGCCTGCGCCGAATCAATCGCCCAGCAGGGCCTGGGCGCGGGGCGTGCGGACGTAGAGCATGACCCGGCCGACACGGTGCTTGGTCACCAGACCGGCCGCCAGCAGCAGGGTGAGCTGTTCCGAGACGCTCGCGGGGGCCAGGCCGGTGCGCCGGGACAGGTCGGTGGTGGAGGCGGGGGCGTCGAGCTCACCGAGCAGCAGTGCGCGGGAGCGGCCGATGACAGCGGCCAGCGCGTCGGGGGCGGGCGCGGTGCCGCGTTCCCACAGGGTGGCGATGGCACGCACCGGATAGGTGATGGCCGCCTGGCCGGGAGAGTCGGTGCGGTAGAGCAGTTCGGGCCAGACGAAGACGGACGGGGCCAGCAGCAGGCCCTCGCCGTTCAGCGTCCGCGACAGCTCCTCCGGACGCTCCTCCAGGTAGAGGGTGCGATCTTCCCAGCGGATGGCCGGGTGCATGTCCGCGAACACCCCGGCAGGGCCGCGTTCGGCGAACTGCCGGGCGCGGTAGAGCAGGTCGCCTTCGAGCAGGTTGCGCATGCGCGCCCAGTGCGGTGCCATGGCGAGCCGCCAGTAGGCCTCGATGGCGCGCACCAGCCGGTCGAGGCCCGAGGCGGGATCCCGGTACAGCTCCAGGGCGCAGCCGGTCAGCGAGCCCGGGGTCTCGTCGGCCATGCGGCCGAGGTCCGTCTGAATGATCTCGTGGGGGGTGGCGCGCAGGACCGCCAGTTCGCCGGCCAGGTCCGGGGTCGGGCTGGTGGGGACGGGGCACAGGAAGTCCGGGATGTACGGGCCGCCGGGGACGAGGTCGAGCAGAGGGGCCAGATCACCGCCGAGGTGGGAGCGGACCTGCTTGAACCACGGCAGGTGCAGGACGCGCCCGGCGGGAGTACGCAGCGCGTGGACACCGGTGGAGACCTCCCTGAGCGGGGAGTACGCGAACCTGATCGAGGTCAGGTCGTAGGCGGAGAACGCCACGGTGAGCATGCCGCCAGGACTCCTCGGATTCGGCTGCGGCCGAATGTATCGCAGGGGCCCGCGATCAGGCCACACCATGGAGCCCGCAACGACGTGTCCCACCGCAGGAGCTCTCGCCGCGCCACTCGACCGACCACTAGGAGAACACCATGCGCAAGGTTGTGCTCTACCACCTGATGTCGCTCGACGGCGTCGCCTACGAAGACGGCGACTGGCTCGCCGACGACGGCCCCCAGCTGGTCGCCTACCTCAGCCGGGTCATCGCCACCCAGGACGACGTCCTGCTGGGACGCGGGACCTACGACTACTGGGCCGGGCACTGGCCCAAGTCGGACTTCCAGCCGTTCGCCGGCTTCATCAACGGCACCCGCAAGCACGTCGTCACCTCCAGCGCGCCCACGCAGGAATGGGCGAACTCCACCCTGGTCACCACCCCCGCGCACGACTACGTGACCGCCCTGAAGCAGGAATCCGGCGGCGACATCGGCATCCACGGCAGCATCGAACTGGCCCGCTCCCTGCTGCACGCCGGGCTCGTCGACGAACTACGGCTGGTCGTCGCGCCGGCCGTGGTCGGCCACGGCAGGCGGGTGTTCGAGGGCGACGACGTTCGGTCGTGGAAGCTGCTCGAGGTCGAACGAGGCAAGAACGGCACGTTGTTCCTGGACTACAGCCGCTGAGACGGCAGCCACGGCACCACCACGACCCCAGAAGGCCGTCGTCGGATCGCCTGTCCCCTGTACGGGGCCCTCTGTGGTTGTGGCCGGCTTCCGATCGCCGCCCGGGGGACGAGGGTGACGGGGTCGCTTTCCCGGCATAGCGGGGCAAGGACACTCCTACTTTCCCGTGACATCGCGGGCGCGGGGGCGGACGTCCTCTCCTGCGGCGGCCACACCGCCGCGCGTTGGGAGGAGCTCATGGAGATCTCGGGGGACGGCGCGGGAAACCGCGTGGCCCGGCTCGCGGGTGGACGGGACCAGGTGGGGCGGGCGCGCAGGCTCGTGTCGGCCGCGCTCGGGCGCGGCCATCCCCGGCATGACGACTGCGTGCTGCTGACCAGCGAGATCGCGACGAACGCGGTCGTCCACTCCCGTTCCGGGGACGGCGGCACCTTCACCGTCACCGTCTCGTGCCTGCCGGACCGCGTGCGGGTCTGCGTCGAGGACGACGGCTCGGCCGGGCCGCCGTGCGCCGGTCATCCGCTCCCCAACGGGTCGAGCCAGGGCGGACGCGGTCTGCCACTGCTGGACCTGCTGGCCGACCGGTGGGGACTGGTCCGCGAGGCCGGCCGCAACGAGGTGTGGTTCGAGTTCTGGTCCGACGGCGACCGGCGGGCCGCCGCGCTCGCCCGTCGCCGGCCGGCCGCATGGGTGCGGCCGGCGGTCGCGGCGCGCGGCTCGGCCGGCGCGACCTCCGGCTGACCCGATCCTCCCGGACCTCCGGCCGGCGGCGGCCCTCCGGGCGCCGCGCGGGGAGCCGTGGCGCCCAGAAACGGGCCGCGATACCGCATCGGTGTCCGTTCCGGTGGTACTACACCGACGTCGGGTGATTTTTTAGGCAAGGAAGGGGCAAAACCAACTTAATTAATCGGGAAAGTAGGAGGACTCCCATGGCCCTGCCCGACTTCCTGGTCATCGGGGTGCCGAAGGCCGGCACCACTGCCCTGCACGCGGCGCTGGCCCGCCATCCCCGGCTGTTCATGTCTCCCGTCAAGGAGCCGAAGTTCTTCCTCACCGACGGCCCGCCCCCGGCGAAGGGCGGGCCGGGGGACGCGGAGACCTACCGCGAGCACGTGTGGCGGCGCGCCGACTACGAGGCGCTGTTCGCGGACGCGGCGCCGGGGGCGCTGCGCGGCGAGTCCACCCCCTTCTATCTGTACGACCGCGCGGCCCAGCGGCGGATCCGGGAGGCGATCCCGGACGCGAAACTCATCGTCTCGCTGCGCGACCCCGTGGAGCGCGCGCACTCCAACTGGACCCACCTGTGGTCGGCCGGCCTTGAGCCGATCGGCGACGTCATCGAGGCGTGCGCGGCCGAGAAGCGGCGGATCGCCGACGGCTGGTCGCCGTTCTGGCACTACGTCGGCCTCGGCCGGTACGGCGAGCAGCTCGCGCACCTGTTCACCCTGTTCCCCCGCGAGCAGGTGCTGATCTTCCGCTACCGGGACCTCGTGGACCGCCCGGCCGCCACGCTCGACCGCATCTGCGCGTTCCTCGGCGTGGAGCAGGGGCTGGTCGGCGAGGTGCCCAGGGAGAACGTCACGGCCCATCCGCGGCACAGCCGCAGGCACCGGATCCTGGCCCGGCTCGCCCGGCTCGGCGATCCGGTGCTCGGCCAGCGGCTCACCGCACCGCTTGAACGGGTGCTGCAGCGCGACGGGCAGCCCCGGCGGCCGCTCACCTGGGAGCAGCGTCAGGAGCTGCTCTCCTACTTCGCCGCCGATATCGCGCTGCTGCGCGACCTGCTCGGCCGCGACTCCTTCGGCGAGGACTTCGGCGACTGGCTGCGCCCCCGGGAGCGGTCGGGCGGCCTGGTCGGATCCCGGCCGTCCGGCCAGCGGCAGGCCCGCAACGGTCGGGTCAGGAGCGCCTCCGACCCGGCCGCCCGGCCGCCGGGCATGGACGGCCCGCCGGGAGGCGATCCCATCGGGGCGTGACCTCCCGCCCGGGCCCCGCCCGCCGCCACGCGCGTCACTGGCGCCGGAATCGCCCCCGGGGCGGTCAGCGCAGCTCGGTGCGCAACTCGTGGCCCCCGTCGGCGCGGGTCAGCTCGTAGTACAGGCGGTGGCCCTCCGCCACGGGCACGATCGACAGGTAGCGCAGTCCTCCCCCGGCGTGCTCCGACTGGGCGACGGGGGCGGTTCCGGTGGCGGTGAGCGTGGACGGGTCGGGGCCGATGGCCACGCCCGTGCGCTCCTCGTAGTTCTCCTCCGCCGACGCGCGGCCGTCGTAGTACGCGATGACGGTCCCGCCGCTGAACGTGACCGCGCTCACCCGCACGCCGCGCGAGTCCCACTCGCCCGGCCGCCGGTCGAGCGCGGTCCCCTGCCAGGTCCACTCGACGCCGTCGGTGCTGGTGGCGTAGTCGGTCACCATCTGGTCGGCCTCGTCGGGGTCCTCCAGGGGGTGGCAGGACGCCCACAGGTGCCACACGCCACCGTGATGGAGGATCACGGGGTCCTTGACGCCGGTCTTGAGGTCGCCGGGCAGCACCCCCCGCGCGTCGGCGGGGTCGAACTCCGCCGGCCCGGCGGCCTCGATCATCTCGACCCGCCAGTGCTTGGTGCCGTACGTGGCGCAGCTCAGGTACAGGCGCCACCTGCCCTCCGGCGTCACCACGAGCGTCGGGCGCTCCAGCGACTCGGTCTTCATCTCCTCCTTGGTGATCGTGAGGATCTTCTCGAACCGCTCGCCGTCGGCGGAACGGGCGATCTCCACGGCGTACCCGCGCCCATCACCGAGCGGCCGGCGCAGCCGGTAGGCCAGGTAGATCCATCCGTCCCGGCTCACGGCGCTGGGCGCGCCCGCCCAGAATCCGGGCCCGTCTCCGGGCGGAGGAACCGCGACCACTGATCGTTCCGGCTTCGGTGCGAACACGTCTCTTCTCCGTAGTGCGCGACGACGGTGGGCGGGGCCGGCTCGCACCGGCCCTTCTTGGCTGTAGTGAATTACCAGCGGCCCGGCGGGAGGCCAAGTGTCCTCGCCATCGGACGACCATGTCTATACAAAACCCGCTTGCTTTGCGGGTTTTGTCAGGATAGGGCAGACCCGCCCCTGTCCGCGCCCCCTACCTGCGGAGAAGTCGGGTGAACCCGGAAGGGGGCGGCGGCGTATCTCCGGGCGTAAGGGCATGCCGACACAGTTCTGACCACTCTCAGGAGGCCCCATGCGGGCACGTATCGTCACGCTCTGCGCCGCGCCGCTCGCGCTGGCGCTGGTCGGAGCGGCACCGGCCCATCCCGCTTCGTCCCCTCACGCCTCCCGCCCCGGGCAGGGCTCCGGCCACCAGGTCCACCCGGCCGCCGACCGGTCCGCGAACACGGCGCGCACGCCCGCCCGGTTCGCCGAGGTCGACCTGGTCTCCGACGTGGCGGGCAGGGCGGCCCTCACCGACCCCAAGCTGGTCAACCCCTGGGGCCTCGCGATGGGCGCCGCCCTCTGGGTGTCCAACGCGGGGACCGGCACGGCGACCGTCTACACCGGAGGCGCGGGGACGGCCAGGAAGGCCCCCACCACGGTGGCGGTCCCCGGCGGCACCCCGACCGGCCAGGTGGCCTACTCGGGCGACGCCTTCACGGTCAAGGGAAAGGCCGGCACCGCGCCCGCCTCGTTCATCTTCTCCAGCCCGAGCGGCGCCATCACCGCCTGGAGCGCCAAGGCCGATCCGCGCAACGCGGTCATCGCCGCGTTCACCCGCGGCGCCGACTACAAGGGCCTGGCGCTGATGAACACCGACCGGGGCACGTTCCTGCTCGCGCCGTCCTTCTCCCACGGCGCCGTCCACGTCTTCGACGACGACTTCCGGCGGGTGCGTCTGGCGCGCCGCGCGTTCCGCGACCCGTTCCTGCCCGCGCACTACTCCCCCTTCAACGTCGAGATCGCCGGAACCTCGGTTCTCGTCGCGTACGCCAAGCGGGATCCCGAGACCGGCAGGCCGGTGGCGGGCCGGGGCAACGGGTTCGTCAGCCAGTTCACCGCGAGCGGCCGCTTCGTGCGGCGCCTCGCCTCCCGCGGCCCGCTGAACGCACCGTGGGCGATGACGCTCGCCCCCGCCGGATTCGGCGCGTACGCCGGTGCGCTGCTGGTGGGCAACTTCGGCGACGGATGGATCAACGCGTACAACCCGGGGACCGGTCGCCACCTCGGCCCGCTGCGCGGGGCGGACGGCAGGGCGATCGCGATCGAGGGACTGTGGGACCTCGAACCCGGCACGGCGGGCAACGGCGGCGCCGACGCGGTGTGGTTCTCTGCCGGCATCTCAGGCGCACGGCACGGCCTGCTCGGCCTGATCCGCCCGGCCACGGCCGCAGGCGCCGCCTCGCCCACTCCGACGCCCATGCCGTCGTCCACGGCCAGGACTTCGGCCAGACCGGCGCCGTCGCACTCCCACCCGTCCGGCGGCTACGGCTACTGATCGGGGACCAATCGGTGCAGCTCACCGCGACCGGCCGCGGGACACGCCCACCCGAGGCCGGTCGCCCGTACCTGGGAACGGTATGACTGTAGACATGGACAAGGCAGACATCGGAGTGACGGGCCTGGCGACCATGGGTCGCAACCTCGCCCGGAACTTCGCCCACCACGGTCACGTGGTCGCGGTGCACAACCGCACGGAGAGCCGTACGACCCGGTTCATGGAGGAGCACCGCGACGAGGGCGCGTTCCTTCCTGCGGGCACTATCGAGGAGTTCGTGGCCTCCCTCGAACGGCCCCGCAAGGCGATCATCATGGTCAAGGCCGGGGCGCCCACCGACGCCGTGATCGAGGAGCTCGCCGCCGTCATGGAGCCGGGCGACATGATCATCGACGGCGGTAACGCCCACTACATGGACACCCGACGCCGGGAGGCCGCGCTGCGCGAGCGGGGCATCCACTTCGTCGGCACCGGCATCTCTGGCGGCGAGGAGGGCGCGCTCAACGGCCCGAGCATCATGCCCGGCGGCGACGCCGAGGCGTACAAGACGCTCGGCCCCCTGCTGGAGGACATCGCGGCGAAGGTCGACGGGGTGCCGTGCTGTGTGCACGTGGGCCCCGACGGCGCCGGCCACTTCGTCAAGATGGTGCACAACGGCATCGAGTACGCCGACATGCAGCTCATCGCGGAGTCGTACGACCTGCTCCGGCAGGCCCTCGGGCTGACCCCGCAGGAGCTGTCCGACGTCTTCCGCGAGTGGAACCGGGGCGACCTGGAGTCGTACCTCATCGAGATCACCGCCGAGGTGCTCGGTCACACCGACCCCGCCACGGGCAAGCCGTTCGTGGACGTCGTGCAGGACCAGGCCGAGCAGAAGGGCACCGGCCGCTGGACCGTGCAGAGCGCCCTCGACCTCGGCGTCCCGGTCACCGGCATCGCCGAGGCGGTGTTCGCCCGGGCGCTGTCGGGTCACCCCGAGCAGCGGGCCGCCGCCCGCTCGCTCGCCGGCCCCTCGGGCACGGCCGGCGACTCCGGCCTCGTCGAGGACGTGCGGCGGGCGCTGTACGCCTCCAAGATCGTGGCGTACGCCCAGGGGTTCGACCAGATGGCCGCCGCGAGCGCGGAGTACGGCTGGGACCTGAATCTGGGCGCGATGGCCACGATCTGGCGCGGCGGCTGCATCATCAGGGCGCGCTTCCTCGACCGGATCCGGGCGGCGTACGACGCGGACCCGAACCTTCCGACGCTGCTGGTGGACCCGACGTTCGCCCAGGCGCTGGAGGAGGCTCAGGAGTCGTGGCGGCGGGTCGTGGCGACGGCGGCGACGATCGGGGTGCCGACCCCGGGCTTCTCCTCGGCGCTCGCCTACTACGACGGGCTGCGCCGCGACCGGCTGCCGGCGGCGCTGCTGCAGGGGCTGCGCGACTTCTTCGGCGCGCACACCTACCGGAGGGTCGACCGGGAGGGCTCCTTCCACACCGACTGGTCGGCTGACCGGGCCGAGCGGCCCGCCTGACCAGTCCGGAAAACGCGGTACGGCGCACGCCCGCGCGGGGGCGTGCGCCGTACCGGCGCTGGATCAGGTCACTCGAAGGCGGCGGCCGCCATCGGCTCCGCCTTCTCGCCGTCGGCGGCGCCGGGAGCGCCGCTGCGCAGCGGGACGTGCTTGATGAAGGCGGCGATCACCGGGACGATCGCGGCGAACAGGACCGACCACAGGAAGACCGTGCCGATCGTGCTGGCGAGCGCCTCCAGGAACCCCGTCTTGACCGGCGGCGGAAGCTGGTCGAGGATCTTCCGGTCGATCTGACCGCCACCGGAGCCCAGTAGGGTGGCCGCCTTCGCGCCGAACCTGCTGGTGATCTCGTCGGCCAGCCGGTTGTTGAAGATGGCGCCGAACAGCGAGATGCCGAACGAACCGCCGATGGAGCGGAAGAACGTGGAGGCGCTGCTGGCCACGCCGATGTCCTTCTGCTCGACGCTGTTCTGCGCGATCAGCATGGTCGTCTGCATCAGGAAGCCCATGCCCAGGCCGAGGACGGCGATGTAGACGCCGGTCCGCCAGGCGGGGGTGTGGACGTCCTGCGTCGACAGCAGCCACACGCCGATGGCCATGATCACGCCGCCGATCACCGGGAAGCTCTTGTACCTGCCGGTCTTGGTGATCGCCCTGCCGACGAACAGCGACACGACCATGGACGAGGCCATCATCGGCAGCAGGAGCAGACCGGAGTTGGTCGCCGTGGAGCCCTGGACGATCTGCTGGAACATCGGCAGGAAGGTGATCGCGCCGAACATCGCGAAGCCGAGCAGGAAGCCGAGCACGTTGATCAGCGTGAAGTTGCGGTTGGCGAACACGTGCAGCGGCAGGATCGGCTCGGCCGCCCTCCGCTCGACGGGGATGAACACGGCCAGCGCGACGACCGCCAGGGCGGCCAGCCCCAGGATCTGCCAGGAGCCCCACGGGTATCCGTGCTTCTGGCCGCCCCACGAGGTGATCAGCACGATCGCGGTGATCGCCACAGTGAGGATGGCCGCGCCGAGCCAGTCGATGCGGTGCTCGGTGCGGTGCCTGGGCAGGTGCAGCTTGAGGATCAGCCAGATCAGCGCCACGCCGCCGAGCGGGAGGTTCACGTAGAAGGCCCAGCGCCAGTTCAGGTTGTCGGTGATGAAACCGCCGACGAGAGGACCGGCGATCATGGCGAGCGACATGATGGCCGCCATGATGCCCTGGTACTGACCACGCTCACGGGGCGGGACCAGGTCCCCGATGATCGACATCACCCCGACGATGAGCCCGCCCGCGCCGAGGCCCTGCAGCGCGCGGAAGGCGATCAGCTCGACCATGCCGTCGCCGGTGCCGCCGAACAGCGACGAGCCGGCCATGCCGCACAGCGCGGAGCCCACCAGGAAGATGCCGATCGAGCTCAGGAAGATGTTCTTGCGGCCGTACAGGTCGCCGAGCTTGCCCCAGATCGGCGTCGAGACCGTGGTGCCCAGCACGTACGCGGTGGTGACCCAGGTGAAGTAGTCCAGGCCCTGCAGCTCCCCGACGATCCTCGGCATCGCCGTGCCGACGATCATGTTGTCCAGCATCGCCAGCATCATCGCCAGCATGAGACCGGGTAAGACGATCATCACTTCCCGGGACCGGCCAGGCGCGGCCGCGGTCTCCGTGGTCATGGGTGCCCCCTTTGGAGAAATTTACTTACTTGCCGACAGGCTAGTGCCCGAGGCACGGTATTGTCCTTACTTGCCGGCCGTCAAGTTATTTGGGGACAGCAGGGAATGGGTGCTCATACCGACACACGCAGCCGCATCCAGGAGGTCGCGATCAGGCTCTTCACCGAGCAGGGGTACGAGGCGACGTCGCTCCGGGAGATAGCCGAGGCCCTCGGCGTGACCAAGGCGGCACTCTACTATCACTTCCGCACCAAGGAGGACATCGTCGCCAGCCTGATCGAGGACCGCGTCAAGGCACTGGACGAGCTGATCGCGTGGGCGAACGGGCAGTCCCGCACCCCCGAGACCCGTGGGGAGGTCATCCGCCGCTACTCCGCCCTGATGACCAGCGGACACCACCACGAGATCATGCAGTTCATGGACCGCAACAAGACGGCGCTGCAGGGCCATGCCAAGGTCGACCTGATGCGCGAGCGCATGGGCGAGCTGATGCAGACGCTGTGCGGGCCGGACGACCCGCTGCCGGTCAGGCTGAGGCGATCGATGGCGCTGTTCGCGCTGCACGCGGCCTGGTTCTTCATCCGCGACGAGTCGGCGACCGAGGAGGAGCGGGCCGCGGCGGGTCTGCAGGTCGCCCTGGAATTGGCCGAGGGCTCGGGCGGTTGATCCCCCTCTGATGGGAAGGTGATCGACCATGCTTTTCGGACAGGAACACGTCAAGCGCTACATCGAGACCGACGGCGAGGAAGGCCACGACTGGCAGGGCACCACGGTGGCCATCCTCACCACGAAGGGCCGCAAGTCGGGACAGCCCCGCAGCACCCCGCTGATCTACCAGCCGTACGGCGACGCCTACCTGGTGGTCGCCTCCAAGGGCGGGGCCGACGAGCACCCCCTGTGGTACCTCAACCTCCAGGCCGAGCCCGAGGTGGAGTTCCAGATCAAGGGGGACAGGTTCACGGCGCGCGCCCGTACGGCGACCCCCGAGGAACGACAGGACATGTGGCGGACGATGGCCGCCACCTGGCCCGCGTACGACGAGTACGCCACCAAGACCGACCGGCAGATCCCGGTCGTCGTCATCGAACGCGTGTAGGACACGAGGGGCGCGCCGGGCGACGGCGGTCAGGAACCAGCCGGCCCCCGGCCCGCCCCGTCGTCCGCGCGCGGCGCCTCGTCGGCGGCGTGCAGGTGGATGCGCTCCCCGTCGTGGTCGAAGATGCTGAGGATCTCCACCGGGCCCTCGTGGGCGTCGATGCTGTGCGGCGTCATGGTCGAAAACTCGGCGGCGTCCCCCGCCCGCACCAGGATCGTGCGTTCGCCCAGCTGGAGGCGGGCGGTGCCGGACAGCACGGTGAACCACTCACGGCCGGGGTGCACCTTCAGACGCTCGGCCCCGGCCGGCCGGTCGGGGGTGATGCGCAGCTTCGCCACGGTCACGCCGTGGAGGGAACGCTCGCGCGACAGGAGCCAGGTGGTCATGCCGCGCGCGTGAGAGGGCTCCGGCCTGATCACCACGTCCTCGTCGCCGGCGGACTCGACGAGCGCGTCGAGCGTGGTGTCGAGCGCCCGGGCGATCGGCACCAGCTGGTCGAGGGCGATCCTGCGGTGCCCGGTCTCGATGCGGCTCAGATTCGACGGGCTGAGGTGGCAGCGGGCGGCGAGGGCGTCCAGGGACCAGCCGCGCGCCAGCCGCAGGCCGCGGATGCGCTGGCGGACGACGCGGTCCAGGTCGAGTTCTTGCTCCATAGGCAAGAGTGTATGCCCGAGGCGCAGCGAGCGCCTAGCGTGAGGACATGACGCACGCTCACCACCATCACCCCCACCACGACGAGCCGGGACACGCGGAAGTGCTGGACCTGGACGCGCGAGTGTTCGGCGCGCACCTGGACGACCTGATCGAATGGGTCCGGCGGCACGCCCCCGAGACGCCCCGGAGGATCGCCGACGTGGGCGCGGGCACCGGCGCCGGCGCCCTGGCGCTGGCACGGCGCTTTCCGACGGCCGAGATCGTCGCGATCGACCAGTCGCCCGCGATGCTCGATCGAGTCCGCGCCGCGGCGCACGCGCAGGGCCTGGACGACCGGCTGCGTGCCGTCCAGGCCGATCTGGACGCCGGCTGGCCCGCGATCGGCGCCGTCGACGTCGTGTGGGCGGCCTCCTCACTGCACCACGTCGCCGACCCCGACCGGGTGCTGGGCGACATCCACGCGGCGCTCACCCCCGGTGGCCTGCTGGCCGTCGTCGAGATGGACACGCTGCCGCGTTTCCTGCCCGACGACATCGGCGTCGGCCGTCCCGGCCTGGAGGCGCGCTGCCACGAGGCGGCGGCGCGGGCGGGCTGGAACGCGCACCCGGACTGGCGGCCCCACCTGGAGCGGGCCGGTTTCGAGATGGCGGGGCAGCACACCCTCGCCGTCGAGGCGAGCCCGGCGCCGCCGGACAGCGGGCGCTACGCGCACGCCATGCTCAGCCGCTTCCGCTCCGCCTTCGACGGCCGGCTCTCCGACAACGACCTCGGCGCTCTCGACCACCTGCTGGCCCGCGACCACCCCGGCGCCCTCCTCAACCGCCCCGACCTGACGGTGCGCGGCAGCCGCACCGTCTGGGCGGCCCGCCGGCCCCGCACGAACACGACGAAGGGGTGAATCCGATGACCACGGATACGACGTACGACGTCACGATCGTCGGCGGCGGTGCGGCGGGCCTGAGCGCGGCCGTCGCGCTGGCACGCTCGCTGCGGTCGGTGCTGGTCGTCGACGCAGGCGAGCCGCGCAACGCGCCCGCCGACGGCGCGCACAACGTCCTCGCACGAGACGGGATCCCGCCGCTCGAACTCCTCGCCGCCGGGCGGCGGGAGGCGGAGCACTACGGGGCGCGGATCCGTCACGACCGCGCCGTCGCCGCGCGTCGTCACGACGGCGGGTTCGAGGTGGATCTCGCGGACGGCGAGACGGTGCGGGCCCGGAGGCTGCTGCTCGCGACCGGCCTGGTCGACGAGCTTCCCGACATCCCCGGAGTGCGCGAGCTGTGGGGAAAGAGCGTGCTGCACTGCCCGTACTGCCATGGATGGGAGGTCCGCGGGCAGCGCATCGGGGTGCTCGGCACGAGCCCGCTCAACGTCCACCAGGCCCTGCTGTTCCGGCAGCTCAGCGAGGACGTCACGCTCTTCGCGCACCGGATGCCCGACCTGGACGGCGACGCGGAGGCGAAGCTGGCCGCCCTGGACATCCCGGTCGTGAACGGCGCCGTCGCCCGGCTGCGCGCCGTCGACGGCGTCCTGCGGGCCGTCGTCCTCGACGACGGACGCGAGTTCGCCGTCGACGCGGTGACGGTGGCGCCCCGGTTCGTCGCGCGATCCGACCTGTACGAGCAGCTCGGCGGCGCCCTCACCGAGCACCCCGCCGGAGCGTTCATCGCCACCGACCCGACGGGACGCACGCAGATCCCGGGCGTGTGGGCCGCGGGGAACTCCAGCGACCTCTCGGCGATGGTCGCGGCGGCGACGGGAGCCGGGGTCATGGCGGCCGCCGCCGTCAACGCGGACCTCGTGGCCGAGGACGCCACCGCCGCCGTGAAGGCGCGGGCCGCGCGCTGATCCCCCGGCCGGGGAAGTGCCGGGCTCCTGGCGCCGCCGGCAAGTGACTCGTGCGGCCGTCCGGCGGTATCTTTCCGGCGTGATCCTCAGTGACGGGGGAGGTTCCGTGGGCGACGGCCGCACCGCCGAAATCATGCTCGCCGAGGCCCGTAAGGCCTTCTGGGTCATGGTCGGCTTCCTGGCGCTGATCTGGGTCGTGCAGGTCGCCAACTGGGCCTCGGCCTACTCGCTCAGCTACAGCTACGGCATCAGGCCCTGGGACGTCGAGCGGCTGCCCGGGATCGTCTCCGCGCCGCTCCTCCACTGGAGCTGGGCGCACATCGAGGGCAACTCCGGGCCGCTGTTCATCTTCGGGTTCCTCGCGGCCTACCGGGGCGTACGGCGCTTCCTCGGGGTGACCGGGCTGATCGCCGTCGCCAGCGGGCTCGGCTCGTGGTTCACCGCCGACTCCTCCACGGTCGGCGCGGGCGCGAGCGGGCTGGTGTTCGGCTACTTCGGGTACGTGCTCGTGCGCGGAGCCTTCGACCGGCACCTGATCGACATCGTCATCGGCCTGGTCATGGGCCTGTGCTTCGCGTACCAGTTCGCCGGCCTGCTGCCGGCCGAGGGCATCGGCTGGCAGGCTCACGTCTTCGGCTTCGCGGGCGGCATCCTCGGCGGCTACCTGTTCCGCGACCGCGGCGGCAAGGCCGCCCCGAAGGACGCCGGACGTGACGCCTCCGGCGGGACGCCGCCCGGCGACTCCCGGTCCGCCCTGCTCAAGGAGATCGAGGACCTCGGCCTGTAGGCCCCGATGCCCGTGCGCGGCCGCCCTGTGCTCGCGGCGATCCCCACCTGCACGACGAAGCTCGTGAAGGAGGCTGACCACCAGATGGCGGCCGCCGACGGACGCCCGGCCCGACTCCCACTCCGCCGACTCGTCGGCGGGCTCCTCCCGCGGATCGCCGGGGCCGGTGTCCGACTTTCCGCAACGGGCACGGAATCAGGGCTCGCCGTGGTCGGGCGGGTGGCAGGGGATGCTGGCGGTGAGCGCGAACCCGCCCTCGGCGGTCGGGCCGTACGTGAGCCGCCCGCCCACCAGGGCGACGCGCTCGCGCAGGCCGGGCAGCCCGTAGCCGCCCCCCGCGTCGGCGGGCACCCGGACCGGCACGGCCCGGCTCTTGCCGCTGTTGACCACCGACACGTTCAGCACGCCGCCATGAGCCTCGCAGACCACCTGCACGTCGGCCCCCGGCGCGTGTTTGCGCACGTTGTTGAGGCCCTCCTGGACGACCCGGTAGCAGGCGTGGCCGGCCTGCCGCGACAGCGTCTCCTCCGGCACGTCGTAGTGCAGGGCGACCCGCAGGCCGGTGGCCCTGCTCTCCTCGACCAGACGCGGTATCCCCTCGACGCTCTCCGCAGAAGGCGGCAGGTCCCTTCGCCGCAGCGCCGTGAGCAGCTCGCGCAGCTCGGTCAGCGCCCGCACGCCCTTGTCCTCGATGTTCCTGGCCAGTTTGCGGATCTCGTCGAGCTCGTCGGCGTCCTGGATGAGACCGGCGTTCAGGACCATCACGGTGACCGCGTGCGTCACCGTGTCGTGCAGCTCGCCCGCGATGCGGCGGCGTTCCTGGGCGGCGGCGCGCTCCTCACGCGCCCGCACGCCCGCCCGCAACTCGCGGATCATCGAGCGGTAGCGCCACACCCAGGTGCCCACCAGCGCGGGCAGGAAGATCAGCGTGATCGCCCGCACCGCCACGGCGACGGGCAGCCGGTCGGTGTAGGGGCTCGCCCAGTCGGCCAGCGCGTAGACCCCCGCGAGCATGGCGGACACCCACGGCCATCGGCGCACCGTGTTCTGCGCCGTCATCGAGTACGCCGCCAGCATCAGCGGCATGGTCTGGCCGGCGAGCAGCGCGCAGGCGGCGGTGGCCACGATCATCGGCCAGGCCGCACTGCGCCGCGTCAGCATGGACGCGGCCGCCGCGACCGCCGCGGCGAGCTGCGCCCACCACGGCACGGCGAGGAACGGCAGGTCCGGGAAGGAGCGGCCGAACATCACCGCCGGCACCGTGAAGGCGAGGACGGCGACGGCGAGCAGCACGTCGGCCGCCGCCTCCCGGCGCGCGGCGAGCCCGGCCCACTTCTCCCCCATACCGCTAGTTTGTGGGTTTGACCTGCGGCTTCGTGCAGCGCCACGCCCCTTTGACGTAGCTGTGCCACAGCTTGCCGTACGACGGGCCGGTCGAAACAGTCATGCGTCTTGGGCAGGATAAGAGGCGTGAGCGAAAGCATGAGCCTCCTCCGCCGTCTTCCGTCCGGCTCAGAGCCCGGTGCCGACCCGGACGCGCTGTTCGACGCGTTCGTCTCGTGGAACGCCGATCGCGGGCTCACGCTCTACCCGGCGCAGGAGGAGGCGCTGATCGAGGTCGTCTCCGGCAACAACGTGATCGTGTCCACGCCCACGGGCTCGGGCAAGAGCCTGATCGCCGCCGGGGCGCACTTCGCGGCGCTGGCCAGGGACGAGATCAGCTTCTACACGGCGCCGATCAAGGCGCTGGTGTCGGAGAAGTTCTTCGACCTGTGCGCGCTGTTCGGCACCGAGAACGTCGGCATGATGACCGGCGACGCCACGGTGAACGCCGACGCGCCCGTCATCTGCTGCACCGCCGAGATCCTCGCCCAGATCGCGCTGCGCGACGGCGCCGACGCCGACGTCGGCACCGTGATCATGGACGAGTTCCACTTCTACGCCGAGCCCGACCGCGGCTGGGCCTGGCAGGTGCCGCTACTGGAGCTGCCGCAGGCGCAGTTCGTGCTGATGTCGGCCACGCTCGGCGACGTCGAGCGCTTCCAGACCGACCTCACCCGCCGCACCGGCCGCCCCACCAGCGTGGTCAAGCACGCCGAGCGCCCGGTGCCGCTGATCTACTCCTACCGGACCACTCCCCTGCACGAGACGCTGGAGGAGTTGCTGTCCACCCAGCAGGCCCCGGTGTACGTCGTGCACTTCACGCAGGCCGCGGCGATGGAGCGCGCGCAGGCGCTCATGAGCATCAACATGTGCACCAAGGCCGAGAAGGAGGCCATCGCCGCCCTCATCGGCAACTTCCGCTTCACCACCCGCTTCGGCCGGGCCCTGTCCCGGCTCGTACGGCACGGCATCGGCGTGCACCACGCGGGCATGCTGCCGAAGTACCGCCGCCTGGTGGAGCGGCTGGCCCAGGCGGGCCTGCTGAAGGTCATCTGCGGCACCGACACGCTCGGCGTGGGGGTCAACGTCCCGATCCGCACCGTGCTGTTCACCGCGCTGTCGAAGTTCGACGGCACCAAGGTGCGGCGGCTGCGCGCGCGGGAGTTCCACCAGATCGCCGGGCGGGCCGGCCGGGCCGGTTTCGACACGGTCGGATATGTCGTCTGCCAGGCGCCCGACCACGTGATCGAGAACGAGCGGGCGCTGGCGAAGATCGGCGACGACCCCAAGCGGCGCCGCGGCTACGCCCGCAAGAAGCCGCCGGAGGGGTTCGTCGGGTGGAGCGAGGACACGTTCGAGAAGCTCCAGACGGCCGAACCCGAGCCGCTGACCTCGCGGTTCAAGGTCAGCAACGCCATGCTGCTGTCCATCATCAACCGGCCCGGCGACTGCTTCCAGGCGATGAAGCGGCTGCTGACCGACAACCACGAGGACCGCAAGGCGCAGCGCCGCCACATCAGCCACGCCATCGCGATCTACCGCTCGCTGCTGGCCGGCGGCATCGTGGAGAAGCTCGCCGAGCCCGACGAGCACGGCCGGATGGCCCGGCTCACCGTGGACCTGCAGGAGGACTTCGCGCTCAACCAGGCGCTGTCCACCTTCGCGCTGGCGTCCTTCGAGCTGCTCGACCGCGGCTCCCCGACGTACGCGCTGGACATGGTCTCGATCGTCGAGTCGACGCTGGACGACCCCCGCCAGATCCTGCACGCCCAGCTCAACAAGGCCAGGGCCGAGGCGGTCGCCCAGATGAAGGCCGACGGCATCGAGTACGAGGAGCGGATGGAGCGTCTCGCCGAGATCACCCATCCGATGCCGCTGGCGGACATGCTCTTCGGCGCGTACGAGACCTACCGGCGCGGGCATCCGTGGGTCGGCGACCACGTCGTCAGCCCCAAGTCGATCGTGCGGGACATGTACGAGCGGGCCATGACCTTCACCGAGTACATCCAGTTCTACGAGCTGGCCCGCTCGGAGGGCACGGTGCTGCGCTACCTGGCCGACGCCTACCGCACGCTGTCGAAGACGGTGCCCGAGCACCTGAAGACCGACGACCTGGTGGACCTCATCGAATGGCTCGGCGAGCTGGTGCGCCAGGTGGACTCCAGCCTGATCGACGAGTGGGAGAAGCTGGCCAATCCCGCCGAGGCGCTGGCGGCCGGGGAGGAGCTGGAGACCAGGACCCGCCCGGTCACCGCCAACGCCCGCGCCTTCCGGGTGCTGGTCCGCAACGCGATGTTCCGGATGGTGGAGCTCGCCGCGCTGGACCGCGAGGAGGAGCTGGTCGAGCTCTACCCGGACGTCGACTGGGGCGCGGGCCTCGACGCCTACTACGAGGAGCACGACGAGATCCTCACCGGCCCGGCCGCCCGCGGCCCGGCCCTCCTCCTCATCGAGGAGGAGAAGGAGCTGTGGCGGGTGCGTCAGATCATCGACGACCCGGCCGGCAACCACGACTGGGGCATCGGCGCCGAGGTGGACCTGGCCGCCTCCGACGAGGAGGGCCACGCCGTCCTCCACGTCACCGGTCTCACCCGCCTCTGACGGCCAGCGAAGGCCGGGACCGGGATTTGTCGGTACGGCTGTCTAGTGTCCCCAGGCATGGATCACTGGGGCGAGATCAGGAAGCTGATCGAGGCGAGGCGTGCCGACCGGCTGGCCGAGAGGGTCAGGGCTCTGGACGACGGGGGCCGCAAGGAGGTCGCGGCCAGGCTGCCGGAGCTGCTGAAGGAGCTGCGCGGCGTCGATCGGTGGGAGGACGGCCTGTCCGGCTACCGGGTCGGCCTGCGTGTGGCCGGCGCCGGTTGCCTGGGCGGTGCGGCGGCCGTGACGTCCTGGTTGTACCGGCGCGACCTCGCGCCTCGGTGGGGTGGTGCCGACAACGACGTCGACCTCATCCTGGCGGTGCTCGCCGACCGGCCCGCCGCCTGGCGCGCCGATCTGGCCGAGCGGCTGGTGCTCCGCCTGCGCGCCGCCGACGACCGCGGCGTGGGGCTCGCCCTGGCCCTGCTCCGCGAGACCGGCGTCGAACCGCCGACGCATGATCCGCTGGTGGCCGGGTGGGCGAGCGGCGACCCGGCCCGCCTGGGCGACGATCCGCTGCTCGATCACCTGCTGCCGCGCCTGTTCGAGGCCGAGGGCGTGGGCCGGGTGCTGCAGTGGGAGAAGGACCCGCGGCAGGGCTGGCTGGGCGCGCTGCTGGATCTGGCCGAGGCGGGCCGGGTGAAGCGCGAGGCGCTCATCGACGGCTGCGTGCGCCGCTTCCTCCGCGGCGGCACCCCTATCGACCTGCGGTTCTTCGCCCGCCTGCACGAGGCGCTCGCCCCCTCGCCCGCCGAGGCCGCCTGCCACATCCGCGACTATCTGCATCTGCTGCCCGCGTCCCCCGGCCCGGTCGCCGAACTGGCCGCCAAGCGCCTGCGGGCCTGTGGCGATCTGACCGCCGACGACCTCGCCGAGGCGTGGGACTGCCTGCTGTTCCGTCCCGAGCGCGTGCTGGTGCGCACCGGGCTGGCGTGGCTGGGCCGGTCCGTGAAGCGCGATCCGGCGCTGGCGGAGGTGATCGCCGCGCCGCTGGCCCGCGCCTTCGCCGCCGACTCCGCCGAGCTCCAGGAGATCGCCGTCGAGCTGGCCGTCGCACACGCGGGCGGCATGCGCGAGGAGGACCGGGCCACCATCCACGAGGCGATCGGCTTCCTTCCGCCCGCCCTCGGCAGGCGGGCCGCCGCGGCGTTCGCGGGCGGCGCGGTGGCCGAGGCCGAGCCCGTGTTCACGCCGCCGTCGCTACCCGCCGCGCCCGAACGCGCCCACGCCGTCGAGCCGCCGATCGAGTCGGTGGAGGAGTTCAGCCAATCGATCACGGAATGGACGGACTCCTGGCAGTCGTGGGAGCGGCTGCTCGCCGGCTTCGTCATGCTCGCCGCCCGCGACGGGGCGGGTGTGGTGGCCGCGACGCGTGACCGGCTGGTCGACGAGCACCCCTGGACCTACAGCCAGAAGACCTGGCCGCGGGCCGAGCAGTGGCTGCGGGGCGCCGCCACGGCCCTGGCCGGGAGCGCCAGGACCCGGCAGGCCTGGCGGCGCTTCCTGCCCGGCAGGGGCCTGGCCGCACCACACCGGCTCCTGCTGCACCGCGCGGCCGAGATCCTGCGGGCCGTCGAGGAGGACACCCTGCCACCGCTGCTGCTGGCCACGCCCACGCACACCACCGGGCACGTGGCGGCGGCCGAGCTGGTCCGCCGGTTGGAGGTGATCGAAGCGGCCGGCGCCAAACCACTGGCCGCCGACCTCCAGCAGGCGCTGCTGCGCCTGCCGCGCACCCCCGACCCGGAGGCGGCGGAGCGGGCGGCCCGGCTGACGTCCGCGGCGGGCAGGATCGTCGCCGGATGGACCTGCCCTGAGGTCGAGGTCACCCTGGAGTGGACCTGCAACGGCGGGCGCGACGATCACGACTGGCACGACCGGGGCCACCACCACTACGTCCGCCTGGTGCCGGGGGCCGCCGCCGCGCCCGCCGGCCTGCCGCTGGTCGATCTGATGCTGAGCATGTCGGACTACTGGGCCGAGGCCGAGCACCTCCATTGGTGGCCCTCGATGCTGCCCTCGCACCGCGAGGTCGCCGCCGCGTACCTCACGCCGCACCTGCTGCGGAGCTACGGGTACGGGCCCGCCGTCCGGGCGCAGGCGCGCCACCTCGCCCGGGCCGAAGGACCCGCGGGGGTGGCGTTCTCGGCGGTGCTCGCCCGTGCCCTGGGCGACCGGAGCACGCAGGAGCCGGTCGAGGTGCTGCTGGAGGTCGCCGCGCGTGACGAACTGCCCGCGGCCGAGATCGGCCGTCAGGCGGGGCTGCTGCTGGCCAGTGGCGAGGTCAGGATGATCGACATGGTCGCCGCGCTCGACGACGCGGCCAGGCGGGGCGGGTACGCCCAGGTGTGGGGGATCGCCGCCGCGGCGCTGCCCGCACTGCTGCCCGCGCCGGGCCGGCGCCCGCGGAGCGGCCTGTCCGGGTTCGTCACGCTCGCGCGGACGGCCGCCGACTGGTGCGGCGCCCGCGGCGAGATCCCCGAAGTACGCGACATGGCCGCCCGCAAGGGGAACAGCAGACTGCTCCGGGAGATTCGCCGGCTGCACGACCAGCTCACCGGCGGCGCGGGCGCCGGGCAGGAAGGATGACCATGAAGACGGATCGATCCGATCGCTGGCTCAACCGGGGCGACGAGGGCCACGACATGCGCCTGCGGATCGGCGACCTCGCGCGGGCCGCCGCCACGCCGGGGTGGTCACAGCTCGTGGCGCGCCACGCTCAGGTCGGCGCGTACGCCGTGACCACGCTCACGCGAGACGGCCGGGAGATCCTCGCCGAGGGCCTGCGGGAGCCGTTCCAGCGCCTTCGCGAGCTGTCCTACCAGACCGACGCCGGCACCTGGTTCACGTGCGAGCTGACGTTCCCGGCCGGAAGCAGGAGCTACACCGGCCGGGTCGACTCCACCACGCCGCCGTTCGAGGACGTGCCCGCGACGGCGGCGCTGGCGGAGCTGAGCACGCTGCCCCACCGGAATCCGCCCGGCTGGCTGCTGAACGCGCTGCCGACCGCCCCGCCCCTCCCACTGCCCTTCAGCTATGGCGAACGCTACGAGGGATGGCGCCACGACTTCGACGACCGCCGCCCGCGGCATCCGCTGCCGATCAGCGGAGAGGTGGCCTACCTCCCGGCGGCGGGCATGACGGCCCGTGAGCTGTTCCACGGGCAGGGACGCGACCGTCATTCGGTCTACCTGGCCAGGCGGGCCGACGACCTGGAGCACGATGTCCTCACGGTGTCGGGTAGCGAGGACGGCTACTGGGTCGCCCGCCACGGCATGCGCGGGACCGGCGAGGGCCTGCGCTCCATCACGCTGCTGGACGGCCCCATGCTGCGGCTGGAGCTGACCCCGGAGGCCGCCGACCTGCTGGAGACCGAGACCGTGTTCGACGTCCGCCTCGACCTGCCGCCGGAGACCGCCGGCGAGTTGCGCGCCGTCCTCCCCCGCATGCTGCTGCCCGTCTCCGGGGCGCCGGAACTGATCGGCTTCTGAGCCGTGTGCCCGGCGCGGCGGGTGTCACGACGAGGGCCATGTCTGCTCGAAGCGGCGGACACGGCCCTCGCACGTGTGGCGGGTCAGCCGTAGAACTTTTTGGCGCCCTCGTGGAGCGGCACGGGGTCGGTCTTCGGCGCGTCGGCAAGGGTGATCTCCTTGGCCGACGCGTGCACCTTCTCCAGGTCCGCCTTGTGGTCGAAGATCAGCCGGGTGAGGTCCTCCGCGAGCTTCGCGTCCATCGCAGCGTTCACCACGAGGAGGTTCGGCACGACGATGGCCGGCACGTCGGACGGCGTGCCGTACGCCGCCTTGGGGATCACGCCCTCCGTGTAGACGGGGCCGTGGGCGGCGCGCATGGCGGGCAGCACGTCGTTCAGCGGCACGAAGGTCACCTCGCCGCCCATGCTCGTCACCAGGTCGGTGATGCCCGAGGTGGGCAGCCCGCCCGACCACACCAGCGCGTCGAGGGTGCCGTCCTTGAGCCCCTGCACGGTCTCGGGCAGCGACAGCGCCTGCCGTTTGACGTCCTTGTCGGGATCGAGCCCGGCGGCGGCGAGCAGCCGCAGCGCGATCACCTCCGTTCCCGAGTTCGGCGAGCCCGTGGACACGCGCTTGCCGCGCAGGCCGGCGACGGAGGTGATCCCGGCGTCGGTCCGCGCGATCACGTGGGTGTAGTTGCCGTACAGCCGGGCGAGCGCGCGGATCGGCTGCGGGGCGGTGAAGGCGCCGGTGCCCTTGACCGCGTCGGCGGCCGTGTCCGCGAGCGTGAAGGCGATGTCCGACTGTCCCCTGACCACCCGCTGGATGTTCTCCACCGAGGCGCCGGTGGCCTCCGCGGTCGCCCGGTGGCCGGGCAGGTGCTTGTCGATCAGCTCGGCGAGCCCGCCGCCCAGCACGTAGTAGACGCCGGTGGTGTTGCCGGTGGCGATCGACAGGCGGGTCCCGCCGCCCGTGCCGCCTCCCGCGCCCGACCGGTCGCCCCCGCAACCGGCGGCCAGCAGTGCCGCGGTGACGGCCAGCACCGTCATGAGCCTGAACCTCACGGATGCGCCTCCCTGTGTCTGCGGACGAGGTGGACGGCGAGCGCCAGGGCCGCGACGCCCAGCCCGGCCAGCACGGGCCAGGGCGACAGGACGAGCAGCAGGACCGCCGCCAGCGCGCACAGGCCCCGCTCGGCCGGACCGGCGGGGCCGGTGATCCAGCCGCCGGTGGCCGCCGCGAGGACGGCCACGGCCAGTGCGGACACGGCCGCGGCGAGCAGGATCTCGCCGATCGGGCCCTGGGCCAGCAGGGCCGCGCCGGACGGCGTGAGCACGAACGCGAACGGCACGAGGAACGCCGGGAGCGTGTACTTCCAGGTGGCCCACATCGTGCGGTGCGCGTTGCCGCCCGTGATCGCCGAGGCGGCGAAGGCCGACAGCGCCGTCGGCGGGCTCACCTCGGACAGCACGGCGTAATAGAAGATGAACATGTACGCCTCGGCCGGGGTGACGCCGAGGTTCAGCAACGCGGGGCCGATGATCACGGCGGCGATGACGAACGACGCCGTGACCGGCACGGCCAGCCCGAGCAGCAGCACGGCCAGCGCGCAGGCCACGGCGGTGGCCGCGAGGTTCCCCCCGGACAGGCCGACGATCAGCGAGCCGGCCTTGAGCCCGAGCCCGGTGAGCGTGACCACGCCGACGATCGTGCCCGCCGCCGCGCAGGTGACCGCGACCGGCAGCACTCCTGTGGCGCCCGCCGCCAGGGCCCGTACGGCACGGCGCGGGGTCAGCCGGTTCTCGCCGCCGGGAGTGCGGTCGAGGAACGACAGCGCGAAGGCCAGCAGCGTGGCGTACACGACCGCGCGGAACGGCGACTGGCCGAGGGCCATCAGGATGATGATCACGAACAGCGAGCTGAAGTGGTAGCCGAAGCGCCTGATCAGCGGCCAGGGACCGCCGGCGTCCACAGGAACGGCCCGCGTGCCGTACCTGCGGGCGTCCATCTCGATCGCGAGGAAGACGCCCAGGTAGTACAGGATGGTCGGGATCGTGGCGTAGACGAGCACGGTCAGGTAGCTCACCCGCAGGTATTCGGCGATGATGAACGCCGCCGCGCCCAGTGTGGGAGGCGACAGGATCGCGCCGATGCCGGCCGCGGCCAGCACTCCCCCGGCCTGCTCGCGCGGATAGCCGGCCCGGCGCAGGATCGGCCAGGCCACGCTGCCCACGCTCACCGTGGTCGCCACGCCGGAACCGCTCACCGTGCCGAGCAGGAACCCCGCGAGCGTGACGGTCCGCCCCGGTGCTGAGCGCGAGCGGCGGAACGCGGCGAAGGAGACGTCGACGAAGAACCGCCCCGCCCCCGAGTGGTCGAGCACCGCGCCGTAGATCGTGAACAGGATGATGTACGTCGCCGCGACGTCGAGGGGCACGCCGTACACGCCCTCGGTGCCCATCGTGAAGGCCGCCACGATCCGGTCCAGGTCGTAGCCCCGGTGGCCCAGCGCCCAGTCGGCGGGCAGGTAGCCGCCGTAGTAGGCGTACGCGAAGAAGACCGCGCACACGACGGGCAGGATCCAGCCCACGGTCCGCCGGCACGCCTCAAGGAGCAGCAGCGTGAGCAGCGCGCCCGCCGCCACGTCGAGCGGCGTCGGCGCGTACGCCCGGCGGATGAGGTCGTCGAAGACCACGAGCGGATACGCGCAGACCGCCAGGGACAGCGCCGCGAGCACCCAGTCGAGCACGCCGGGCCTGTCCCGGCCCCCGCGCCGCGCCTTGTAGCAGACGAACGCCAGCGGCAGCACCACGGCGAGGAACGCCATCCGGTAGGGCAGGACCGGCCCCGGCCGGAAGGTCTGGTAGAGCGCGTAGAGCGACAGGGCCAGTGCGACGATCGTGACGAGCGCCGCCGTGCGGCCGGACAGACGCCGGGCGGGACGCTCCGCGTCGAACTCGGCGACGAGGTCCTCCGCCGACGTCTCGTGCCGGGTCTCGGTCACGCGTCTCCCCTGTGATGCGGCAAGTCCCTTGTGGTTCGGCAAGCCCTTGACCGCAAGGTACGCCGAAGTTGACTCGTTGCAGTCACAATCCGGATCACAGTCCGATCACAGACCGTAGCCCCGCTCCTACTTCTCCGTGTCGGATCCGCGGCCGGACCGTTCGGAGCGGATCACGCGGTCACCGCCCCGGCCGTCCGTCGCGAGTGGCGGCCCCACTGTCAAAGCCCGATACGGCATGGCCTGTTCGCGTGAACACCACGCGCCGTCCGGCCGGGCTCGGCACGATAGCCACGCACCACCACGCTCCCCGTCCGCGAATGTCGGTGCCCGAGCGTAGGTTCACGCCGGAAGCACGTCCGAGTTGGTGATGACCATGACCACGATCCACGAGCAGGCAGCCGTCCTCGCCCTGACCAGAGCCACGCACGGCGAGCCCTGGTTCTACACCGCGCGCGTCATCCTCGACGCCGGGGGCGCGCTGAAGCTGCTCGACGGCGGGTGCGCGAGCCGGGACGAGGACGACCGGGCGCACGCCGCCGCCGTCGCCGCCCGAGTCCGGCCTGCTGACCTCGCGTGGGGACGCGAGTTCATCGCCGCCATGCGAGCCGGCGGCGTCCACCTCGTCACCGTGCTCGACGCCGGCTACCCCGGCAACCTGATCTGGGCGTACGACCGGCCCCCGTTCCTATGGGTACGCGGCGGGTTCCAGGCCGGAGACCATCGGGCCGTCGCCGTGATCGCCGACCACGACATCGGCCACGCCGCCGCCGTGGCGCGGGCCCTGGCCGAGGCCGGGCTGGTCGTCGTCGCGCCCCTGCGCGGCCCGGTGGACGCCGCCGTCCACCGGGCCGCGCTGGCCGCCGGCGGGCGAACCGTGGGCGTCCCGGCGGGAGGCGTCGGTGAGCCGGCCGCCCTCGGGGAGTACGCCAGTGTGGCCGAGCGGATAGCCGAGCGCGGCGCCGTCGTCTCCTCCTGCTGGCCCGACACCGCGCCCGGCAGCCGCGCCGCCGACTGCGCGCGCGTCGTGACCTGCGGAGTGGCCGACTGCCTGTACGTCGTGGACGGCGCCGACGGCGGTCCTTCCTTCCGGCACGTCGAGGAGGCGCTGCACACCGGCAAGCATGTGTTCGTGTCCCAGCGGCTCCACCAGGAACAGCCGTGGGCGCGGCGAGCGGCCGCGCGGGGAGGCATGACTGCCGTTGAGGACATTGACGACCTGTGCCTGCAGGCGGTGAATCTCGTAGATATGGCCCCCCGAACGCACACGTGCTGATCATGGGTGACGCCGAGGCGTTCACTCGCGATTTCCTGCCGCTGTTCCGCGCCGTCCCGCCCACGCGGCCGGGTGTCTGCCGAATCTGTCATTCGGGGCCGAACGACCGCGGGGACGGCGAACCGTGGCCCACCTGCGCCAGTTGCAAACGCACGACGGAGAACCTCAGCGGCTACACCGAGCACGTCGTGCCGATCTCGCTGACCGCCAGGGACACGCAGTTGTACGACGTCCTGGTTCGCAGGAAGGACCCCTTCGGCGTCGCGGGCCGGCGCAACCGCCTGGACTTCCTCGCCGCGACCGTGACCCACTTCTTCCGCGAACACGCCGGCTGCCTCCAGGGGCTGGCCGGCGGGCCCTTCACGATGGTGGCCACGATCCCGAGCACGCGTACTGAGCGCCCCATCGAGGCGTTCCATCACATGGACAAAGTCATAGGCAAGGTCGGTGCGTGGGCCCGCCTTCATCGGCCCCTCCTGCTGCAGGCGGACGACGCGTACGCTCCGGTGCTCGCCGCGCGCGAGTCCCACTCAGCCGCCTATCACGTGCTGGGCGACGGGATGAAGGGCGCGCGGGTGCTGCTGGTGGACGACTTGTTCGTGTCCGGCGCGCACGTGCAGAGCGCCGCGTCCGCGCTCATCGGCCGAGGCGCCACGGCTGTCGTGGCCCTCGTGATCGCCAGGTTGGTGAACCCGGCGTCCAAGGACCCGTACAGCGGAGGAATCTGGCAGGAGTCGGGCGACCGGCCGTTCGGCTTCGACCGCTGCTGCGTCTGCGACCGCGGCGCATGGCAGGGCCGCCCGGCTGCCCGGCAGCCGGCACGGCGGGCCCGGGGGTGATCGGGGGTGATCGGAACCCCCTTCATGGGCGGTTCCTGCGGCCCGGCCGCAGGATGGAGGCGGCGAGCACCGCGGCCCCGGCGACGGCCTGCGCCACGACGTACGGCGCCACCGAGGCGGGCCGCGACGCCAGCGCGCCGAGCGCGGGAAGGGACCCGAGCAGCGCGAGGTCCACGCCGGTCAACGCCCAGATCAGCGGTCCGGTCGGCACCGCGCCACCCGGGGTGTCGATGACCGGCATGGAGTGGTCGACGGGCCGTCTCCGGGCCATCCGCAGCGCGCCCGCGGCGAGCGCGGGCGCGGCGGCCGGCCCGAGCGCCCACCACCAGGCCCCCGCCGGCAGCGTGCCCGCCATCTGAAGGCCCACCAGGGCGAGCGCCGACCAGGAGGCCGCCAGCAGCGCGGGCAGCACCGCGCGGGCGGCCATCACGGCCCTGCCGTCCACGGCCAGCATGCGGGCCAGGGCCGGGTCGCCGCCGTCGCGCCGGACCCCTCCAGTGCACATCGCGGCCGCGGTCAGCGCCCCGCACAGCAGCATCCCGGCGGCCGGCCCGGACCCGCCTCCGATGGCGTTCGCGCAGACGGCGGGCAGGGCCGCCGCGCCGAGCAGCGCCGCCAGGCGGCCCGGCCGCCTGCCCACCCGCAGCCACTCCTGCCAGGCCAGCGCGGGCGCGGCGCCGAGCCGCGACACGAGGCGGGGCCAGGGACGGGAACGCAGCGCACGGCCGCGCCAGTGGGCGTCCTCCGCGACCCAGGTGAGCATCCCGGGATCCAGCGTGGTCGCCGCCGAGGTCACCCTCGCCGTTCTGGTCGAGGAGGCCAGGATCCGGCGGGCGGGGATGCGGTCGAGCGCCGCCCAGGCCTGCCGTACGAGGAAGGCGGCCACGACGGAGGCGACGCCCGCGACCGCCGCGCCCAGGGACGCGGGCGCCTCGGCGACGGCGGCGAGGATCCGGCGGCCGGGGCCCGTGCCGAGGACGGCCGCGAGCACGGCGACGGAAAGAGCCCCGGCGATCAGGAATTGCAGCCGGGCGTCCGACGCCGGGGACTGCTGGCCGAGCACCGCCGTGGCCATGCCGCCCACGCCCGCCGCTACGCCGAGCACCAGCGCCGCCGCGAGACGCACACCGAGCTGGTCGGGAGCTCCGAACACCGACAGCGCGGTCAGTCCGAGCGCCGCCCCGGTGAGCACGGCCGCCGACAGCAGGAGCAGCGCCGTACGGCCGAGCACGGCCCGGCGGGGCAGCGGTGACGTCACCAGCCACGAGGCGTCGGCGGCGGGCAGCACGACGGGTCCGAGCGCCCGCGCCAGGGCGAGGAAGCCCGCGTAGGCCGCCGCGACCAGCGCGAGCCCGGGGCCGAGCCGCGCGGGATCGGCGTGATGGGCCAGCCCGGCGAGCGCATCCGCGATCGGGCGGCCGAGCACCGCGGCGGCGACGAGCAGGCCGAAGACGCCGGTGTAGCGGTCCGACCAGGTCGCCGGCCGCCCGCGGCGGGCGCGGAGATAGGCGAGGGCGGGGTGCGTCCGGGTGGTCGCCGGGATCACGACGCCGCCCGCAGCGTGATCACACGGGCTGCTGAGTCCTGCGCCAGCCGCGCGTCGTGGGTGGCCATCACGACCGTGCCGCCCTCGGCGGCGTAGCGGCGCAGGATCCCCGCGAGGCGCTGCCTGAACCCGGCGTCCAGGCCGCGCTCCGGCTCGTCGAGCAGGAGCAGGCGGCTCGGCCGGAGCAGCGCCATCGCCAGCGACAGCCGCTGCCGCTGGCCGGTGGACAGCGACAACGGGGCGAGATCGGCCCGGGCGCTCAGCTCGAAGGTCTCCAGCGCCTCGTCGACCGTCAGGCGGGCGTCCTGCTGGACGGCCCGCATCAGCTCCAGGTGTTCGCGGACGCTCAGGCCCGGATACCAGGCGGGCTCGTCGCCGGCCTGCACGACCCGCCGCCAGAAGTCCGGCGCGTCCGCCGGCGGTCCGCCGAGGACGTCGATCTCGCCGCGCGGCGAGGGGTGCAGGCCGGCCAGGCATCGCAGCAGCGTCGACTTCCCCACGCCGTTCTCCCCCATGACGGCGACGATCTCGCCAGGGGCGGCGGTGAGATCGACGCCGCGCAGCACGGGCACGCCGCCCAGGTCCAGCCCGACCCCACGGGCCGTGACGATCGCGTTCGCCATGCCCCGAGCCTACGCGCGCGCGCCGCACCCCTGTCCGTCCGTTCCGGGGCCGCCTGCACGGAGCGCGCATGCGCCGTGAGCACTGAGCGCGGCGGGCGCCGTGGCCACCCCCTCAGCCGCCGGAGGTGGGGTCCTCGGCCCCGGCGCCGGGGATCGTCATGTCGTCGGGGTCGTCGAGCCAGCCGTGTGGCAGCGACACCTTCGACCTCTCTCCGCTCTTGCCGCGCGGGCCGTCGGCCTCCTCCGGCCACGGCTGGTCCGCGTCGAGCTCGGCGACCCGCTCGGCCATCTCCGAAAGCCCGGTGACCGAGGTGAGGGCGCGGCGGGTCTCGGCTCCGACGACGAAGCCCTTGAGATACCAGCCGACGTGCTTGCGGAAGTCGGCGAGCCCGTGCGGCTCGCTGCCGATGACCTCGCACAACAGCTCGGCGTGGCGCAGCATCATCGCGCCGACCTCCCCGAGGCGGGGCCGGACGCGCTCGGCCGACCCACGGAAGGCCAGGTCGAGGTCGCGGAACAGCCACGGCCGCCCCAGGCAGCCCCGCCCGATCACCACTCCGTCGCAGCCGGTCTCCGCGACCATGCGCAGCGCGTCGTCAGCGCTCCAGATGTCGCCGTTGCCGAGCACCGGGATCTCCGGCACCGCGTCCTTCAGCCGCTTGATCGCGTCCCAGTGCGCGGTGCCGCCGTAGTGCTGGCGGGCCGTACGGGCGTGCAGGGCGACGGCGGCGAGGCCCTCCTCGACGGCGATCCGGCCCGCCTCGACATAGGTCAGGTGGTCCTCGTCGATGCCCATGCGCATCTTCATCGTGACCGGCAGCGGCCCGGCACCGGCCACCGCCTCGCGCAGGATGGCGCGCAGCAGGTTGCGCTTGTACGGCAGGGCCGACCCGCCGCCCCTGCGGGTGACCTTGGGCACGGGACAGCCGAAGTTCAGGTCGATGTGGTCGGCCAGGTCCTCCTCGGCGATCATCCGCGCGGCCTTGCCGATGACGGCCGGGTCGACGCCGTACAACTGGATGCTGCGAGGGGACTCGTCCGCGCCGAACCGGATCATCTGGAACGTCAGCGGCACCCGCTCGACCAGCGCCCGCGAAGTGATCATCTCGGACACGAACAGGCCGCCGCCCTGCTCCCGGCACAGCGTGCGGAAACCGATGTTCGTGATGCCCGCCATGGGAGCGAGCACCACCGGGGGCCAGACCTCGAGCGCGCCGACTTTCACCCGTTCATTGTCCCCCGCTGCCGGCGGTGAGCCGTACAAGATCATGGACGTAAGGCTTTTGCCCCGGTTAATCTGACCTGGACCAACGGTGGGGAGGTCGTCATGCTGCTGCGGCTGAGAATCGCCTTGCCGGATCGTCCGGGCTCGCTGAGCCAGGTGACCGGGATCCTCGGGTCCGCGGGCGCCGACATCACGCAGGTGACGGTGCTCGACCGGGGCGGCGGCCGCGCCCTCGACGACTTCACCGTCTACTGGCCCGACTCCGCCCCCCGCGAGGACCTCGTACGGGCCCTGCACGGCATGGACGAGGTCAGGATCGAGGGCATCTGGGGCACCAGGGAGGCCCCCGGCACCTATCCGGAGCTCGAGATCCTGAAGTTCCTCACCACGGCGGGCGACCGCGCGCTCGGCACGCTGATCGACTCCATGCCGGTGCTGTTCAGCGCCGACTGGGCGGCGGCGACGACCGAGAAGGACCCGCGCGTGACGGTGTACGCGAGCTGGCGGGCGCCCGAGGACATTCCGTTCCCCGAGGAGACCCCGCCCCGGCCGACGGCGGCCACGCTGCCGTCCGGCCTGCACGTGATCGTCGCGCCGCTGCCGCCGCTTGCGCTGTCGCTGATGCTGGCCAGGGCGGAGGGGCCGGACTTCCACCGCAACGAGGTGCACCGGCTCACGCGGATCCTGGAGATCTTCCTGACCCTGCCCGCGATCGAGCGGGGAGCCGACCGCGCGTTCCGCAGACCGAGCGCCCGGCCGTTCTGAGTACACACCGCAGCCGAAAACCCGGTACAGTAGCCACGTCGCCGCAAGGCGGACGCGGAAGTGGCTCAGTGGTAGAGCATCACCTTGCCAAGGTGAGGGTCGCGGGTTCGAATCCCGTCTTCCGCTCCGAGAGGTCACGATTATGGGCCTCGCTCTGGTGGAGTGGCCGAGAGGCGAGGCAGCGGCCTGCAAAGCCGCGTACACGGGTTCAAATCCCGTCTCCACCTCTGTTTTCCGATCCGATTCCGGATGTCGGCGCAGGCGTCATGCGCCGCGCGGCACCTGCGCTTCCACGATCGTCGGCGCCCCGATCGGGCTGCTGACGCATGATTCGGTGTTCCAGGGGCCTCCGACGCGGCCAGTAGCGGCGGGTGGATACCACGGACCAGGTCGCGTCCGTTGCCACATCGGTGCGTTCCGTCATGCGAGGGACAAGTCGAGGCAAGGCTTCTTCTCAACGTCCGATAACGGGCGCACACTGAAAGGGACACTACAGGCGATTCAGCGTGGAGTAGCTCGTGCACGGTCAGATGCCTCCAGCGATGCCCATGCTCTCTCGTGGCAAGCATCGCAATCCCAGCAAGGGCGCCTGCTTCATGGAGTTCGCGTCCTACCTCGCAGGTGAGCGGTGGAGCGACCATCCGTCGTGTACACACCCGCTGCTCGCCGGGCTCGCCCGCCTCGTCAACGACCACACCTCCGACGCCGCCCGGCCCCGCCTGGCCGAGCTGATCCCGTCGGTGATCGGCCTGACGGGCGACGACCCGCGCCTCGACGCGCGGATCGCCCTGTGCTCGGCCAGGGCCGCGCTGCCGGTCGTCGCGCACGAGCGCCAGCTCGCGATGGCGGTCTCGATCCTTTCGGCCGGGCACGTGCTCGCCGAGTTGGAGGGCCGCTCCGCCGGCGACCTGGACGAGCGCAGCAGGCAGGCGCTGGCCCAGGTGCCGGACGCCACCCGCTGGGCCTACACCTTCGGGCGCGGCGTGCGGGTCTCGGCCAAGGGCTTCCGCAGGTACGCCGCGCCGAACACCGTGCAGCTCGCGGTGCGGGGCATCGCTCAGGCGTGCGTGCCCGACCCCGATTCGCTGCTGCGCGACCTGCTGGCCGACGCGATCGACGACTGCTGGGCCCTGCTGCGTCCCGACGCCGGGACCGGCGCCGGAACCGCCGTCGAGTCCGCGGTGGACTCCGCCACGAAGACCGCCGCGGAGCCCGCCCCCGCCGCGGTCGATCCCGCACGCTGGGCGGACGCCTGCCGCCTCACCGGCCTGTCGGCCTGACCACCCCGGCCACCGGCTCGACCTCCGAGCCGGTGGCCGAGCGCGGTGGCCGTAAGCCGGTGGCCGGGTGAGCCGGTCAGGTCAGCGCGGCCCCGCGTACGGCCCGCTTCGACGGGGCGCGCCGCGACGCCGTGATCGGCCGCAGCAGCAGGGCCTGGGCGAGCACGACCACGCAGAAGATCCCGAGCACGTAGCCCCAGCTCACGTCCGTCAGGTGGTGCATGCCTCGATAGAGCCTGGACAGGCCGACCGCCAGGGCCGCGCCCGCGCCGAGCAGCCACCACAGCGCGTTCAGGATCGTGTGGCGGTGTGTGTGCAGGGTCAGCACGAGCGCGGTGCCGCAGTAGAACGCCACGGCGGCGCTGGTGTGTCCCGACGGATAGCTCGACGTGGGCGGCGCGGGATCGAGATGCGGCACGTGCGGGCGCGCCCGCTGCGCGAACACCGTCGCCAGCAGGAAGATCGCCGACTGGGCGCAGACGACGGCCACCAGGAAGACCGACTCCCGCCAGCGCCGGTAGACGATCCGGAAGAGGATCGCCATGATCGTCGTCACCACGATGATCACGGGAGTGTCGGACAACATCGAGCCGTAGTGGGTCACCTCGTTCCAGAACGGCGTGCGCTCCTGGGCGATCTCGCGGCTGACCGCCTCGTCCTGCGCGACGAGCGTCGAGTGCTCCATGACCTTCGTGAGCAGCAGGCCGAGCCCGAGGGTCACCAGGGCCATGAGCGCGAGCGGGAGCAGGACCCGCCGCGCCGTCTCCGCGGCCACCCGTCGAGCGGGCACCGAGGACGACCGGGCGCTCCGGGCCGTGCCACGATTACGAACGGCGTCCAATTCGTCCTCCTTCGGGGGCAATCTCCCTCTTCGTCTCGGGCCCGACGCCCTCGCGTAACGGCTGGGCGGGCCGGCGGCCCACGTCGCGGCGGCGCCAGGTCTCGAAGGCGGCGGCCGTGGCGGCCACCACCGCCACGCCGAACACCAGCCCGCCCACCACGTCGCTGAACCAGTGCACGCCGAGCGCGATCCGGCTGAAGCCGACCGCCAGCGGGATCAGCACGGCGAGCGTCCAGGCGAGCACCCGCCCGCGCTCCCGCACGAGGGGCAGGACGAGCAGCAGCAGGATCCCGGCACCGAGCACGGCGTTGACCGTGTGTCCCGAGGGGAACGACGCGCCGGGGGCGATGGCGACGGGGTCCGGCAGGCTGGGCCGGGCCCGCGCGACGATGACCTTCAGGGCGAGGCCGAGCAGGCCGCCGACCGTGATCGTGGTGGCCGCCCACAGGGCCAGATGGTAGGCGCGCCGCCACACCAGCCAGGCGACCGCAGCGCCGACCGCGATCCGCCAGGTCAGCGGCGCGAAGACGTCGCTGACCAGTTCCATCAGCCGGGCGAACCCGGGATTGGCGATCGCGTAGGCGTGCAGGTCCCACGCCGCGCCCTCGTCGATCTCGGTGAGCGGGCCGAAGGAGGTCTTGACGAAGACCAGAAGCACCGTGAACGGCACCCCGATCAGCGCCAGCGCCGCCGTCGCCACCGTCAGCCGCAGGCCCAGCCCGTGCTCAGGATCGAGCCGCCTGCGCCACCAGTTCATCGGCCGCTCCCGACCGGCTGCCGCTCCCGCGGCGGGGCCGGGGCGGGGCCGGGGTCGAGCTTGGCCGGCTCGCCGCGGCCCGCGCGGCAGGCCTCCAGCTGCGCCGAGAAGGAAAGGCCGAGGAAGAGCGCCATCGAGCTGAGGAACGACCACAGCAGCAGCGCCATGACCGCCGTGAGCGGGCCGTACGTCGCGCCGAAGGTGTGGCTGCTGGCGGTGTAGAGCGCGAGCAGCCAGGTGAACAGCGTCCACAGCAGCACGGCGACCGTGGCCCCGACCGCGAGCCAGGTGTGGCCCGGCTGCTTGCGCCGGGGAGAGGAGCGGAACAGCACCGAGATCGACAGGACGGCGAGCAGGAAGCCGATCGGCCAGCGCAGCCAGCCCCAGAGCCGCTGAATCGTGTCGCTCCAGCCGTAGGCATGCGCCGCGGCCTCCCCGACCGCGGCGCCGCCGACCAGGATGACGAAGCCGACGCTCATGAAGAGGCCCGCCGTGAGGGCCATCAGCAGCGCCCTGCCGTACTTGGCCAGGAAGGGGCGGTCGCGCTCGATCCCGTAGATGCGGTTGGCCCCGCGTTCGAACTGGCCCATGGCGGTGGTCAGCGACACCAGCGCGGTCAGCAGACCGAGCCACAGGGCCAGCTTCCCCCCCGCGCCCGAGGCGTCGTGGCTCTGGTCGAGCGTCTCCTGAATGACCTTCGAGCCCGCGCCGGGGGTCAGTTGCCGCAGGATGAGCTCGAGGAGCCGGCCGAAGCGTTCCTGGTGCAGCACCGAGCTCAGACCCACGAGGGCGATCGCTCCCGGGATGATCGCGAGGCAGGTCTGGAAGGCGAAGGAGCGGGCGTTGCTCGTGCCGTCGCCGTACCTGAACCGGACGTACGCGTCACGGATGAGGTGCCAGCCGCCGTACCGCCGTATGGCGGCGTAGGCGTCGTCGGCCGACAGTTCGTCGCCGCTCATGCTCCTGGTCTCCGGCACCGGGGTCGCGGTTCCCATGTCAGTCCTCACATCGTCAGGGGGTGGGGACCCGCCGGGGGCCGGGTCGCGGGCCGACCCCCGGCGGTCCCCGCAGGCCCACCGACTACCCCGATCACGATGCTTGGAACGCCAGGCCCATCAGAAGATCCCCTGACCTGGGCGACGGCACTCCCCGACACGCCGGAGGACCGGCCCGGCCGGGCCGGTCCTCCGGGTCGCCGTCTTCGCGCCGGCCGTCACAGGACGGCGCAGCCGACGCGTACGGGAAGGCGGGGCGACCAGCGGCCGGACACGACGTCCTGGGCCTGCGCGTAGGCGTTGGCCGCCTTGCCGCCTCCGGAGCAGTCGAACACGCCGGTCTTCTTGCCGAAGCTGCCGCCGACGTAGCCGCTGTGCGCGCTCGCGCTCACCGTGCCGCTCCAGTAGAGCCTGCCGGTGTTGTAGCGGATGTAGAGCCTGACCTGGCCGAAGTTGTAGTGGTCGCCGTTGATCTTGAGGCGCGGGATGTCGTCCACCGACGTGCTGGTGGAGGTGCCGTCGCCGTTGTCCACGGGCGGGACGGTGTAGCGAGTGATCCACAGCTTGGCCGAGACCCTGCGGTCGGCCGCCTTGCCGTTGTCGGCCTTGGCCTGCGCGCGGGTGGCGGGGGTGACGCACACGTCGTCGCCGGTGAACGCCTCGCGCCAGACATACCCGGTGACGCAGGTGTGCGGGCCGAACGGGCCGGAGGTCCAGCGGGACGCCTTGGCGGCGTTGTCGGCGAGGGTCTGCGTGCGGGTCGCGGGCGTCACGCAGACGACGTCGCCCGTGCGGGCCTCGCGCCAGACGTAGCCCTCCAGGCAGGTGTTCGGGCCGAAGTCGCCGCCGGCGGAGGCCGGGCCGGCCATGAGCGTGACGGGGGCAGTGACGGCCAGACCGGCGATCGTGGCGGTGGCCAGGCCGAGCAGGGTGCGCTTCATGACAGTCTCCTGTGCTGCTGCGGGACGAGGGTGCTGATCGGCGGTCCCGGTCCGGCCGTCGCCGCCGGGTCCGTGCACCTCAGTGATAGGCCCGCTCGCCTGCACCCCTCTTGCCGCAGGCTTTCCGCAACCGCTGCAAGCCCCTCGCAAGCTCGCCGCAGCCCCGCCACCGCCCCGGCGCCGAGCCGCCGCCGGTTCTGCTGGCCGCCCTCGGGCCGGTCATGCTGCGGATGGCCGGCGAACTCGCCGACGGCGTGGTGACCGTCTGGACCGACCCGGAGACGATCGCCGATTATGTGGCCGGTGTGCGAGCGGGCGCGGGCCCTCGGCCTCCTGGCCGCGCTGCGCGGGCGGCGCGGCGGCGCTCAGTAGGACTGGAGCTCCAGCAGGTTGCCGTCGGGGTCGCGCAGGTGCGCGGTGCGGCAGGTCGGCCCCCATTCGGGCCGGGCGCTCGGCGGCGCCACGACCCTGCCGCCGTTGGCGGCCCCCACGGCGGCGGCCCGGTCGACGTCGTCCACGGTCAGGACCAGCATCGTCCCGTCGCCTCCGCCACCGAGGTCCACACCGGTGACCTTCGCCAGCATCTCGCGGTCGAGCAGGGCCAGCACCGCCTCCTTGTCCCGGTCCCAGTTGGCGTACGGCCCCGTCTCCGCGCCCTTGACGAGCCGCGCGCCCGCCACCGCGGTGAGCAGGCCGTCGTAGAAGCGGAAGCACTCGGCGAACCGGGAGGCGAGCACGCGAGGATAGAGAGCGTCCATGGAAATCCCTTGGTAAGAACCAACTATTGGCTATGCCCTATCCTGCTCTCGTGAGCGACGTGCCGCAACTTCCCCCGTCCCTGCTCGGGATCACCGCGTTCCTGCTGTCGAAGGTGGGCATCGCCGGGCGACGCCGCATCGGCGATCGGCTGCGCGGGCACGGCATCGGCCTGTGGGACATGGCCGTGCTGGCCGCGCTGCGCGACTTCGGCCCGGCGTCCCAGCGCGAGCTCGGCGCGCGGCTGGGCATCGACCCCAGCGACCTCGTGGCGGTGATGGACACGCTCGTGCCGCTCGGCCTCGTGGAACGCGAGCGCGACCCCGAGGACCGGCGGCGATACCGGGTCGCCGTCAGCCCCGCGGGCCGGGCCACGCTGGAGGCGGCCCTGCGCGAGGCCGGCGAGGTGCGCGACGACCTGCTGGCCGCGCTGGACGAGGACGAGCGGGCGACCCTGCACACGCTGCTCCGCAAGGCGTACGCCGGGCTGGAGCCGCGGGCACGGATCGAGACGCCGCCGGCGGCCGTCGCGAAGCGGGATCAGGCGCCGGTGAGCCAGACGTAACCGGCGAAGCGCCCGGTGCGCTGCTCACGGCGGTAGGAGTAGAGGTCGGCCGTCTCGATCGTGCAGCGGTCGTCGTGGCGGACGTCGGCCACGCCGGCCCGGGCGAGCTGGGCCGCGATCCCGGCCCGGATGTCGAGCGCGGGAGTGCCGTGCCGGGTCCGCGACCAGGTCTCGGGCACGCGGGCGGCGACGCGCTCGCGCAGGTCTTCCGGCACCTCGTAGCACAGCCCGCAGGCCGACGGCCCGATCACGGCCGTCATCCGCTCCGGCCGTGCGCCCCGCGCGGCCATCGCCTCGACCAGGGCGGGGACCACGCCCGCCTCCGTGCCCGGCCGTCCCGAGTGCGCTCCGCCGACGAGGCCGGCCACCGGATCGGCCACCAGCACGGGCGCGCAGTCGGCGACCAGGACCGCCAGGCCGAGCCCGGGACGGTCGGTGAACACCCCGTCCAGCGCGGGCGGTTCGTCCCCGAACGGTTCCTCCGCGTAGGCGACGTCGGTCCCGTGGACCTGACGCATGAAGACCACTTGGCCGAGCCCGAACTCCGCGGCCGTCTTCGCCCGGTTCTCGGCGACCGCCGCCGGGTCGTCTCCCACCGCCCCGCCGAGGTTGCGCGTGCCGTACGGCCCGGCGCTCACGCCGCCGTGCCGGTCGGTGAAGGCCATCCGTACCCGGTCGATCGCAATCACCCGATTAGCGTACGGCCTGGGAAAGGAGCGTGACATGCGCGCGGTGGTGTACGAGGAGTTCGGCGGGCGGGCCGATGTGCGCGAGGTGGCGGACCCGGTGGCGCCGCCGGACGGCGTGGTGATCAGGGTCGAGGCGACCGGGGTGTGCCGCAGCGACTGGCACGGGTGGATGGGCCACGACGCGGACATCACGGTGCTGCCCCACGTGCCCGGGCACGAGCTGGCGGGTGTGGTGGACTCGGCCGGCCCGGGGGTGAGCCTCTGGCGGGCGGGCGACCGGGTGATGGTGCCGTTCATCTGCGCCTGCGGGAGCTGCCGCGAGTGCACGACCGGCAACCAGCAGGTGTGCGAGCGGCAGACCCAGCCCGGCTTCACCCACTGGGGATCGTTCGCCGAGCTGGTGGCGATCGACCACGCCGACGTGAACCTCGTGCGGCTGCCGGACGGCATGGCGTTCGCCACGGCGGCGAGCCTGGGCTGCCGCTTCGCCACCGCGTTCCGCGCCGTCGTCGAGCAGGGGCGGGTCCGGGCGGGCCAGTGGCTCGCCGTCCACGGCTGCGGCGGGGTCGGGCTGTCGGCCGTGATGATCGGCGCCGCCGTGGGGGCGCGGGTCGTCGCGGTGGACGTGTCCCCCGCCGCGCTCGACCTGGCCCGGCGGTTCGGCGCGGCCGAGTGCGTCCTGCTCGGCGAGGGCGACTCTCCCGAGGAGTCGGCCGCGCGGGTCAGGGCGGCGGCCGGGGGCGGCGGCGCCGACGTCTCCCTCGACGCGCTGGGCGCCGCCGCCACCTGCGCCGCGTCGATCGGCAGCCTGCGCAGGCGGGGCCGCCACGTGCAGGTGGGCCTGCTTCCCGGTCGGACGGCCCTGCCGATGGGCCGGGTGATCGCGCACGAGCTGGAGATCGCGGGCAGCCACGGCATGGCCGCCCACGCCTATCCCCCGATGCTGGAGCTGATCGCGGCGGGCGTGCTCCGCCCCGACCTGCTGGTCACCCGCACCATCGGCCTGGACGACGCGCCGGACGCGCTGACCCGGCCGGGCGCGCATCCGGGCGTCACCATGATCACCCCCGGTTCGTGAGCGACGCGTAGAGCTCGTGGGTCCGCTCGGCGATCCGCCGCCAGGAGAAGTGGTCGATCGCGCGCACGCGCCCGGCCTCGCCCATCGCGGCCGCGAGGCGCGGGTCGCCGAGCACCGTGTTCACCCGCTCGGCCAGCGCCGCGGCGAACGCCTCCGGGTCGTGCGGCTCGCCGTCCCCGCCCTGGTCGATCGGGACGAGCAGGCCCGTCTCGCCGTCGGCGACGACCTCGGGGATGCCTCCGGTCGCGGTCGCCACGACGGCGGTCTCGCACGCCATCGCCTCCAGGTTCACGATGCCCATGGGCTCGTACACCGAGGGGCACACGAACACGGTGGCGTGCGTGAGGATCTGGATCACCTCGGGCCTGGGCAGCATCTCGGAGATCCACACCACGCCCTTGCGGGAGGCCGACAACTCGCGCACGAGCGCCGTGACCTCCTCGGCGATCTCCGGCGTGTCGGGCGCGCCCGCGCACAGCACGAGCTGCGCCGCCGGGTCGAACGACCGGGCCGCGTGGAGCAGGTGCACCAGGCCCTTCTGCCGGGTGATGCGCCCCACGAAGACGACGTACGGCACGGCCGGGTCGATGCCGTGCCTGACCAGGGCCTCGGTGCCCCGGGACGGCGCGTACTCCTCGGTGTCGATGCCGTTGTGGATCACGCGTACGCGCTCGGCGGGGACCTCCGGGTAGGCCGTGAGCACGTCGCGCCGCATGCCCTCGGACACCGCGATGATCGCGTCGGCCGCGTGGAGCGCGGTCCGCTCCGCCCACGACGAGAGCGTGTAGCCACCCCCGAGCTGCTCGGCCTTCCACGGGCGCAGCGGCTCCAGGCTGTGCGTGGTCATCACGTGCGGCACGCCGTACAGCATCTTGGCGACGTGGCCGGCGAAGTTCGCGTACCAGGTGTGGCTGTGCACGACGTCGGCGCCCTCGCAGCCGGCCGCCATCTCGACGTCGACGCCGAGCACCTGCAGGGCGGCGTTCGCGCCGGACAGTCCCCCGGGGACCGGGTAGGCCCGCACGCCCGGCTCCTCGCGCGGGGCGCCGAAGCAGCGGACCCGCACGTCGGCCAGCCCACGAAGCTCCCGCGCGAGGTACTCGACATGGACTCCGGCGCCGCCGTACACCTCGGGCGGATACTCACGGCTCAGCAGATCGACACGCATACGTGTGAGCTTAGAGTCCCTGATCCGCACTGTTTGCCGGTGTCCCTGGTGTTTGTTAGCCATTTCGCGGGTTAAGGTCCTGCCTATGAAGGTCCTGGCGATCGTGCTCGCGGGTGGAGAGGGCAAGCGGCTGATGCCGCTGACCGCGGACCGGGCCAAGCCCGCCGTGCCCTTCGGCGGCATCTACCGGCTCATCGACTTCGTTCTGTCGAATCTGGCGAACGCGCACTACTGGCAGATCGTGGTGCTGACGCAGTACAAGAACCACAGCCTGGACCGGCACATCTCCCGGACGTGGCGGCTGTCGTCGATGCTCGGCAACTACGTGACCCCGGTGCCCGCGCAGCAGCGGCTGGGCCCGCGCTGGTTCGCCGGATCGGCCGACGCGCTGTTCCAGAATCTCAACCTGATCTACGACGAGATGCCCGATCACGTGATCGTCTTCGGCGCGGACCACATCTACCGGATGGATCCCCGCCAGATGGTCGACCAGCACATCGACTCGGGCGCGGACGTGACCGTCGCCGCGATCCGCCAGCCCCTCGAACTGGCCGACCAGTTCGGGGTCATCGAGGCGGACCCCTCCGGCCGCCGGATCGTCGCGTTCCGCGAGAAGCCGAAGGACGCGGTGGGCCTGCCCGACGCACCCGACCAGATCTTCGCCTCGATGGGCAACTACGTCTTCAAGACCCAGGCCCTCATCGAGGCCCTGCGCGAGGACGCCCTCGACCCCAGCAGCAAGCACGACCTCGGCGGCAACATCATCCCGATGTTCGTCAAGAGCGGCGGCGCCGAGGTGTACGACTTCGCGAACAACGTGGTGCCCGGGTCCACCGAGCGCGACCGCGGCTACTGGCGCGACGTGGGGACGCTCGACGCCTACTACGAGGCCAACATGGACCTCATCTCGGTGCAGCCGGTCTTCAACCTCTACAACGACCGGTGGCCGATCTACACCGGCAACGATCCGCTGCCGCCGGCCAAGTTCGTGCACAACGAGGGCGACCGGGTGGGGCATGCGCTGGAGTCGCTCGTGTCGCCCGGGGTGATCGTGTCGGGCGGCACCGCGCTGCGCTCGATCCTGTCCCCCGGCGTGGTGCTGCACTCCCACTCGCACGTCGAGGACTCGGTGCTGATGGGTTCGGTCAAGATCGGCAGAGGCGCGATCGTCCGCAAGGCCATCATCGACAAGAACGTGGTCATCCCCGACGGCGCCCGGATCGGCTTCGACCTGGAGTACGACCGCCAGCGTTTCGCGGTCACCCGCAGCGGTGTGGTCGTGATCGGGAAGAACGAGATCGTCGACCGCTGAGCCGGCCCGCGTCCGGGCGGCTCAGCGGCCGTTGATCCGCCACATGGGCTCGACCACGGTCCACTGGGCCTCCCACACCCGGCGGGCCCTGCGCTGGTTGACCAGGCGGGTGCAGGTCACCAGCAGCGCGAGAATCGCGGCGGCGGCCAGCGGAACGCCCGTGCCGACGGTCAGCGCGGCGACCACCGTGGTCTCCCGGTCCTGCGGCCTGGGCGTGATCACGCCTGTGCCGTCGGTCCAGATGCGCACGGTCTCACCCGCATGCCTGCTGGGCGAGACCTCGATGACACCGGTCCTCACCGTGCCGTCGGGGGCCACCCAGGTGGCCTGGGCGTGCCCGACCGCCGCTCCGGCCACCGACAGCCGGGGCGTCGTCACGTCACCCGTCAGGGTGGCGGCGACCTGATGCCGGGCGCGCGCCTGCTGGGCCTCGGTCCTCAGGCCGTTGCCGTACTCGCGCATGCCCAGCATCACGCCGAACACGATCGCGGCCACGACTCCCAGCACCGCGGCAAGCCGGACCACCGCTTCGACCCGGTCGCACCGGCGCCGAAGCGGATTCCTGTCAAGCCCCAGCCATCGGGCGAACCTGGCGAATGGATTCTGCGACATCTCACACCTCACAGGGTCATTACCACTGCGAGTCCCGTTTATGCCTATTTTGCATCCCAAGAGAATCCAGGGGAACGCCCCTCCTGATATGCCCGGACACCTTCAGCTATTTCGCCGCTCTCCCTGGCCTCCCGCTGCCAGGCGCGCACCTCGGCCTCCCCGGCCCGGCCGTCGATGATCTGCTTGGCCGCCGCCAGCGTCAGCCGGGACCTGCCGGCCATCGTGGCCGCCAGGCCGTAGACGCGCTCACGCAGGTCCTCCGGCGGGCACACCTCGTCGACCAGACCGGTACGCAGGGCGTGATCTGCACTGATGAGCTCGGCCGAGAAGAGCAGAAGCTTCGCGGTGGCGGGCCCGGCGATCTCCGCGAGCCGCCGCGTGGAGGTGAGCGGATAGACGATCCCGAGCTTGGCCGGGGTGACGCCGAAGCGGGCCCCGGCCGCCGCGACGCGCAGATCGCAGGCGAGCGCGAGCTGGCATCCGCCGCCGACGCAGTATCCCTCGATCATCGCGATCACGGGTTTGGGAAAGGTCACCAATGCGTGCTCCGCGGCAACGGTAAGACCGGTGTCATCGTTGTTATCGCCAAGCTCATGAATTTCCGAAATATCAGCACCGGAGCAGAAAGATCCCCCGGCTCCGGTAAGGATGAGGACACGTGCCTTCGGCTCGGCGGCGAGGTCCGCCAGGATGCCCGGCAGCGCCCGCCACATCGCGGCGGTCACGGCGTTGCGCTTGGCGGGCCGGTTGAGGGTGAGGGTGGCGACGTGCTCGTCGAGGGTCAGTTCGAACCCGTCGGTAACTTCCATGCCTCGATTGTCCAGCCCACCCGCCAAGCTGCTCCGGCAGGGTCCCGGCCTGTGATGGCATAATCGCCGCGCAACGGGATGATCCCGTACGCATGACCCCCCAAGGAGTCTCTGGGTGTTCGGGATCCTCCGGCCGTGTGCCCGCCACTCCTGCCCGTCCGTCCACGAGGCCTGGCGCGCGCATCTGTGCGGGCTCTGCCTGACGTTGCGGGACCGGCACGGACATCTGGCCCGCATGGCGACCAACTACGACGGCCTCATCCTGTCCGTCCTGACTGAAGCCCAGTCACAGGCCCGGTCGGCGGCCGGGCCGAACCGGCGGACCGCCGGGCCGTGCGCGCTGCGCGGCTTCCGGCCGGCGGAGGTGGTGCCGTCGGACGACCGGGGCGCCCGCCTGGCCGCCGTGGTCTCGCTGGCCCTCGCCTCGGGCAAGATCCGCGACCACGTGTCCGACGGCGACGGGATCGCGGCCCGGCGCGTGGCCGGCCTCCCGATGCGCGCCACGGCCGCCGCCTGGGCCTCGGCGGCCCGGCGCGGCGCGGAGTCGATCGGCTTCGACACGGCCGTCCTGACCGAGGTCTCCGCCCGCCAGGCGCTGCTGGAGGCGTCCCCCGGGCGCGGGCTGCTCGACGTCACCGAGCCCACGGAGACCGCCGTGGCCGCGGCCTTCGCGCACACGGCCACGCTCGCGGGCCGGCCGGGCAACGCCGAGAGCCTGCGTGAGGCCGGCCGTTTCTTCGGCCGCATCGCGCACCTGATCGACGCGGTCGAGGACCTCGCCGAGGACCGGGCCCGCGGGGCGTACAACCCGCTGGACGCGACCGGCACCTCGCTCGCGGAGGCCCGGCGCGTGTGCGAGGAGGCGCTGCACGGGCTGCGCCTGGCCGTACGCGACCTCGACCTGGAGGAGCGGCACCTGGTCGAGGCGCTGCTGTACGGCGAGACCCGCCGCGCCGTCGACCGGGCGTTCGGGCCGCGCGCCCACGGCGCCGCCTGCGCGGCGCACCGAACGCCGGCCGGGGACACCTCCCCCGCGCCCTTCGACACCCCTCCCGGCGGGCCGCCGGAGGAGCCGCCGGGCGGGCGCCCGGGGATCGCGCTGACGGCGGTCGCCGGGGTGACGACCTTCCTGACCTGCGGGCTCTACCGCCCGCCGTGGAGCGAGTATCGGCAGGAGCAGTGCATGGACCGCTGCTTCTGCAGCGGCTGCGACGGCTGCCCCGACTGCTCCGGATGCTGCGACTGCTGCTCGGCGTGCTCCGACTGCTCCGACTGCTGCTCGGGAGACGGCTGCTGCTGCGGGGACGGCTGCTGCTGCGACTGCGGTGCCTGACGCGCCCGGATCCCAACGCCCAGTTCCCAACGCCCAGTTCCCGACGCCCGGCTCCCGACACCCCTGGCGGCCGCTCACGTGATCGTGGTGCGGCCGTCCGTGCCCGGGAGCCGGTCGTAGGGGACCGCATGGCTCGTGCGGCCGCGGAAGCCGGTGGTGGTCGTGGCGGTGAACAGGGAGTTGAGCAGCGCCTCCTCGACCGCGTCCATGACCGCGGCGAAGACGGGGTTCAGCGCCTCGTCGGGCAGTGGCGGGAACGACGGCTGCGCCGTGGTGAAGGCGATCGCGTAGTCGCCGCTGCCGTGGGAGTACGACGCGCCCACACGACCCATCGCGAAGATCGCCCGGCGGGCGAGGCGGCCCAGCCGGCGCGCGTCGAGCGGCGCGTCGGTGGCCACCACGATCATGCAGGAGCCACCGGCCTGCTCGTGATGATCGGCCCCCGGGATGAGCTCGCCGGCCGGCATCGGGACACCGCGGACGGTCAGCACGCCACCGAAGTTGGACTGGACGAGCGCCCCGACCGTGACCGGAGCGCCGTCCACCACCTGCCGCCGGGAGGAGGTGCCGATACCGGCCTTGAACCCCAGGGCCGTCGTCCCGGTCCCCGCCCCCACGCATCCCTCCCCGGGCAACCCGCCGGACGCTCCCTCCAGCGCGTCGAGAACGTGCCGTTCGGTGATGGGGCGGCGCCGGATGTCGGACAGGAAGCCGTCGTTGGTCTCGCCCACCAGGGGATTGAAGGAGATGCCGTCAGGGCGGCGGCCCATCAGATAGGTGAGCAGCGCGTCGGCGGCCCGGAACACCGACAACGTGGCGGTCAGGACGACGGGCGACTCCAGCACGCCGAGTTCGTCGACCTGGGTCGAGCCGACCAGCTTGCCGTACCCGTTGCCGGCGTAGACGGCCGCGGGCAGGTTCCGCCTCCCGGCGATCAGCTGCCGGGGGACGACGGCGGTGACCCCGGTGTGGAGATCGGCGCCGTCATCGATCGTGGTGTGACCCACCAGGACCCCCTCGACATCGGTGATCGCGTTCAGCGGCCCGGTCGGCAACGCGCCGACGACGACGCCCAGCGAGCGCGCCCGTACGCGCCCGTTCAGATGGTTGTCCATGACGTTCCTCTTGTCGGTGTCACACTCTCCGCGGCGCGCCGGCCGGTCCGCCGGAGGGCCGGCCCTTCGAAGATCGGCGATATCGTCGGTCCATGGGAAGATCGCGGCCCCCTTTCCGCCGGCTCACCCCCGCCGAGCGACGGCTCTGGGACGCCTACCCCACCGGCGCCTGGGTCGACCTGCGTGACGGGCGTGAAGCGGACTCCTCCTCCGGGGGCGCGCGGGGCTCAGAAGGGTTGTGGGGCCGCTCCCGGATGGTCCGGGCGGAGGTGATCTCCGCCCTGGTGCTCGACCGGGGCGTCGGCGGATCGGCCCGGGTGCCGGGCGTCCGGCTCGCCGGAGCCCGGATCGTCGGCGACCTCAACCTGTCCGACGCCACGATCGAGGCGAAGATCCACCTGCTCGACTGCCACATCGCCGGAACGGTCTCGCTCAACGACGCCAGGACCAGGGGCGTGCGGCTGCGGCGCTGCGACATCCTCCGCTTCCGGGCCAGCCGGGCCACGGTCGACGGGCTCCTCGACCTCGACGGATCGGTCGTCCGCGCGGGGGTTCGCCTGGACAACGCCCACGTGACCGGGCAGCTCAGGCTCTCCGGCACGCGGGTGGGCACCCCCGGTGAGGCGCCGTACCGGGAACCGGGGGCCGACCCGTCGGAGGCGGGCTCCTGGAACGGACCCGAGGGATCGGAGGAGCCGCGGACCTGGGAGTCGGTCGCGCTGTGGGCCGGCGGGCTCGTCGTGGACGGCAGCGCCTTCTTACGCGACATGCGGGCCACGGGCGGCCTGCGACTGATCGGCGCCCGCTTCTCCAGCGGGCTCTACCTCCAGGGCGCCGTCATCACCGCGGACGGCACCCCCGCCGTGCACGCCGACCACCTGCAGGCCGCCGCGGCCGAACTCGGCGCGGGTTTCACCGCCCACGGCACCGTACGGCTGCGCGGCGCGCGCATCGGCGGGGTCCTGTCGTTCCACGGCGCGGTGCTGCGGGCGCGGGGCCGGGTGCTGCACCTGAGCCACATGCAGGCGGACGAGCTCATCCTGCTGCCCGAGTCGATCGAGGGCGAGGTCAACCTCGGCTACTCCCGCTTCGGCGTGCTGTTCGACCGCCCGGAGAGCTACCCGGGCGACGTGAAGCTCAACGGGCTGACGTACGAGTCGCTGCGCGGGCCCGCGGCCATGGCGGACCGGCTCTCCTGCCTGCGGCGCGATCCCGCGGGCTACCGGCCCCAGCCGTACGAGCAGCTGGCCGCCTACTGCCGGCGCATCGGGCACGAGCCGGACGCGCGCCGGGTGCTGCTGGCCAGGCAGCGGGCGCGGCGGCGGACGCTGCGGCTGCCCGGGCGGCTGTGGGGCCGGCTGCTCGACGGGCTCGTCGGCTACGGCTACCGGCCCTGGCTCGCCGGCCTGTGGGCCGCGCTGCTCCTCGCGACGGGCACGGCGATCTTCACGCAGTGGCCGCCGCACCAGATCGGGCTGGACGAGTCGCGCCACTTCAACGCCTTCGTCTACACGCTCGACCTGCTCGTGCCGGTGAGCGTGTTCGAGCAGCGGGGCGCCTGGGAGCCGGCCGGATGGACCCAGTGGCTGGCGAACGGCCTGATCGCCGCGGGCTGGATCCTCGCCACCGCGCTCATCGCGGGCGGGAGCAGGGTCCTGCGGCCGTCCAACGCCCCGTGACACCCGAGCGCGGATGCGACGCTCAGCGTGCGGGGGTCTCGACGCGCAGGCGCGGGAGGCTCTCGGGGTACTTCTCGCGGATGAACTTCACCAGATGCTCGCGGATGTCGCAGCGCAGGTCGAAGGCGCTCGCCGAGTCGGCCGCGCTCATCAGGGCGCGCAGCTCGACCAGCCCCTCCGGGGTGATGTCGGTGACCTGGAGCGTCCAGTCCTTCTGGTCCCACAGCGGGTTCTCCCGCAGCGCCCGGTAGAGCTCGGTGCGCACCTCTTCGACCGGGATCGACCAGTCCACCCGGAGGTAGACACTGCCGAGGATGCGGCTTTCGTGGCGCGTCCAGTTCTCGAACGGGTTGGTGGTGAAGTAAGACACGGGCAGGATGAGCCGCCGCTCGTCCCACAGGCGCAGCGCCACGTAGGTGAGGGTCAGCTCCTCGATGCGGCCCCACTCGTCCTCCACCACGATCACGTCGTCGAGCCGCAGCGCGTCGCTGAAGGCGAGCTGCAGCCCGGCCAGCATGTTGCCGAGCGTGGACTGGGCCGCGATGCCGCCCACCACGCCGGCGATCCCGGCGGAGGCGAGCAGTCCGGCGCCGAGCGCCCGCACCTGCGGGAAGGTGAACAGCATCGCCCCCAGCGCGAGCACCACGACGACCGCCGCCGACACCCGGCGCACCAGTGCGATCTGGGTGCGGATGCGCCGGGCGCGGCGGTTGCGCTCGCCCTCGACCCGCGTGAGCCGGTCGAGGACGACGTCGGTCACCGCGTACGCCGCCTGGATCAGCAGCCAGGTCACGCAGGCGATCAGCAGCAGCGCGAGCATGCGCTGGAAGCCGTGGGAGTCCGACCCGGGCATCTCGGGGTCGTAGGCCGCCTTGACGGTGCCCACCACGGCCGAGGCGAAGCCCGGCCAGGTGCACCTGCGCGCGAACGGCCCGGCGAGCGCCCACCGCTCCCCTATCAGGCGCGATTTCAGCACCCGCCGGACCAGTTCCACCGCGACGATCGCGGTGGCCACGGCGATCGCCAAGGTCGCCCAGTTCCACGCTGCCGCTGTGACGGCGCCCCCTGTCGTCGTCATGGCGTTCCCTTTGCCCTTTATGGGAGCGCCGAAAACCGGATGAGTCAGAAGGCTTCGTCGAAGCTGACGTCGCCCTCGACGGCCACCTGGTAGGCCGAGACCCGGCGCTCGAAGAAGTTCGCCAGCTCCTGCACGTCCTGGAACTCCATGAACGGGAAGGGGTTGTCCGTGCCGTATCGCACGGGCAGGCCGAGCCGGGTGAGCCTGCGGTCGGCGACGTACTCCAGGTAGCGCCGCATGTTGCCGGCGCTCATGACGCCGTGCCCGTCGCCGCACAGGTCGCGGGCGAAGGCGAGCTCGGCGGCGACCGCCTCCTCAATCATCCGCGTCACCTGGGCCCCCAGCTCGTCGTCGAACAGGTCCGGCTCCTCGCGGCGTACGGTGTCCACCACCTCGAAGGCGAACTCCATGTGCATCGACTCGTCGCGGAACACCCAGTTGGTGCCGGTCGCGAGGCCGCCGAGCAGCCCGCGCGAGCGGAACCAGTAGACGTACGCGAAGGCGCCGTAGAAGAACAGTCCCTCGATGCAGGCGGCGAAGCAGACGAGGTTGAGCAGGAAGGCCCGCCGGTCCTCCCGGGTCTCCAGCCGGCTCAGCTCGCTGATCGAGTCGATCCAGCGGAAGCAGAACTCGGCCTTGTCGCGGATCGACGGGATGTGCTCGACGGCGGCGAACGCCTTCACCCGCTCGTCGTGGTCGGGCAGGTAGGTGTCCAGCAGGGTCAGGTAGAACTGGACGTGCACCGCCTCCTCGAACAACTGGCGGCTCAGGTACAGCCGCGCCTCGGGGGCGTTCACGTGCTGGTAGAGGTTCAGCACCAGGTTGTTGGCCACGATCGAGTCGCCGGTGGCGAAGAACGCCACGAGCCGGTTGATCAGGTGCCGCTCCCCCTCGTCGAGGGTCGCGAGGTCGGCGAGGTCGGAGGCGAGATCGACCTCCTCGACCGTCCAGGTGTTCCTGATCGCCGCGCGGTACCTCTCGTAGAACCCGGGGTAGCGCATGGGGCGCAGGGTCAGGTCCATGCCGGGGTCGAGCAGCATCGTTCTCATTGGCATGCCTCGCAGATCTCCGGGTTCTCAAGGGAGCAGGCGACCGCCTCGACGGGGGCGACGGCCGGCACGGTCGTCTGGGCGATCCGCGTCGCCGGGCGGGAGCGCAGGTAGTAGGTGGTCTTCAGGCCCGACCGCCAGGCGTAGGCGTACATCGAGGAGAGCTTGCCGATGGTGGGGGCGGCCATGAAGAGGTTGAGCGACTGCGACTGGTCGACGTACGGCTGCCGCGCGGCGGCCAGGTCGATGAGCGCCTTCTGCGGCAGCTCCCAGGCGGTGCGGTAGAGCGTCTTGAGCTCGTCCGGGATGGCGGCGATGTCCTGGATCGAGCCGTCGTTCAGCTTGATCGCGTCGCGCATCGGCCTGGTCCACAGGCCGAGAGCCTGCAGGTCCCGCACGAGATACCGGTTGACCTGCAGGAACTCCCCCGACAGCGTCTCGCGCTTGAAGACGTTGGACACCTGCGGCTCGACGCACTCGTAGCAGCCCGCGATCGAGGCGATCGTGGCCGTCGGCGCGATCGCGACGAGCAGGGAGTTGCGCAGCCCCGTCCGCGCGATCCTCGCCCGCAGCGCGGCCCACTCCTCGGGATGCGCCGGGGCGCACGGGAAGTGGTCGAGGTGCAGGACGCCGTCCGCCGCCCGGGTCTCCTCGTAGGCGGGGTGGCGCCCCCGTTCTGCGGCCAGGTCGGCCGAGGTGCCGTACGCCGCGAGCGCGATCTCCTCGGCGATGCGGGTCGACAGCGCCAGCGCCTCCGGCGAGTCGAACGGCAGGCGCAGCGCGAAGAACACGTCGGCGAGCCCCATGACGCCGAGCCCCACGGGCCGCCACTTCCGGTTGGCCGCCTCCGCCTCGGGCGTCGGGTAGAAACCGAGGTCGATCGTCCGGTCCAGGAACCGTACGGCGGTGCGGACCGTGGCGCGCAGCCTGCCGAAGTCGACGGCGTCGCCCTCGGGGGTCAGGTGCGCGGCGAGGTTGACCGAGCCGAGGTTGCACACGGCGGTCTCGCCGTCGCCGGTGACCTCCAGGATCTCGGTGCACAGGTTGGACAGGTGGATGACGTTGCCGGGCCGCGCGGTCTGGTTGGAGGCCCGGTTGGCGGCGTCCTTGAACGTCATCCAGCCGTTGCCGGTCTGGGCGAGGGTGCGCATCATCCGGGCGTACAGGGCGCGGGCCGGCACCTGCCGGACATACCGCCCGGCGGCCTCCAGCTCGCGGTAGCGGGCGTCGAACGCCTCGCCCCACAGGTCGGTCAGCTCGGGGGCCTCCTTGGGGTCGAACAGCGACCACGTGCCGTCCGCCTCCACCCGGCGCATGAACTCGTCGGGCACCCAGTTGGCCAGGTTGAGGTTGTGCGTGCGGCGCGACTCCTCGCCCGTGTTGTCGCGAAGCTCCAGGAACTCCTCGATGTCGGCGTGCCAGGTCTCCAGGTAGACGCAGGCGGCGCCCTTGCGCCTGCCGCCCTGGTTGACGGCCGCCACCGACGCGTCGAGCGTGCGCAGCCAGGGGACGATGCCGTTGGACAGGCCGTTGGTGCCCCGGATCAGCGAGCCGCGCGAGCGCACCCGCGTCCAGGCGATGCCGATGCCGCCGGAGTACTTCGACAGCCGCGCCACCTGGCCGTACCGCTCGTAGATGCTCTCCAGCTCGTCGCGGGGCGAGTCGAGCAGGAAGCACGACGACAGCTGCGGCCGCCGCGCGCCCGAATTGAACAGCGTCGGCGAGCTGGGCAGGTAGGCCAGCGCGGACATCAGGCCGTACAGCTCGGCCGCCTCGGCCACCGTGGCCGACAGGCCGCAGGCGACGCGCAGCAGGAAGTGCTGCGGGCGTTCGAGCACGCGCCGGGTGACCGGGTGGCGCAGCAGGTAGCGGTCGTAGACCGTGCGCAGCCCGAAGTACTCGAACCGGTCGTCGGCCGCCGGGTCGACCAGCGCGTCGAGCGCCTCGGCCTCGCGGGCCACGAACGCGGCGACGGGGTCGCCCAGCAGCCCGGCGGCGTGGGCGGCGGCGACCGACTCCGAGAAGGTGCGCACCCCCTCGGCCGCCGCCTCCTCCGTGATCAGCCCGCTCAGCAGCCGGGCCGCACGGCGCGAGTTCTCCGGGTCGGCGATGACCCCGGCCGCCGCCTCCTCGATCGCCTGCAGGACGCCCGCCGCGTCCCACGCGCCGTCCGCGCGGGCCTGGGCCTGCCGTACGGCTCCGACGGCGGGGACGGGGCCGCGCGGGACGCCGGGTCCGGAATCTCCCGCCGAAGCCCGCGGCCCGCCGCGCTCCCCTGACGCGGGGTCCGCGGACGCGGAGGCCGGGTCGGTGATGGTCATCAGATGCCCTCTCCTCGTCGTTCCGAGTCCCGGCCGGACCGGAGGGAGGCATGCCGCGGCGCACGCGCACGGGAGGGAACCGTGCCGTGACGATGCGGCGAGCCCGCCCTCGGGGCCCGGCGCGGGGCGCGCGCCCATGCGCGCGCGTCACTGGCAGGTCTTCGGACTCGCGGGCGTCCGGACGGGCTCGCGCCCGCCGGTCCTACTGGCCGTCGCTTCCCAGGCGCGCTCGCGCCCAGTGCTGACGAACACAGTGCTCAAGGCATTGTGCTCACGGCACAGTGCTCGAAGGCACGGTGCCGTGTGACGGCGGTCGTTCCCGCTCACCGCTGCGGGGCAGCCCCGGATTCGCACCGGGTTCCCTCTTGCCTCACCTGGGGTGAACCAGCAACGCGATGGATCCTACATCTTGTGGCCCTTCCCGCAAGTACCCCTACAAGTTGTGTTTTTCAGCGGAGTCCGAGATCATTGAGGAGCAGGGCCGTACGGCGCGCCTCGCCGACGAGCCATTGGCTGAAGTCGTCGCCGTCGAGCCACATCGGCGTCCAGTCGTTGCGGTCGCACAGGCTCCGCCAGCCCGGAGTGTCGGTGACGGCCCGGCACAGGTCGAGCAGGGCGTCCCGCTCGGGCGTGCCGCGCGGGGCGATCAGCCCCGTCCAGTCGGCGTACACGACCCGTACGCCCGACTCCGACAGCGTCGGCGCGTCCACCCCGGACAGGCGCTCGGCGGAGGAGACCGCGAGCGGCCGCAGCCGTCCGGCGCGCACGTGAGGGGCGACCTCGCGCCTGCTGCCGAACCCGAGCGCGAGCCGCCCGTCGAGGACCGCGGCGACGGCCTGCGCCCTGCTGTCGAACGCGACGTAGTCGAGCAGGCGGGGGTCGGCCCCCAGGCCCTGCGCGGTCATGCCGAGCAGCAGGTGCTCCGGGCCGCGGTCGGCGCCGCCCGCGACCCTGGGCCCTCCGGGGTCGCGCAGCAGCGCGGCGGCGAACTGCTCGAACGTGCGATAACCCGAGTCGGGCGAGGCGACCAGCACCTCCCACTGCCCCGTCAGCCGGGCGAGCGGGACGGCCCTGGCGACCAGGAGCGGGTCGCGGGCCAGCGCGCAGGCGGCGAGCAGCCCGGGATCGGCGATCACCAGGTCGGTACGCGGCCCGCCCTGCCGGGCGAGCGCCGTCCCGCCGTCGCCGGCCTCCCGCGTGATGCGTACGGCCCGGGCCCAGCCACGCCCCTCGACGAGCGACTTGAACCCGGCGGCGACGCCGTCTCCGCATCCCCCGGGCGGGCTCGGGACGGCCAGGGAGAGCTCCCTGCGGTGCGGCGGCGCCTGGACGCCGCACGCGCCCGCGAGGGCCAGGACCCCCAGCGCGAGGACCGTACGGCGTCGCATGTCGGCACCCTCCTGCCGGAAGAGTCCCTTACACGCACAGACTATGACTAACTACACCATGTCACCACATAACGGACGTTACGGCTGCGGTGATCGATGAGGGTCGACGTGCCCGGTGGGAGGCGCCTCCGGCCGGCCCACCCTGGATTCCCCTGTCAGGGGCGACGCCGGATACAAAGGCAGTCATGGAGGACCTCGTCGAGCACCGTTACGGCCGGGACGACATGCGGCTGGTGAAAGCGTCCTTCCGTACGCATCGCTTCGTTCCGCACGCGCACAGCGAGTACGCCATCGCGGCGATCGAGCGCGGAGTGGAGGCCGTCCGCTACCGCGGCGCCACCGAGCACGCGCACGCAGGCAGCCTGCTCCTTCTCGACGCCGACACCATCCACGCCGGCCGCCCCGGCATCGCCGAGGGCTGGGACTACCGGGTCTTCTACCTCCCACCGGCGCTGCTGGCGGAACTCGCCGGGCACCGGCCCACCTTTCCCTCACCGACTCCGCACGACCCGCATCTGGCCGCCCGCCTGATCCGGCTGCACCGCCGTCAGGACCAGAACTCCCTGGCCGCGCAGGAAGACTTCGGAGCGCTGTGCACGGAGATCCTCGCCCGCTACACACGCCGCGGGATCACTGCGACGCCGCCGGCGCCCGTTTCGAAGGTGCAGCGGCACCTGGCCGCAGACCTTCGGCGCACCCCGGCCCTGGAGGAGCTCGCGGGTGTGGCGGGCCTGCCCCGATTCCAGCTGCTGCGCGCCTTCCGCCGCGAGACCGGCGTCACTCCGCACGGCTACCTGCTCCAGCTACGCCTGCGCTGTGCCCAGCAGCTCCTGACCGCCGGGCACACCGTCGCGCGCGCCGCCGCCGAGAGCGGCTTCTACGACCAGGCACATCTGCACCGCCACTTCCGCCGCACGTTCGCGGCCACCCCGGGCCGGTTCGCGCGCAACGACGTACAAGACCGGTACGGCTCGCCCGCCTAACGTGGCCGGCGTGGACGAATACACCAGCCCCGAGTTCTCCCGCAGCGCTCTGCTCGCCATCGACCTGCAACGCGACTTCGTCGCCGACGTCGCCGGCACCACCGAGGTGCTGCCCGCGGTCCGGCGCCTGACGCACGCGTTTCGCCAAGCGGGACGGCCCATCGTGCATATCGTGCGTCTGTACCTGTCCGACGGCAGCAACGCCGACCTGTGCCGGCGAACGCTGCGAGGCAAGGTCAACCCGCACTCGCCGGGCTCCCAGCTCGCCGGCGAGCCGGCGCCCGGAAGCGAGCTCGACCCGGACCTGCTCCTGGCGGGACACGCGCAGGAGATCGGCTCGGACGAGCACATCCTGTACAAGCCCCGCTGGAGCGCCTTCTTCCGCACCCGGCTGCTGGAACACCTGGCCGAACGCGCGGTGAGCACGGTGGTCGTCGCCGGCTGCAACTACCCGAACTGCCCGCGTTCCACGCTCGTCGACGCGACCGAACGCGACCTGCGCACCGTCGCCGTTCGCGACGCACTCTCCGGCTGGACCACCGACGCGGACCGCGAGATGACCGGTATGGGCATCGCCTGCCTGGACACGAGCGAGGTCGTCGCCGCCATCCGGTCGCGCGTGATTTCCCCGGTCTGACCACCGGCGTCGCCCGGACGGCCCTGCACGGACCCGGACCGCAACGCCGTACGGCCCGCACCGGGCGGGCGGGCCGTACGGGAGACACGGGTCCTACTCGACCGTCACGCTCTTGGCGAGGTTGCGCGGGCGGTCGACGTCGCGGTCCAGGGCGACGGCGGCGTAGTAGGCGAACAGCTGCAGCGGGATCGTCAGCAGGATGGGGTCGAGCTCGACCTCGTTCTTGGGCACCACGATGCAGTCGTCGGCCGCCTCGGAGGTGCGGTGGCCGACCATGAGGATGCGCCCGTGCCGGGCCCGGATCTCGCCCAGCGTGGTGAGGTTCTTGTCCAGCAGCTCGTCGTCGGGGACGATCGCGACCGTCGGCAGTTCGGGGCTGATCAGCGCGAGCGGGCCGTGCTTGAGCTCGCTCGCCGGATACGCCTCGGCGTGGACGTAGGAGATCTCCTTGAGCTTCTGCGCGCCCTCACGGGCCACCGGGTAGCCGCGCACCCGGCCGACGAACATCATGCCCGGCGAGTCGGCGTACTTCTTCGCCAGCTCCCTGATCCGGTCCTCCAGCGTGAGGATCTCCTTGATCTGCTCGGGCAGCCGGCGCAGGCCCTCACAGATCCTGCGGCCGTCGGCAGGCGACAGGTCGCGTACGCGGCCGAGGTGCAGGGCGAGCAGCGCGAACGCCACGGCCGTGGAGATGAACGCCTTGGTGGAGGCCACCGAGACCTCGGGACCGGCGTGCAGGTAGATGCCGCCGTCGGTCTCGCGGGCGATGGCGCTGCCGACGGTGTTGACGATGCCGAGCACCCGGCCGCCCTTGCGCTTGAGCTCCTGCACGGCGGCGAGCGTGTCGTAGGTCTCCCCCGACTGGCTGATCGCGACGTACAGGGTGTCGGGCTCGACGACGGGGCTGCGGTAGCGGAACTCCGACGCGGGCTCGGCGTCGGCGGGGATCCGGGCCAGCTCCTCGATGAGCTGCGCGCCCATCTGACCGGAGTAGTACGCGGACCCGCAGCCGATGATCTTCACGCGGCGGAACGAGCGGGTCTCCCGGGCGTCCATGTTGAGGCCGCCCAGGTGGGCGATGTGGAACCGGTCGTCGATCCGGCCGCGCAGCGTGCGGGCGACCGTGTCGGGCTGCTCCGAGATCTCCTTGAGCAGGTAGTGCTCGTAGCCGCCGTTGTCGTAGTGGCCGGCGTCCCAGTCGACCGTGAACGGCTCCTTGGCCGTCTCCCTGGCGTCGCTGGTGAACGTGTTGAACCCGTCGGCCTTGATGACCGCGAGCTCGCCGTCCTCCAGGTGGACGACCTGGCGCGTGTAGCGGATGAGCGCGGCGACGTCGGAGGCGGCGAACATCTCCTTCTCGCCGAGGCCGAGCACGATCGGGCTGCCGTTGCGGGCCACCACGATCTCGCCGGGGCGCTGCGCGTCGATGACGGCGATGCCGTACGTGCCGACCACGCTCTTCAGCGCCCGCAGGACGGCCTCCCGCAGCGAGTCGGTGTCCTTGACCATGCGCCCGATGAGATGCGAGAGCACCTCGCTGTCGGTCTCGCTCTCGAACTTCACGCCCTCGCCCTCCAGGCGGCGGCGCAGCTCGTCGGCGTTCTCGATGATGCCGTTGTGCACGACGGCGATCCGCTGCTCCTGGTCGAGGTGCGGGTGCGCGTTCACGTCACTGGGCGCGCCGTGCGTGGCCCACCGGGTGTGGCCGATGCCGCTCGTGCCCTTGAACTTCGCGGGTACCGCCGCCGCCAGGTCGGCGACCCGGCCCTTGACCTTGCGCGTCTTGAGGCTCTTGGCGTTCACTACGGCGAGGCCGGCCGAGTCGTAGCCCCGGTACTCCAGTCGCTGGAGACCTTCGAGCAGGATGGGCGCCGCATCCTTAGGCCCGACATAAGCGACGATTCCGCACATAACCGCTCCTATCCGTAAACGATCCGCCGAAGCTGGCGCAGGGTCAGCTCCGGTGCCGCGACACGCCTTCCCGCGAGCTCGGCGGAGATTCTGGGAAAGATCTGATCGTTCGTCAGCCCCCTCGACTTGAGTTCGCCGTGGCGGCGCCGCACGTACTCTTCCGCGGGCTCGCCGAAGTACGTCAGGACGTCGGCCACCACGCGAGCCGCCTCCCCCGGCCCAAGTGAAGTGGTCCGGGTGAGGTGGCCGATCAGATCCTCGAAGGGATGCCGTGCCGTGGACACAGAGCAGGACCCTAACGCAGCACTGATGCCGACTAACAAGTTTCCTGCCCGTTTTCGGGCAGGATCAGTCCAGAGATCGTCCCCGGCGATGCCGGCGCCGCGTCAGGAACCGGCCCGGATCAGCTGAGCGTCTTCAGCAGCGCGGCGGCCAGGGAGGCGGACGAAGCCGGGTTCTGCCCGGTGTGCAGGGTGCGGTCGACGACGACGTGCGACGCCCACGGCTCGCCGGCGGACAAGCGCAGGCCCAGCGCCACCAGCCGGTCCTCCAGCACCCACGCCATCCGGTCGGCGAGGCCGGCCTGCTCCTCCTCCGCCCTCGTGAAGCCGGTGACGCGGTAGCCGGCGAAGGGCGAGGTCCCGTCACCGTCCATGGTGCCGGCCAGGGCGGCCACACCATGGCAGACGAGGGCGAGCGGCGTGCCGGATTCGATCGCCGCGGTGAGCAACCGGGCCGAGTCGGCGTCCGGCGCGAGGTCCTCCATCGGCCCGTGCCCGCCCGGGTAGAACACGGCCGCATACTCACCCGGGTCGGCCTTCTCCAGTGCGATCGGGCGGTGTAGTTCCACGGCGGCCTCCAGCGCCGCGGCGACGGCGTCCCCGAGGCGGTCCCGCCGAAGTGTTGTTCGTGCGGGTGCTGCCCGCCCTGGCACCGCTGGTGGATCGGGGCGTAGGGCTGCGGGTGACCACCGGTCTCGCCGACGACCTGCTCGACGGACTGCGCGCGGGGCGCTTCGACCTGGTCCTGTCCGCCGTACGTCCACGCAGGCGATCGGTCGTCGCCGAACCGCTCATGGACGAGGAGTTCGTACTGGTGGCGGCGCCGTCCTGGGCCGCGCGGATCGGCCCCGTCGGCTGCGACGATCCCGGCCCCCTGCGCGATGTCCCGCTGGTCGCCTACGCCGAGGACCTGCCCATCATCCGCAGGTATTGGCGGCACGTGTTCCGCACGCGCCCGGCGATGTCACCGGCCGTGGTCGTACCGGATCTTCGGGGGGTGCCGGCCGCGGTCGCCGCCGGTGCCGGGATCAGCGTCCTCCCCCGCTACCTGTGCCTTCGCGAGCTGGGCACTGGGGAGGTGGTGCCGCTCCTCGACCCCGGCGACCCGCCCATCAACACGCCGTTTCTCGCCCGCCGCGCGGGCGCGCCGGAGCGCCCCCATGTCTCCCTCGTCCGGGAGGTGCTGCTCGCCTCGGCGCGGGTGGTAGCCGCACCGGGGCGAACTCGCCGTGCAGGATCGGCGGCGGGCCCGGCCTTCCCCGCTCGGATCTACCGCCTGCGCATCAGCAGACGGCCCTGGCGGAACCGCTCCCCTTCGAGAGGCTCGCGCAGCATCCGTCCCACCTCGGTGAAGCCCGCCTCGCGTGCCAGCCCGGCGAGGTCGTCGATCGGCCATCGGTACGCGGGCGCCGCCTTGTGGTCGAACTCCGTCACCGCGTCGCCCTCGGATTCGAAGAAACCGAGCAGGAGGTGGCCACCCGGGGCCAGGACGCGGCGGAACTCGGCGAAGTACGGCGGCAGTTCCCGCGGTGGCGTGTGGATGACGGAGTACCACGACACGATGCCGCTCAGCTCGCCGTCGGCGAGGTCCAGCGCGTGCATGGAACCGACCTCGAAGCGCAGCCCGGGGTACGCCTCACGGGCGAGCTCGATCATCCTGGGCGACAGGTCGATGCCGAAGGCGTCCAGCCCCAGGTCCTGCAGGTGCGCCGTCACATAGCCGGGGCCGCAGCCGAGTTCCGCGACGGGCCCGGCGCCGCCGGCCCGCACGGACTCGGCGAACGCGGCGAGCACCGCGCGGTCCAGCGGCAGGCGGTCGAGCGAGTCCCGGAAGAGATCGGCGTAGAGGACGGCGACGGCGTCGTACGCCTCCGCCGTCGCGGTGAGATAGGGGGCGAGTGCGGTCATGGCGGGTGACTCTAGTGCCTCGGCCCACGCCGCTCGGCCCACGCCGCTCGGGCCGCCGGCGGGTGGAGCGCGGGGTCGCAGGCGCTCGGGGCGGATCCGGGGAGAGCCGCCCCCCCCGCGGGTCGGCGCGAAGATCAGGTGGCCGGGGCGGCGGCGCGCAGCACCTTCATGAACTCGCGCATCCACGCCGGGTGGTCGGGCCAGGCCCGCCCGGTCACGAGGTTCTGGTCGACGTGGGCCTCGCTGTCGACCCACGTGCCGCCGCCGTTCTCGACGTCGAGCGCGCAGGCGGGGTACGCGCTGCTCTCGCGGCCCTTCAGCACCCCGGCCGCCGCGAGCACCAGGGGCCCGTGGCAGAGCGCGGCGATCGGCTTGCCGGCGTCCGCGAAGTGGCGGACGATCCCCTGGACGTCCCGGTCGCCGCGGATGTATTCGGGGGCGCGACCGCCGGGGATCACCAGCGCGGCGTACTCGTCCGGGTTCACCTCGGAGAAGGCGACGTCGGCCGCCCAGGTGTGGCCCGGCTTCTCGGTGTAGGTGTCGAAGCCCTCGACGAAGTCGTGCACCACGAACTGCAGCTTCTTGGCGGACGGCGCCGCGATGTGCGTCTCGTAGCCCTCCTCGAGAAGCCGCTGGTACGGGTACATCACCTCCAGGTCCTCGGCCGCGTCGCCGGTGATGATGAGCACCTTCGCCATCGCGTAACCCCCTCCTGCGTACGGTTGCCGCCTCATCCTGCGCACGGCCTCCCCCGCAGGTCAACGTCGCGCCCCGCTTCGGTCACGCGCCGCGTGCGCGCTGGCGGATCGAAGGCAGTTGGCACCGGCACCCTCCGGGATCCGCTAGAGTTGTTCACGCGTCGCCGGGAAAGACCCCGAGCGATGGCTGCGGAAGTGGCTCAGTGGTAGAGCATCACCTTGCCAAGGTGAGGGTCGCGGGTTCGAATCCCGTCTTCCGCTCGGAGTCCGGACGAGATCCGGGCACGGACGATTAGCTCAGCGGGAGAGCGCTTCCCTGACACGGAAGAGGTCACTGGTTCAATCCCAGTATCGTCCACCACCCACAGAAACCCCGGCCGAGGCCGGGGTTTCGTCGTTTCCCGACCTGGTCGCGATCCGGCGGCGGCCGCCCCCGCGTCGTCATGGAGCCGGTCGCCATACGATCGCTCGGCCGGCATGGTCGACGGGTCGCCGGGCTCCGTCGCGCCCGAGCGGCGGTCGCCGACGAGCCGCGGGGCGGGCCGCCCGGAAGGGACGCGGCAGGGACGCGCGGCCCCAAGGGCGCGGGCGGAAAAGGCGGACCGCACAACTCGGGCAGCACGGCCGGTTCCTCTATTCGGAAGCCGATATGAAGAAGAACTCGGACGGCCGATACCGCCGGATCCGGTTCACGGACCCGCCGGTCGCCTCCCGCAGCGCGCCGGAATGGGAGTTCTCGGCTACAACGGGGTCCCCGGGAAGGGGGATGTGGCCGGCGAATCCCGCGAGCCGGAGCGCGCCGGTTCGACTTCACCTGGAAGGCGCGCACGGCGTATTCGTCCGCCTTCTCCTCCACGAACTCGAATCCTCGCCCCACCCGCCTGACGTCCACGGACGGACGCGCCCGGGGGCTGTGCCGGCCTCCGTCCTGAGGGCGTCACGTGATCCCCGAGGGCGCCGGCCGCCGAATGCGGCCGGCGCCGTCGTGAAATCGCGGCATGGCGCTCGCCTTTTCCGGCGAAGCATTCCCGCCACCACCGGTACGCCCCCGCCATGAGCACCGGTATCACGATGGGCACGGCCGACCCCTGCCGGTCGCCGGCGCCGAGATAATCTTCTATCAATTATCCCCACGCGGACACAATCCATTTAGCCGGAAATCATACGACGCTTGTCTAGATTTCCTCTTAATGACGGGCTTTGTCGCCCTTTTCCTAACTACCAGGACGGGACGACGAGAACCTGCGGCGCGGCCTGGTGCATCCGGGTGCGCAGCCAGAGCAACTGGATGGCCGTCTCGGGGGCGCAGTGGCGCGCGAGGCCGAGCAGGTCGTCGTCCCTGAGCCCGCGGGCGGCCTGCGCGACCACGCTCCACGACAGGTCGCACTCGGTGCCGAGGAGGTACAGCCCGTGCAGGTCCCACAGCAGCGCGAGGCCGCCGCCTCCGCCGCCCCGTCCCGGCGTCACGCGGGGGCGGCGCGCCGCCCCCGCGTCCGCGCCCTCCGCGCCCGCCCGTTCGCGTTCCGCGACCCCGCGAACCACCCGCTGGAGGTCCGCAGGCTCCAGGCCCGCCGCGTCGAAACCCCCGCCGTCGATACTCGCGGCGTCGAACCCCCCGGCTTCGAAAGGCCCGGTCTCGAAAGACCCAGCGTCGAAACCGCCGGTATCGAAACTCCCTGCGTCGAACCCTCCGGCGTCGAAACCGGAGGTCTCCAGGCGCGGCACCTCCAGCCCCGGCGGCGTCACGGGCGCTCGCGACTGCGGGGGACGCGGATCGCGGAGGCCCCCTGAGCGGTACCTCCGCAGGAAGGGCTCCAGCCGCTCGGCGTGATCGCGGCACTGCGCCGCCAGGCGCTCACAGACGCCGCACAGGTCGGACTCGCGGGGATGGCCGCGCCGCAGCGCACGGAACCCGGACGACAGCGCGTGCTGCGTGCGGGACAGCGTCTCCAGGTAGCGCGCCAGATGCTCGCTCACGAATCGTCCCACCCGCGGGCGGCGTCCCCCCAAGCGGTGCGTGCGCCTGCAAGGATCATGTCTCGTCGCTTCCTTCCGGTAGGCCGACCCCACCTCGTCTCCGGCGATCGCGGACGTCAGACCTCCTCGTATCGTTCCGGCGCCTCCCCTCCTCCGGCCGCGGCCGTCACCTCGGGCCGTGCGGTCACACCGCGGCCGAGGCGGGTGGCGGCGGCCGAGTAGAGGCCCTCCCCCACGGGGGCCTCCCCACGCCGCCCGGCCTTCACCAGCCGGACCGCCGCGGGCGTGCGCAGCGGCCGGCGGGACACGGGGTCCCACGCGGTGAGCGTCAACTCCGCCACCGCCCGCGTCACGGCCTCACCCTGCCCGTCGAGCGGAAGGACCACGGCCCCCGGGAGTACGCCCGACAGGCGCGCGACGGCCTCCAGCACGCCGAGGGGCGACTCGACCCGGACGAGGTCGCCGTCCTCGACGCCGAGCGCGGCGGCGTCGCCGGGGTGGACCTCCAGGCACGGCTCGGCCGGAAACGGCTCGGGCACGGCGTCGGCCGCCTGCCGGGCCGGAAAGCGGTGCGGCCCCGGGCGGGTGACGAGAACCAAGGGGTGCTCGTCGTCGGCGACCTCGGGAGACGGCTCGAAGTCCGCGGCGTGGAGGAAGGCCCGTCCCCCGGGGTTTTCCGCGCGGTACCGCTCCTCGCCGTACTCGGCCCCCGTGGCGAGGTCCGCCCCGAACGTCTGGCAGTCCTTCGGCCCGGTGGCGAAGCGCCCCCCGGCGTACAGGCGCTCGACGCCGTGGGAGCTGGACGGCATGCAGGGCCACTGGACGCCGCCGGTCCGCAGCCGGTCGTAGGTGATCCCGGTGTGGTCGCACGGACGGCCTCTGGAGCACGCCTTCCACGCCTCGAACGCCGACTCCGCGTCGGTCCAGCGCAGGAGCGGCCGGCCGTTCCGGTCGCGCAGGTCCATCCGCCGGGCGTAGTCGAGCAGGATGTCGAGGTCCGCCCTGGCCTCTCCCGGCGGCTCGACCGCTTTCTCGCACAGGTGCACCGTGCGGTCGGCGCCGGTGACGGTGCCGGTCTTCTCGCCCCAGACCGCCGCCGGGAGCACCACGTCGGCCAGCCGCGCGGTCTCGGTCAGGTACGGATCCTGGACGACGACGAACAGGTCCTCCCTCGCGAGGATCCGGTCGAGGCCGGGCATCGTGGCCGCCGGATCGGACGCCGTGATCCACAGCAGCCCGAGCGAGCCCTCCTCGGCGTACCTGAGGATCTGGGTCGCGTGCGTGGCGGGCCCCCAGTGCGGGATGACGGCGGGGTCGACGTTCCACAGGTCCGCCAGCTCGCGCACGTGCCCCGCGTCGGCCCAGTTGCGCAGCCCGGGCAGGTCCGCGGCCGAGCCCGCCTCCAGCGCGTCGCACCCGGGCCCGCCGAGCTGGAACAGCCCGGCCCCCGGACGGCCGAGCATGCCGCGCAGCAGGTGGATGTTGTTGACCTGGCAGGCGGCGGCGGTCGCCTGGTTGGAGCCCAGGAGGGCCGGGCCCACGGTCGACACCAGCCGTTCGGCCGCGCCCAGGATCTCGGCGGCCTGCTCGATCTGCCCGACCGGCACCGCGCAGATCTCCGCCGCCCGCTTGGCGGGGTACGCCTCGACGATGCGCCACAGCCGTTCGAACCCCACGGTGTGCGCGGCGACGTAGGCCGCGTCGTGCCAGCCGCCCGCGATCAGCTCGTGCAGCAGGCCGTTGAGGAGGGCCACGTTGGTGCCGGGACGCACGGCGAGGTGGACGTCGGCCTCCCCGGCCGCCGCCGTCCCCTCCGGGCCCACCGCGATCATGGCGGGCGGCCTGGAGCCGAGCCGCCGGTCGAGCATGCGCTCCCACAGCACGGGATGGGTGGCGGCGCAGTCGTGTCCCCACAGCGCGAGCGCGTCGCAGTGGTCCACGTCGGTGTACGAGCCCGGCTGGCCGTCGGTGCCGAAGCTCGCCGCGAGCGCGGCCGCGGCCGCCGCCGCGCCCCAGCGGGTGTCGCCGTCCATGTGCGGGGTGCCGATCCCCGCCTTGCCGATGACGGCGAGGGTGTAGTGCTCCTCCAGGAACAGGCGCGTGCCGGTGTGGAAGGCGAGGCGGCCCCAGCCGCCGGGGCGGGCGAGCAGTTCCCGCGATCTCGCGGCGACGCGGTCCATCGCGACGTCCCACGTCGCCTCCACCAGCCGCCCGTCCTTCCGAGCCCCGCCTTCACGAGCCCCGTCCTCACGAACCAGGGGGCGGGTCAGCCGGGCCCCGCGCGGCTGCCAGGCGTGCCACTCCCGGGGGTCGAGCCTGCCGTGGTTGACGCGGTCACCGGCCCGGCCGCGCACGCCCACGACCCGTCCGCCGCGAACGGCCAGGTCGAGGGCGTCGTCGTTGGCACCCGCGGCGGAGACGGCGGGAACCCAGCGCTCGACGTCCGGCTCGGCGACGCCGTCCTCCGGGAACACGTCCACGCGCACCGGCCAGGGGCTGCCGAGGCGGATGACCGGGGGGAGCGCGTCGCGCATGTGGCTCGGCAGGGCCGCGGCCAGCCGTTCCACCGCGTCGGGAGGTCCGTACGGCGTGCGCCGCCCCCTGGGATCGGCGATCCGGTCCAGCACCTGGCACCTCCGCGGTGACGACGTGTGAACGACGCGTCCCGTACCCGGTGCCATGCACCCCTGATCCCGTAATCGCCCGAACTGACCAGTTCCTTTTCGAATACTTTCCATAGGGTGTCAATGCCGGACCGGCACCCTGTCCGGGTCTCGTGATCTGTAAAGTGCATTTACTGGGTGTTGTCGGCGCGGCCGGCGGGGGCGGCCCGCGCGTTCGCGTGTGGGGTGCGAATGGACGGACGCACGGCCGGTCCGGTCGTCACGGGCACGTCCGTGCCACTCGTCGGGCGGCGGGACGCGCTGACCGCGCTGCGGGGCGCGATGGCCGCGAGCCGCCGCGACGGGTTCCAGTTCCTCGCGCTGGCCGGCGAGCCGGGCGCGGGCAAGACGCGGCTGCTCGGCGAGCTCGCGGCGATGGCCGGCGGGGACGGCTTCACCTCGCTGTGGGGACGCGCCGCCGAGTACGAGCAGATGCTCCCCTACAGCGCACTGGTGGACGCGCTCGACGACCATCTCGACGCACGCCGGGAGGAGGTCGTCCGGACCGTGGGGTCCGGGCAGGCCGCCCTGCTGTCCGGCGTCTTCCCCGGGCTCGCCGCCGACGGAGCCCCGGGCGGCGACGAGCCCTCGCTGGCCGACGACCGCAGCGGCCTGGCCCGATATCGGCTCTACCGGGCCGTACGACACCTGGTGGGCGCGCTGGCCGGGCCCACCGGCCTGCTGCTGGTCCTCGACGACGTCCACTGGGCCGACGACGGCACGCTCGAGTTCCTCGACCACGTCGTGCGGCACCCGCCCGCCGGCCCGGTGCTGTTGGCCGTGGCCTACCGCCCGGCCCAGGCCGCCCCACGCGTGGCCAGGCTGGCCGCGGCGGCCGGCCCTCGCGGGCACGAGGTCGTGGTCGGTCCCCTCAGCGCGGCCGAGGTCCGGCAGTTCCTCGGCCCGGACGTCAGCCGGGGACGCGGCATGGCGCTGTACGAGGCCAGCGGCGGAAACCCGTTCTACCTGGAGGCGCTGGCCCGGATGGGCGGCACCGACGTGACCGAGCTGCCGCCGACCGTGCTCGCCGCGCTCCAGGTCGAGCTGGGCGATCTGTCCCCAGGCGCGCTGCTGGTGGCCCAGGCCGCCGCGGTCGCCGCCGACGAGTTCGAGCCGGCCGTCGCCGCCGTGGCCGCCGAGGTGCCGCCCGCCGCCACGCTGGCCGCGCTGGACGAACTGGTCGAGCGCGACATCGTCCGCAGCGCGGGCGCGCGGTTCCGCTTCCGCCACCCCCTCGTGCGGCGCGCCGTCTACGAGTCGGCGGCGGCGGGCTGGCGCCTGGGCGCGCACGCCAGGATCGCGGCCCACCTGGCGGAGCTGGGCGCCCCGGCGACCGTACAGGCCCACCACGTGGAGCATTCCGGGTCGTTCGGCGACCAGCCGGCGGTGGAGGTGCTGGTGGCCGCGGCCCGCGCGGTGACCGCGCACGCGCCTGCCACCTCGGCGCACTGGCTGCAGGCGGCGCTGCGCCTCATGCCGGACGACACCGCGGCCCGGGAGGACCGGCTCGCCCTGATGCTGGAGCTGAGCTGGGCCCAGGGAATCAGCGGCAGGCTGGCCGAGGGCCGCGACACCGCCCGCGAGCTGCTGCGCATGCTGCCCGAGGACGACTACCCGCGCAGGGGTCGCGCGGCCCGCGTCTGCGCGCTGATGGAGCGCCAGCTCGACCGCCCGCAGGAGGCCAGGGCGCTGCTGCTCGACGAGCTGAGCCGCATGCCCAATCCGCGGGCGGCCGCCGCGGTGCCCATGCGGATGCGCCTGGTCGCCGAGAGCATGATGCGGGTGGACTTCCGGGCCGCCCAGGCCGTGCTCGACCTGATGCCCGACAACGCCGACGACTGGGAGCCCGGGCTCGCGGTCGCGGTGGCGGCGCTGCGCCCGATGCCCGCCCTGGCCGCCCGCCGTACGGACGACGCGCTGCGCTACGCCGAGATCGCCGGCAAGCTGCTCGCCGACGCTCCTGACGAGCACCTGTCCGAGTGGCTGGACGCCATCGCCTGGCTGTGCTGGGCCGAGTCCTACCTCGGCCGGTACGGCGAGGCGCTGCGCCACTTCGACCGGGCGGCGGCCGTCGCGCGGTCGACCGGGCAGACCTACATCCTGACCAACCTGCTGGCGGGCCGGGCCAAGACGCTGGTGGCCACGGGCCGCCTGGCGGAGGCCAGGGCCACCGCGGAGGAGTCCGTCGAGGGCGCCCGGTTGCTCGACTCCGGCCAGCAGCTCGTCTTCGCGCTCACTCAGCTCTGCCTGGCCGAGTCGTGGAGCGGCGACGACGAGGCGGCCATCCGCGCCGGCGAGGAGGCCGTGCGGTGCGGCGTCGGGGCGGGCGAGACCTGGGAGGCCACGGCCCGCTACGCGCGGGGACAGGCCCTGGTCAACGCGGGCCGGTTCGCCGACGGCGTCGACGCGGTGCTCGACGCGTGCAACCGGTTCGAGTCGCCGCGTGTGGACCCGGGGACGCTGCTCCAGGCGTGCGAGACGCTCGCCTACGCGGACGCCTCCCGGGAGACGAGCACTGGGGTCGACGCTGGGGCCGGCACCGAGGCCGGCACGGAGGCGGCCGCGCGGGCGGCCCAGTGGGCGGCGCTCGCCGTGCGGCTGGAGGAACCCCGCCTGCCGGCCTACTGCGGCTTCGCCGCGCTCGCCCGCGCGCACGCGCTGTCGCGTCAGGACCCCTCCGCGGCGGCCGCGGCCGCGGAGGAGGCGGCCCGGCTGCTGGCCGCGGGCGAGCGGCGGCTCGACGCGGGCCGGGCCCTGCTCACCGCCGGGCTCGCGCATCTCGGCACGCCCGGCGGCCGGAGCCGCGCCAGGGAGAACCTGCGCGCCGCGGCCGAGGTCTTCGACTCCTGCGGCGCCCGCGCGCTCAAGGCGCGCACCGAGCGCGAGCTGCGCCGCCTCGGCGTACGGGTGGGCGGCGGCGCGACCACGGCCGCGGGCGGGGAGGCGGCCAGGTTCGGGCTGTCGCCCCGGGAGCTGGAGGTGGCGCTGCTGGTCGCCGAGGGACTGACCAACCAGCAGGTCGCCGAGCGGCTCTTCCTCAGTGTCCGTACGGTGGAGACGCACCTGTCGCGGATCTTCACCAAGCTGGAGGTCACCTCCCGGGTCGGCGTGGCGACCGCCCTCACGCGGTGAGTGCCGACAAGTACGGGTTTTCCACGATGTCGCCGCTATGGCTGGTCCTGGGATCGTAAGCCCCGGCAGAAAGGCGATCGGATGGAACATCGCATACCCCGGTTCACGCTCGACGGCGTGCGGGACGCCGAGGTCACGGTTCATCCGTTCGCCACCGAGGACGAGCTGGGGTTACAGCTCACCCGGTTCCGCCGCGACGACACGCCGGCGCAGGGGGCGCCGGACGACGTCGTGCTGCTCGTGCACGGGCTGACCTCGTCGAGCGACATGTTCATCATGCCGGAGCACACGAACCTGGTCAGGTTCCTGCACGACAGCGGGTTCGGCGACGTGTGGACGCTGGACTTCCGGATGAGCAACAGGTTTCCGTACACCATGGAGACCCGCAGGCACACGCTGGACGACATCGCCCAGTACGACCACCCGGCAGCACTGCGCGAGATCCGCCGCCACGTGGGGGCGCGGCGGATCCACGTGGTGGCCCACTGCCTGGGGTCGGTGAGCTTCCACATGAGCCTGTTCTCCGGGGCCGTGAGCGGGATCGCCAGCGTGGTGGCCAACAGCGTCGCGCTGACGCCCCGGGTGCACCCCTGGGCCCGCCTCAAGCTCGCCCTCGGTCCCGCGCTGCTGGAGTACGGCACGGGCCTGTCCTACCTGGACCCGCGGTTCAGGGACGCGCCGCCGCTGACGCGGCGGTGGCTGCTGGCCCGCGCCGTCTCCTTCTTCCATCCCGAGTGCCGGGAGGCGGCCTGCCACATGCAGAGCTTCATGTGGGGCAGCGGCAGGCCCGCGATGTACCGCCACGGGAACCTGACGCCGAGCACGCACCTCCACGAGCGGCTCGCCGACCTCAACGGCGCCAGCGACCTGCACTACTACCGGCACGTGCGGAAGATGGTGGCCGCCGGTCGTGCGGTGAAGTACGACACCGGCGACCTGAGGTTCGCCGCGCTGCCGGACGACTACCTGGTCAACGCGGCCGACGTCGACACGCCGATCCTGTTCGTGACGGGCGACCACAACGACGTCTTCACCGACTCCAACATCGTCTGCCACCGCGTCCTGTCGAAGGCGGCGCCGGGACGGCACGAGCTGCGGATCCTGCCCGGCTACGGGCACATCGACCCCCTGATCGGAAAGAACGCGCACCGGGACGTCTTCCCGCACATCCTCGACTTCCTGAAGCGGCACAGCGGTCGCTGACCGCGACACTGAGAGACATCTATGGAACACGTCGACGCGGTCGTGGTCGGTTCGGGCTTCGGCGGCGCGGTCGCCGCCTGCCGCCTCGCCGAGGCGGGGCTGTCCGTGGTGGTGCTGGAGCGGGGCAGGGCGTACGCGCCGGGTGACTTCCCGCGCGGCCCGGCCCAGCTCGGCCGCGCCTTCTGGGACCCGGCCGAGGGCCTGTACGGAATGTTCGACATCTGGAGCTTCTCCGACTGCGACTCGGTGGTCGCCAGCGGCCTCGGCGGCGGCTCCCTCATCTACGCCAACGTCATGCTGCGCAAGGACGAGGACTGGTTCGTCCACGAGCAGGCGCTGCCCGGCGGCGGCTACGAGTCGTGGCCGGTGACCAGGGCCGACCTCGAACCGCACTACGACGCGGTCGAGCGCATGATCGGCGTCTCGCCCTACCCGCTGAGCCATCCCGGCTTCGACGACACGCTGAAGACGCTCGCCATGCGGGACGCGGCGGCCGAGCTGGGGCTCGACTGGCGGCTTCCGCCGCTGGCCGTCAGCTTCGCGCCGTCGCCGGGGGCGCAGCCCTGCCAGGGCGCGCCGCTCGCCGACCCGGCGTACGGCAACCTCCACGGCGTGCCGCGCCGTACGTGCCGGTTGTGCGGCGAGTGCGACCTCGGCTGCAACGACGGCGCGAAGAACAGCCTCGACCACACCTACCTGTCGGCCGCGCGGCACCACGGCGCCGACCTGCGCACGCTGCACGAGGTGCGGCGCATCAGGCCGCGCGTGGGCGGCGGCTACGACGTGCAGTACGTCGAGCACATGCCGCGCGGGGACGAGGCGCCCGAGGACGGCGACGGGCCGCCCCGGTGGACCGGGCCGCACACGATCAGCTGCGACCGGCTCGTCCTGGCCGCCGGCACGTACGGCACGTCATACCTGCTGCTGAAGAACCGGGCGGCCTTCCCCGGCCTGAGCGGGACGATCGGCAGCCGTTTCTGCGGCAACGGGGACATGCTGGCGTTCCTGCTGCGGGCCACCGACCGGAGCAGGACCCGGCCCATCCGGGCGAGCCGCGGACCGGTCATCACCAGCGCGATCCGGCTCGACGACGGCGCGGACGGGCGCGGCGCCTACATCGAGGACGGCGGCTATCCCGAGTTCGTCGACTACCTGGTCGAGGGCGCGGACATGGGACCCGGCAGGGTCGCCCGGTTCCTGCTGCGGCGGCTGCGCAACATCCTCACCCACGACACGAACCTGTCGGCCGAGTTCGCCGATCTGATCGGCCGGGGCGAGCTGTCGGGCACCTCGCTGCCGCTGCTCGGCATGGGCCGCGACGTCCCCGACGGGAGGCTGCGCCTGCGCGACGGCCGCCTCGACGTGGACTGGACGACAGAGACCAGCGAGGACTACTACGAGCGGCTGCGGGCGATCATGCGCAGGATCGGCGACGTGCTCGGCGCGGAGTACGCCGACAGCCCGCCGTGGTGGCGCAGGCGGGTCATGACCGTGCATCCGCTGGGCGGCGCGCCGATGGGCCGCCATCCGGGCGAGGGGGTCTGCGACGCGTACGGGGAGGTCTTCGGCTTCCCCGGGCTGTACGTCGCGGACGGAGCGGCCCTGCCGGGGCCGGTCGGCGCCAACCCGTCGCTGACGATCGCCGCGCTCGCCGACCGCATGAGCACCCGGATCCTGGAGTCCCGCGCGGCCGTCGCCGTTCCTTCGGCGGGGGCCGAGGCCGTGGGAGTCGAGACCGTGGGAGCCGAGGCCGTGGGGGTCGGAACCGTGGAGGTCGGAGGCGTGGCGTTGTCCGCCGTGCCGCCGGTCGAGGTGGCGGCGGAGGCCGTGCCGGTGGGGATGGCGGCGGTGCCCGCCGTCCCAGTGCCGGCCGGCGCCGGGGAGGTTCAGGAGACGATGGGAACACCGCAAACGCAGGCCGGTCCGGAGCCGACGGCCGTCTCCGCCGGCAGCCCCTTCGCGGCCGGACGCGCGGACGAGCCGAGCGTGTTCGAGGGCCGGACCTCGCTGTGGTTCGTGGAGGAGATGCGGGGGCTCCTGGCGCCCGTCGCGCCCGGCGGTACGGCACGCGGGAGCGGAGCCGGAGGATGCCCGTTCGCCTTCCGCCTCACGATCACGATCGACGACGTCGACCGCTTCCTCACCGAGCCCGAGCACGAGGCCAGGGCGGAGGGCTGGATCGAGGCCGACCTGTGCGGGGGCAGGCGGCCGATCGCCCGTGGCTCGTTCAACCTGTTCGTCCCCGGGGAGACGGCCGGGCAGCGGCGCATGTGCTACCGCCTGCGCTTCTGGGACGCCGACGGCCGGCCCCGCACGCTGGCCGGGCACAAGGAGATCCTGCCGGGCGCGCCGACCCGCCTGTGGCTCGACACCTCCACCCTGCACGCCCGCCTGCTTGAGGGGCACGTCGACGAGGACGGGGACGAGGACGCCGCCGTGGTCGCCGCGGGGACGCTGCGCATCATGCCGTCCGACCTCGTGCGGATGCTCACGACCTTCCGCACGGCCGGGCCGGACGGCACGGCGGCCGTGACCCGCTTCTGCCGGTTCTTCCTCGGCGAGCTGTGGGAGGTCTACGGCCCTGCCCAGGGGTCGTAGTCGACCTCCAGCGGTTCCTGGCCGGGCCGGTCGGGCTCGGGGACGTGCCGGAGGTTGACCCTGATCCTCGTCCAGGTCGAGCTGCGCCCCCGCATCGAGTCGACCAGGACGTCGGCCGGCCGCAGGAGGCGGGCCACCTCGGGATGGCGGGCCTTCCACCGTTCGAGCCCGGCCATCGCCTCGTCCCGTGTGGCGGCCCTGGCGATCTCGACGAGCGGCATGACGGACTGACGCCGCCCCTGCATGGGCGGGGCGGCGGGCCTGTCCGGCCGCGGCCCCTGGGCCTCGGCCAGCTCCAGCAGGGCGTCCAGGGACCCCGCCCGCTCGTCCATCCCGGCCCACGGGTCGCCCGCCTCGGCGTACCGGTCGGGCATCGACGCGAGCGTGAAGTCCTCCGGCCGGCACCCGGCACCTCGTCCCAGGCCAGCGGGGCCGAGACGAGGCCGGTCGGCCGTACGGAGTAGGCGGAGGCGACGGTGTGGTCGCGGGCGTTCTGGTTGTAGTCCACGAAGACGCCCTGCCGTTCCTCCTTCCACCACCGGCTGGTGGCGACGTCCGGCTCCCGGCGCTCGACCTCCCTGGCCACTGCCTCGGCGGCCCGCCGCACCTCCCGGAAGCTCCAGCGCGGCTCGATGCGGGCGTAGACGTGGAATCCGCGCGAACCCGACGTCTTGGGCCAGGCGGTCAGGCCGTGCTCCTCCAGCACGTCCCTGGCGACCAGGGCGACCCGGACGATCTGCTCCCAGCCGACGCCGGGCACGGGGTCGAGGTCGATCCGCAGCTCGTCCGGATGGTCGAGGTCGTGGGCCCGTACGGGATGGGGGTTGAGGTCGACGCAGCCCAGGTTCACCGTCCACAGCAGATGGGCGAGGTCGCGGATCACCACCTCGTCCGCCGTACGGCCGGAGGGGTAGCTCAGCTCGACGACCTCCACCCACTCGGGGCGCTTGGCGGGCGCGCGCTTCTGGAAGAACGCCTCCCGGTCGACGCCGTGCACGAAGCGCTTGAGTATCACCGGGCGGTCGGCCACGCCGCGCACCGCTCCCTCGGCGACCACCCGGTAGTAGGAGATCAGGTCGAGCTTCGTGTGCCCGGTCCGCGGGAAGACCACGCGGTCCGGATTCGTGATCTTCACGATCCTGCCGTCGAGCTCCAGCGTCATGCCGCCACACTACGTCGCCGCTCCGCCCCCATCCGGCAGCACACGTGGGCCGGGGGCGCTGACATTCGCGGGCGGACGCTCTAAGATCGCCGCCCATACCCCCACATGTGGCAGGAAAGGCAGGCGCAGCCGTTGGTCTCCGAAAGATGGTCCGCGTCGGCCGTGGAAGGGCTCATCTCGTTGCCGCTGGAGTCCCTGCTCACCAGGGACTACGAAGCCGATCCCGCGCTCGTCCACGAGCGCCTGCGCGCCAGGTATGGCCCGGTGGCCCCGGTCGACGTCCTCGGCGTACCGGTCTGGTTCGTGCTCGGCTACGACGAGGTGCTGCACATCATGCAGAACGCGCGCGACGTGTGGAGCAAGCGCGTGGACCACTGGCGGGCGTACGCGGAAGGACGCGTACCCGCCGACTGGCCGCTGCTCGCCCTCCTGCGGGCCGACAACTCGGGTTTCCACGACGGGGAGAGGCACCGGGGGCTGCGCGGCGCCTGGATCGCGGGGCTCCGGCCGTTCCAGGAACCCGGGAGCGAGCAGGCGCAGCGGCTGGAACGCGCCATGGTGAGATACTGCGACGACCTCGTGGGCGTCATGGCGGAGGCCGGGCCCACCGGACGGGCCGACCTGGCCACCCAGTACGGGCGGCCGTTCCCGTTGCTCGTCGCCAACCACCTGCTCGGCCTCACCATCGAGCGGGGCGAGGACATGGTGGAGGACCAGTGGCGCCTGCTGGACGGCCCCGACTCCGCCGGGGCGTACCAGCGGTTGAACGCCGCCCTCCTGGAACTGGCGACGGCCAAGCGGCAGCGGCGCGGCGACGATCTGCCGTCGTACATGATCGAGGCGAAGCCGGACCTCACCGACGAGGAACTCGCCCGCGAGTTGATGATGCTGTCCGGCTTCCTGGACTTCACCGGCAGCCTGATCTGCAACGTCATCCTCGAGGCGATCACCAATCCCCGGCTCAGGGAGAGCGTTTCTGTCGGTGCGATCGAGGAGGTGGTCAACCGCGTCGCCCTGGCCAATCCGGCGCTGGCCAACCTGACCTTCCGCTACGCCAGGACGGACGTGAAGCTCGGCCGCTTCACGATCGCGGCCGGCGATCCGGTGATGCTGTCCATCGCGGGCGCGCACGCCGACCCGCGGTTCGCCGGGGCGCTCGCCCGCGACTCCGTCCGCAGCACCCGCGCCCACCTGGCGTGGGGCGCGGGCCCGCACAGGTGCCCGAGCCAGCGGCTGGCCGCACAGATGTCCGCGATCGCGGTGCGCCGCCTGCTCGACCGGTTCTCGGCGCTGAAACCGGCGCTTCCGGCCGACCAGCTTCCCTGGCGTCCCTCCCCCTTCGTCCGCGCGCTGCGCTCCCTGCCCGTGCACTACGAGCTCAGCCGGAGCTTCGCCGGCACGCCCCGGGCCGAATCCGCCGTCGAGCCGTCGCCGCCGGTCGGCGGGGAGGACGGCGGCGACGGGCGCCCGAGGTCCGGTCTCGTGGCGTTCCTGCGCAGACTGCGCCGCGGCCAGTGACGCGGGCGAGGTCACGCGAACCCGTAGCCGAGTGCGGCGGTGCGCGTGTTCCGGCCAGATGAGCGCGTCGAGCCACGCGACGTCGGGGGATCGGTGACGTCGAGCGGGGGCCCGGTAGCGCCACCCCGGTCGCGGCGCAGTCCAGGACCGGTTGGCCGGAGCCGACCAGGTGGTCGCCGTAGCGGTAGGAGTACCGGTCGGGATAGAGGCACAGCCCGGCCGAGGAACCGTACGACGGCGAACAGCAGGTTCGGCTGCCGCTTCGCCGGCGGGAGCGCGCCGAGCAGCGCGAGCAGCTCGCGGTCGCGGGAGACCGCGAGCGCCAGTCGCTCGTACGCCGGGGACACGCCGTGCGCCTCTCGTGCGGCGAACTCGGCGTAATTCGCGGCGGTCGTCATACCGCCATCGTCGTCGGGTCCCGCCTCTGGCGCGCCCGGCCGGACGCGGTCGATCGACGCCCGGCCACGGCGTCGCACGGGTCGGCGCACGGGTCGGCGCACGGATCGGCGCGCGAGTCCGGCATGAACGTGGAGTGTGCAGGCACCGCGCCCGCGGGGACAGGGGGATGTGCCGTGGAGGTTCATGACCGGATCTGCCTGGTGATCGTCGGATCGGTGATCTCGGTGTCGGCGGCGAGCAGGAACGCCTTGGACACGATGACGGACAACATGCCGCCGTCCTCCTCGAACGGCAGGAAGACCCGGTCACCGGCCCCCTTCGGCACGATGCACAGATAGGCGTCGTTGGGCTCCATCAAGATGTTGCCCGACCCCAGATGGATCCTGTACGTACGCAGGTCACCCCGCACCACCAGGAAACGATCGGTCAGCACGCACCGATCGGCGATCGCCAGCCGCGGCAGCAACCGGGCGAGCGCGTCACGCCGCACCCGGGCGTTCTCCGACAGGTCCCCGAAGCCGTAGGACTGCCAGTAGTCCCGCAGCCGGTCCACTCCCCGGTCGAGCCACTCCGGATCGGCGCCGATCGACGCGACCGCGACGAACAGGTCCACATCGCGCATCGCCTCGCTGAACACCAGCGGCGGCACCTCGGCGAGCGGCGCCTCACGCCAGCCGTCCTCGGCCATCCGATGGAAGCGGACCTCGCCGGTGGTGGCGCATCCGTCCTCGTGCCAGAGGTAGTCGTGGAGGAACGTCGCCCGCCAGCCCCCTCCGCCCAGCACCCGCCTGGCCTCCCCGTCGCCGCCGCCGTCCCACGGCCCGAGATAAGGGGCCTGCCACCCACGCTGCTTGAGCAGGGCGTACAGCTTGTGGTAGCCGACCACGTGCCCGGCGAAGCGGTTGGAGTAGGTCGCGGTCGCCTCCTCGGCGGGCGTCAGCAGGTACACCTCGCGGAATGCCTGCTTGAACGGCTGGCGCAGCTCCTTGTCCTGCACGACCTCGCGCCAGGCCCGCACCTCGTCCGGCGTGGCGCGGGCGGGATGCCACAGCCGCACGGGGACGTCCGGCACGGTCAGCCCGAGCTCGCTGCGCCACACCCCGGGCGACACCTCGAACTCCCAGATCAGCCGGTCCGCGATCGGGTGCCCCTCGATCTGCCGGTAGGGCGGCGCGACCTGGTGGGCGAACCCGGCCTCCAGCGCCCTGACCAGGGTCTTCTGCTGCCGGCCGACCTGCTTGGCCAGCTCGCGCAGCCGCTTGACCTCGTCGGGGTGCTCCCGCTTGACCGCGGCCGGGACCGACTTGAGCTTCCTGTCGCCGTGCCACCACGACAGCTCGGTCTCGCCCTCGATCGAGATGACCGCGGTGTGCTCGCCCAGCGCCTGCCGTACGCGCCCGTCGGGCAGCCGGAAGGCGACCTCAACACGGTCGGCCAGCGCGGGTTCGATGCGCTTGAGCTTGCGGTCGAGCTGCTTGGGCACGCCCGCGTGCCGGGTCAGGTCCCTCGCGGCGCGCAGGGCCGAGACGGCCTCGGGGGTCGGGTGGTCCTCGGCCGCGCGGGCGATCTCGAACAGCACCCCCTGCGAGGGCAGGGTCTTGGCTTTGGTGGGCGCGACCGCGACGCCGCGCACCAGCCGCTCCAGCGGCCCGGGCAGCCACGGCTCGTCCCGGAGGAGCGCGATCCGTACGGCGCGGCCGATCGTCTGCTTCTCCCCCACGCCGAACGCCTTCTCCGCGCGGTAGGGCACCTCCCCGGCGTGGATGGCGTCGACGCGGGCCGCGGCCGCCTCCACGGTGCTGCGGACGAAGGCGACGTAGCCGGGAAGGGCGCTCAGCCGCTCCCGGGCGTCGGGCAGCGGCGGCGGGACCGCCCTGTAGAGCGGGCCCGGGGAGATCTCCTCCACGAACTCGGCGAACAACGCCCGCTGTGCCGCGTCCCAGCCGAGCAGCAGCTCCACCTCGGCCACGGCCAGCGGCCCGCGACCGGCGGTGAGCCGCTCGGCCACCTCGGCGTCCATCCCGGCGAGCCCGGCGGCCGCCAGCAGCGAGAAGGGCTCGTCGAGCCGATTCTCCCGGAGCAGGCGCTCCACCACGACGCGGGCCGGATCGGCCAGCCGGTCGAGCGGCGCGCCCGCGGGACACCGGAGCAGCACGCCCGCCCCGAGCCGAATGTTCTCCCATCGCCCGGCCATGGCGTCGAACAGGTCGGCGCACGCCTCGGGCGTGAACAGCGGCTGACGCTCCCTCACCTCCTTTTCGACCTCCCGCCGTGCGTCGACGGCATCGCCGTTCTCGATGTCGACGCGGTACACCGCGGGGAGCAGCGCTCCCAGCTCGTACGCGCTGAGCTGCGAGGCGTCGAGCGTGGGTATGTCACTCGCGGTGGCGACGCCCGCGAACAGGTCGCGCAGGTGCCGCTCCCGCTGGACATACCGTGCGGCTCCCGTCATCAGGTCGTGTAGGAAGCGCGCCCGCGGGGACAGGGGTGTGCCGTGGAGGTTCATGATCGGATCTGCCTGGTGATCGTCGAGTCGGGGACCGGCGTCCAACGTCAGCCTCCGACCAGGGGGACGAGCTTGACGAACGACACCACGGGATCGGCCGTCAGGTCGATCTCCGTGTCGAGGTCCTCGATCTGGCGGTCGCCGACCAGCAGCAGGAAGCCGTTCCGGGCGAAGGCGGCCTCGGCGGCGTCGGCCTGCCTCTCCCAGTCGAGCGTTCGGGTGGTGCGCATGCGGTAGCCGTTCAGCTCCGCCTCGGCGTCCGTCGGCGTGACCAGACCGCGGAAGTACGGCGCGGGAGCGGCGTTGTGACGGGCCACCTCCTCGCGGACGCGAAGACGCACCAGCTCACGGGCCGTGATCCGGTCGGGCAGGCCCGGAAGGGACAACTCGGCCAGAGCGCGGCCTGTCGCGGTCTCATCGCGGAACATCACTGACGCCATCGAACGACTCGTTTCCGTGAAGATCAGAAGATGGCGCAATGTATAGCAGCGGCGGGCGACAAATAAGCCACCCCGCGACGGGCGGCTGACATGAGCGCGATCAGGCGAGGCCGGCGGCGCGGAGGGCCTCGCCGAAGGCGGTGCGGTTGGCCCGCTGGTCGGCGACGGCCCGCGTCAGGGCCTCGGCGTCCGAGGCGCGGAAGGCAGGGACGTCCTGCTCGATCACGATCCAGCCCTCATAACCCGACCGCCGCAGCTCGGCCAGCACGGCGGGCAGGTCCAGATCGCCCTGCCCGAGTGGCGGGAAGCCGCCCGCCGCGACCAGGTCCCACAGGTCGCCGCCGCCCGCGCGGATCCGGGCGAGGACGTCCCGGGAGGCGTCCTTGACGTGCACCTGGCGGATGCGCGAGGACCAGTCGCGGATGGCCGCCACGGGGTTGCCTCCGGCGAGCCACAGGTGCCCTGTGTCCAGGCACAGCGACACGTCCGTCGAGCCGAGCAGCCGCTCGATCTCCTCGGGCGTCTCCACGTCGGTGCCCAGATGGTGGTGGAAGACGGGTTCCAGGCCGCGGTCGCGGCAGCGGGCCGCCGCCTCATCGATCCGCCCGGCGTACGCCGGCCAGTCACCGTCGGGCAGGGAGAGCCTCGGATCGGCCGGCATGCCGGGGCGGGCGAACCGCTCGGGCCGGTCCGGGCAGGCGAGCGTCGGCCGCGGCGCGAAGCGCGGATCGGCCGCCCCGGCCACCCGTGCGTCCCGTCCGCCCTCCGAGCCGCCGAGCGCGGCGTCGCGGGCGGCGGTGAACACGTCGAGGGCGGCGTCCAGCGCGGCCAGGTCCTCGCGGAAGCCGTCCGGGTCGTCATAGCGCAGGTCCACCCAGCCGCCGGCGAGGCCGAGACCGTGCGCCGCGAGCCGCTCGGGAAGGATCGGCGCCGTGCCCAGGTATCCGATGGGCCCGGAGTCTGTGCCGTCGTATCCGGCCTCGCGCATCGTCGCGAGCAACTCCTGCGGCCCCAGCGGCGCCCCGTCGGCCCGGTAGACGCCGAAGTTGACGGGCGCGCTCGCCACCCGCACCGCCCAGGGAGCCGCGTACGCCGTCACCCCGTCACCTCCGGGAAGCGCACGAGCCGGCCCTGCTCCCGGGCGGAGTGCGTGGCGCCGGTCGCGCCGCTTACGTGGACGAGGACACGGGTGCGGTCACCCCGGAAGACGTCCTGGGAGAACTCGAAGGCCCGGCCCTGCTCGTCGGAGGTCGTGCGGGTAATGGCCAGAACCGGCACGCCGGGCTCCACGCCGAGCACCGCCGCCTCCTCCTCCCCCGCCGCCACCGCCTCGATGCGTTCGAGCGCGTCGGCCGGGCGCACGCCGTACCGCTCGGCGAGCAGCTCGTAGACCGACCCGCCGAGGGGCTGCTCCAGTAGTCCCGGGAAGCGCAGCGCGGGGAACCGGGCCTGCTCCAGCGAGAGCGGCACCCCGTCGGCGAACCTGATGCGGACGATCTCGGTCACCAGGTCGCCCGGCTGCATGCCCAGGGCCGCGGCGGTCGCCTCGTCCGCGCCCGCGATCGTGGCCCTGACCACCCGCGACCCCGCGGTGAAGCCCTGCTCGCGGAGCAGCGCCGGCACGCCGACCACGCTCGACAGGTCGCGCTCCACCTTGCCGCCGCTGACGAACGTCCCGCCGCCTCTGCCGGGCACCCGGCGCACCGCGCCCGCCTGCTCCAGCAGCCCGAGCGCCTGGCGCAGCGTCGTACGGCTGACTCCCATGCGCGTGGACAGCTCGCGCTCCGAGCCGAGCCGCTGGCCCGGCCGGAGCTCGCCGCTCGTGATGAGCCGAAGGACCTCCCGCCGCACCGCCTCGACCGCGCTCTCGCCATCCAGGTCGCGGGACACCTGCTCACCCTTTCCGCCTCAGGGACGAACCATGACAGAGCATGGTCGGCCCGATTAGATCACAACCCGCTCATCGCATCCTGCGATTCGGGCAGGACCTGGCCGCCGTCCACGACCAGCGAGTGCCCGGTGATGAACGCCGCCTCGTCGGTGGCGAGGAACAGGCAGGCGTTGCCGATGTCCTCGACAGAGCCGAGGCGGCGCATCGGGATCGCCGCCTCCATCCCGCGCAGGTAGTCGTCCCCCAGGTCGGCCAGTCCCTCGGTCAGGATGTTGCCGGGCAGGACGGCGTTGACCGTGATGCCCTTGGGCGCCAGCTCGATCGCGGCGGTGCGCATGAAGCCGACCTGCCCCGCCTTGCTGGCGCCGTAGTGCGACCAGCCCGGCAGGCCGGTGAAAGGACCGGTGATGGAGGAGGTGAGGATGACCCGCCCATGGCCGGACGCCTCAAGCGCGGGCAGGCACGCGCGGACGCAGAGCATGGTGCCCTTGAGGTTGACGCCGAAGACCTCGTCGATGTCGGCCTCGGTCATTTCGGCGAGCTTCTTGTCGGGGAAGATCCCGGCGTTGGCGCACAGCACGTCGACGCCGCCGTGCCGCTCGGCCGCCGTCTCGGCGACGCGCTCGCAGTCCGCGGCCCTGGACACGTCCGCGACCACGTACGACGCGCCGATCTCTGCGGCGGCGGCCTTCAGCGCCTCCTCGTCGCGGCCCGCGATGAGGACGTTCGCGCCGGCGCGGGCGAAGACCCGCGCGATGCCCTTGCCGATGCCCTTGCTGCCGCCGGTGACGACGACCGACCGCCCGGCCACTGGGGTGAACACATGGACTCCTTAGAGTGATCCGCTGAGATAGCGCTCGGCCAGCTCGCAGCTGCCTTGGGTGTAGCCGGCGCCGAGCTCCCTGGCGACGTCGGCGGCCGAATGGGAGCCGATCCACGCGACGAGGAGGAGGCGGCGGAACATGATGAACGTCCAGATCTCGGCCTCGTCCTCCTTCGGGAGGTCGAGCACGGACCGGTAGCCGCGCACCCACGACTCCGCCATGTGCGGCACCTCCGGCCGGTGCTCGATGAAGCTGACGGCGGCGCCGAGGTCGTAGAGGTACCAGCCGAGGCCGCAGTCGTCGAAGTCGATGACGCTCGTCCCCGCCTGACCGTCCACGAGGAGGTTGGCCAGGCGCAGGTCGGCGTGGATGAGCCCGTACCGGTCGGGGCCCTTGCCGAACCGCTCCAGCCTGCGCCGCAGCTCGGCCTCGAGCCGGGCGAGCACGGCGTGCGCCTCCCGGTCCACGCCGACGCCGTCCTGCCACCTGCCCCACCGCGCCCGCGGGCCGAAGGCGGCGTCCAGATCCCAGTGGAAGCGAGTGAAGGACGCCGGCCTCGCCCAGGCGCGGGCGTGGCGGTGCATGCGGGCGGTCAGCGCGCCCAGCCGTTCGAAGTCCTCCACCAGCCGGTCCTCGGCCGGCTCGGTGCCGGGAAGGAACTCGAACATCACGCAGTGGCGGGGCTCGGAGCCCGGTTCCCGCATGGTGACGACGCGCGACCCGTCGCGGGCGGGCAGCACGCGCGGCGTGACGATCCCGGCCTCGTCGCGCAGCGCGTCGAGCCAGGCGAGTTCGCTGGCGATGGCCTCCAGCGAGTGGTAGCCGAGCCGGTGGACCCGCAGGATCGCCCGGCGCCCGCCGTCGCCGACCGTGAAGGTCGCGTTCTCCGAGACGTTGAGCAGCGTCACGGAGGCGTCGGGGGAAACGTCGTAGTGCCGAAGGGCGCGGCGGGCGACCCCCTCGATGCGGGCGAGGACGTCGTCGCCGCCGGACAGGTCGTGGACCTGCATGCGTTCTCCTAAAGGGTCCTGTGGAAGTGTCCGTCAGATCTTCCCCCGCGCCCCCGGATTCCTAGTGGTCGCGGCCCTCGACGGACTCGAGGACGCGGACGATGGCGTCCCTGGCCGTACGCACCGAGGAGGAGCGGCCGCTGATGTAGAGGCGGCCGGCCGACCCGATCATCTGCACGTCCACCAGCGTGATGTCCGGCGCCGCCGCCTCGGCCTCGTTGGCCGCCACGGTCGCGAACAGAGCCGGGGTCATCTCGCAGACCAGCAGCGTCTCCCCTGGCAGGACCATCGAGGCCTGCCGGTTGCGGTTGATGAGCACCGCGTGCTGGTCCGTGATGTCCTCGATGACGTCGGTGTAGAGGATCCGGGGCCGCAGCTGGTCGCCCGCCGAGGCGCCGATGCCGTCGAGGATCGCCTGCCCGGCCCGCCGTACGTCGTCCAATGAGGAGCCGTGCACCTCCAGCACGCCGAACTGGCGCTCGACGAACAGGATGCCGGGCTCGACGGACGGCACGGCGCGCAGGGCGAGGTCGATGACCCGCTCGATCGCGAGGCCGGGGGCGACCTCCACGATCAGCGCGTGCTGCCCCTCGTACGGCGGGTAGCCCCTGGCCCGGGTGGGCGCGGCCATGGCCGCGGTGAACTGCCGCCGCAGGTTCTCCACCAGCAGGTAGACCCGCAGCTCGGCCGTACGCCGCTCCGCGGGGGCCGCCTTGGCGGCGGCACGCGCGCGGGAACGGGGGGCAGGGGCTGCGCTACTCACCGGTCGAGAGGTTGAACGCGCGGGCGAGGTCGGCGTGCGGGCGCGGGATGACGTGCACGGAGACCAGCTCGCCGACGTTCGAGGCGGTCTCCGCCCCGGCCTCGGTGGCGGCCTTGACCGCGCCGACGTCGCCGATGACCGTGACGGCCACCAGTCCCGACCCGACCTGCTCGCGTCCGACGATCGTGACGTTGGCCGCCTTGACCATGGCGTCGGCGGCGGCGAGCGCAGCCACGTAGCCCTTGGTCTCGATCAGGCCGATCGCGTTGTTGGCCATGTGCCTCTCCTTCGGTTAGACGGTTTCGTCGATGGAGCCGATGATCAGTGCGTCGATCGGCGGGGACTTCTCAGCGGGGAACCAGGAGGCGGCCACCGAGCCCTGCACGATCAGGACCCGCTCGCCGATGCCGCTGCCGAGCACGTCGAAGGCGATCAGCCGGGCTCCCCCGTCGAGTTCGACTTCGAGGAACGCGCCGGCCGGGACGCCCTCGACCCGCTTGGTGGACCACACGCTCGACGTGACGGTGCCGCGCAGCATCAGTCCTCCCTCTCCACGGCGAGCCCGCAGGCGCGGGCCCGCTCCCTCGCGAGCGGCGTGAGCACCGCGCGGCGGCCGAGGACCAGCCGGGCGCCCGCGGCGGCCGCCGCCGCCACGTGCCGCTCGGTGACGGCCCCCTTCTCGTGCCGCACGACCTCCTGGCGTACGGCCTCCTGGGCGGGCTGGGCGGCGGCAGAGGCGGAGGCGGGCGCGGCCAGGCGGAACCGGAGCCGTCCCGACCGCAGGGCGGCGGCGCGTGCCGGGTCCGCCGCGAGGTCGAGGACCCGCAGCGCGAACGCGTTGAGGTCGTCGTCGCCGACGATCACGACGGGTTCGGCCGCGGGCGTCCGGCCGGGGGTCTCGGCGGATGCACCGGGCACGTGTCCGGCCGGCGCGGTGGCCATGGACACGTGCCCGGCCCGTCCGCCGGTCGCGGACGCGTTTCCGGGTGTCCCCGGCCTGGCCGGCCCGGCCACAGATGGCGGGGGCGCAGTCGGCGGGGGCGCGGTCGGTCCGGTCGCGGCGGAGATCGCGGGGAGGAGGTCGCGCAGCACCTCGCGGACCAGCAGCCGCAGCTCGTCGGCCGGGAGCGCGGTCATCGCACCGCTCCCGCCCGGTCGCCCAGCACCTGGCGGGCGGCGTCGGCGGCCTGGCGCACGTCGGACTCGCGGCCGGACAGGTACACCCGGCCCGTCGCGCCCATCATGCGGTAGTCCACGACCTTGATCTCCGCGGCCTTCTCGGCCTCGTTCACCGCGAGGATCGCGTACGACGCGGGCTGGCATTCCAGGACGAACAGCGACTCGCCCGGCAGGGCCAGCGACCCGACGCGGTTGCGGTTGATGAGGAAGGCGTGCTGCCCGTCCAGGCTGGAGACGATCTCGGAGGCCAGGATGCGGGGCGCCACGGCGTCGGCGGCGCTCGCGCCGAGCGCGTCGAGCACGGCGTCGGCCGCCGCCCGCACCTCCCCGATCTGCCCATGGAACTCCAGGTAGCCGAACTGCCGCTCGACCACCAGCACGCCGGCCTTCACGTCGGCGTGCTTGAGCGCCACGTCGGTCAGCGGCTCGATGTCGAGCCCGGGGGCGATCTCGATGATCTGCGCGGCCTGGTTCAGCCGGGGCAGCGCGCCGCGCATCCAGGTGCCGAGGTAGCACATGGTCTGCGGCTGCAACTGGTCGATGAAGATGAAGGAACGCAGCTCGGCCATGTCACGACCTCACCAGCGACGCGAGCTCTTCGAGGATGAGCCGCCTGATCTCCTCGCGCAGCACGTCGGCCTGCGGGGCCGGGGCCGCCGGGGAGGCGGGAGCCGTACGCGCGTTGGACGGCTCGGGGTAGCGCGGCACCGGGCCGTCGGGCGGCGACCACGGATCGAGCCCGGCGAAGTCGCCGAACGGCGCGTCCACGTGGTAGGCGAGCTTCGTCCAGTTCACCAGGTTGCCCGGCTGGAGGTTCTCCCCCGCCGACGAGCCGCCGACGTAGCCGGTGCCGATCGTCATGGAGATCGGCAGGTTCGTGTGGACGCCGGAGCCGCCCAGGCTGTTGCCGGAGTTGACCGAGACCCGCAGCACCGGCACGGCCGCGCCGTACTCCATGATCGTGCGGGAGTCGGTGCTGTGGATCGCGGCCGAGTGGCCGGCGCCGCTGATGCGCAGCACGGCCCTGGCCGCGTCGATCCCGGCCCGCGCGGACGGCACGCGCAGCAGGGCGAGCACCGGGCAGAGCTTCTCGTGCGCCAGCGGCTCCTCCGGCATGGGCCGGTCGATCGGCGTGAGCAGCACGCGGGTGCCGGGCGGCACCCGTACGCCGGCCTGCTGGGCGATCCAGGTCGCGTCCTTGCCGACGAACCGGGTGTCGAACCGGCCGCCGGGGAAGACCGCCTCGCGCACCCGGTCGCGGTCGGCGGGCGACAGCAGGTGAGCGCCGCGCATCAGCGAGACGAGCCGGTCGGCGACCGCGTCCTCCGCGATGAGCACCGACTCGTTGGTGCACAGGATCGAGTTGTCGAACGCCTTGCTGTCCACGATCAGCCGCGCGGTCGACTCCAGGTCGGCGGTGCGGTCGACGAACACGGGGACGTTGCCGGGGCCGACGCCGAGCGCGGGGTTGCCCGAGCGGTAGGCGGCCCTGACGACCGGGGTGCCGCCGGTGGCGACGATCACGTCGACCCTGGGGTCGGCCATCATCGACTCGATCAGCGGCAGTTTGGGCTCCTCGACGACCTGGATCACGCCGTCCGGCGCACCGGCCTCGGCCGCCGCGGCGGCGAGCGTCCGCGCGGCGTCGGCGCAGCACTCCTTCGCCATCGGGTGGGGGCTGATGACGATCGCGTTCCTGGTCATCAGCGCCAGAAGGATCTTGAAGTAGACGGTGGCGACCGGGTTCGTCGAGGGGGTCAGCGCGAACACCACCCCTGCCGGCCGGGGGATCGAGACGATCTTCTGGGCCGCGTCCGTGCGCGGGGACACGTAGTCGTGGCCGGCGTACTCCTCGACCAGGCCGGTGGAGCAGGCGACGTTCTTGAGCGCCTTGTGCTCGGCGACGCCGAAGCCCGTCTCGCGCACGGCCCACTCGGCGTAGCGGGTCGCGTTCTCCGCGCCGGCCCTGGCCACCGCGGCGACGATGCGGTCCACGCTCGCCTTGTCGTACCGGGCGAAGGCCCGGGCGGCCCAGCGTGCCCGCTCCAGCATCCCGGACGTCACTTTCCAGCCTCCTTCGCGGCCCGTGCGATCGCGACGGCCGTACGGTCGAGCAACTCCTCGGTGAGCACGGGATCGATGAGGATGCCCGGCTTGTACTGCAGGACCCGGGGGTCGAGGGTGGAGAAGATGGCCCAGACACCGTTGTCGTAGAGCTGCCGCATGACGAACTTGGCACCCTCGGGGTGGTCGAACTCCAGGCCGAAGATCAGGCCGTTCTGCCGGATGCCGGTGAACCAGCCCGGGTTGTCGTCCCTGATCCGCTCCAGTCCGCGGCCGATGACGTCGGACGCGTGGTGGACGATCGAGCGGGTCTCCGGCCGGTTGCAGATCTCCAGCGTCTTCATGGCGGCGAAGCAGCCGAGCTCGCCGCCGCCGAACGTCGCCATGTGGGCGAAGCCGTCCTCGGTCAGCCAGCCGGCGCAGCGCTCGCTGACCAGGACCGCCGCGATCGGGTAGAGGCCGCCGGAGATGCCCTTGCCGGTGACGAGGATGTCGGGCCTGATGCCGTGCTTGGTGATGCCCCACAGCTCGCCGGTCCGCATCAGGCCGGTCTGCACCTCGTCGGCGATGTAGAGCGCGTCGTAGGTCTCGCAGAGCCGCTTGACGCTCTCCAGGTAGCCGGGGTCGGGCAGCGGGAAGCCGTACGTCGCGGGGATCGTCTCCATGATGACGGCGGCCACGTCCCTGCCCCGCAGGGCCTCCTCCATGCCGGTCAGGTCGTTGAACGGCACGTGGACGAACTCCTCCGGCCGCTCCGACAGGAACAGCCGGGAGAAGCGCTCGTCGCCGGTGCCGACCGCGAGGCCGGTGTGGCCGTGGTACGCCTTGACGATGGAGACGATCTTGCGCTTGCCGGTCGCGTGCCTGGCCGTCTTGAGCGCGATGTCGATGGCCTCGCCGCCGCCGCTGGCGTAGATGACCTTGCTCAGCCCCTCGGGCCCGGTCGTGATCAGCGCCTCGGCCAGCGCGGTGCGGGCGAGCGAGGGGAAGTGGTGGTTGCCGATGTCGAAGTGGTCCATCGCCTGCTTCAGCGCGGCCACGACCTCCGGGTTGCGGTGCCCCAGGTTGTAGGTGCCCCCGTTGAGGTGGACGTCGATCAGGCGCTTACCGGAGACGTCGTAGAGGAAGTAGCCCTCTCTGCGGTCGATGACCAGCGGAACACCGGAGTCGATCCAGAACTGGGTCTTCCCCGGATTCCAGTACGCCGAGGACTTCTCGAGAACCTCGTCCTTGTCCGCATAGGTGAACAGCCCGTAGTCCAGCATCCCGGTCCCATCGGTCCGTGAATCGGTAGGACCAAATAAGACACCGGTCACACCTTAAACGTCAACGGTTCTCGTTGTGAGGACTACGAAACACCAAGGGTCTTGCCTGGACAAACCATGGAGTGGCACGATTTGCGCACCTTGTGTGACATGTCACACATCTCCCCCACCCCCACCATGGTCTCCCGGAGGCACTGCTTTGAGCACCTTTGAGACACAGGCGGTGACGACATCCGCCGAGACCCCGGGCGTCAGCCGGTTGCGCAAGGACGCCGTCGGACTGGTCGGCGTCATCTTCATGGCGGTCGCCACCGCCGCCCCCATCACCGCCATGACGGGCAACGTGCCCATCGCGCTCGGCTTCGGCAACGGCCTGGGGGCCCCGGCAGGCTACCTGTTCGCGACGATCGTGCTGACCGTCTTCTCGGTCGGCTACACCGCGATGGCCAAGCACATCACCGCGGCCGGGGCCTTCTACGGCTACATCTCCCACGGCCTCGGCCAGGTCGCCGGAATGGTCGCGGGGATGCTCGCGACGATGGCGTACGTCGTGTTCGAGGCCTCGATCATCGGGTTCTTCGCCTACCAGGCGAGCGACACCTTCAAGACCATGGGCGGGGTCGAGATCCACTGGCTGTGGTTCGCCTTCCTCGGCCTGGCGCTCAACGCGATCCTCACCTACTTCGACATCAACCTGACCGCCAAGGTCCTCGGCCTCTTCCTGGTCACCGAGATCTTCATGCTCGGCCTGACCGCGGTCGTGACCTTGTTCCACGGCGGCGGTCCCGACGGGCTGATGGCCTCCTCGATCAACCCGATCAACGCGTTCGCGACCAACGGCCTGGCCGCCGGCGCGGTCGGCCTCGGCCTGTTCATGTGCTTCTGGTCCTGGGTGGGCTTCGAGTCCACCGCCATGTACGGCGAGGAGTCGCGCGACCCCAAGCGCATCGTCCCCCGGGCCACGCTCGTCTCCGTCGTCGGCATCGGCCTGTTCTACACGTTCGTGTCGTGGATGGTGGTCGCGGCCAACGGCGTGAAGGCGCCGGAGCTCGCCGCCAAGGAGTTCGCCGGCATCTTCTTCAACCCCACGCAGGAGATGATCGGCACCTGGGCCGTCGACCTGTTCAAGATCCTGATCCTCACGGGGTCGTTCGCCTGCTCGATGGCGTTCCACAACTGCGCCTCGCGCTACCTCTACGCACTCGGCCGCGAGAACCTGTTCCCCGGCACCGCGAAGACCATCGGCGCCACCCACCCCAAGCACGGCTCGCCGCACATCGCCGGCTTCGTGCAGACCGGCATCTCGGTCGTGATCGTGCTGGCGTTCTTCTTCGCCGGGATGGACCCCTACATCCACATCTACACGCTGCTCGCCGTGCTCGGCACGCTGGCGATCCTCATCGTGCAGGCGATGTGCTCGTTCTCCGTCATCGGCTTCTTCCACGTGAAGAAGAAGCACCCGGAGACGAAGAGCTTCTGGCGCACGCTGCTCGCCCCGCTGGTCGGCGGCCTGGCCATGCTGTACGTCGTCTTCCTGCTGTTCCAGAACCAGGAGGCGGCGGCGGGCGACGCGTCCAACACCCTGTTCTTCAAGCTGATCCCCTACATCGTGCTCGCCTTCGCGGTGCTCGGCGGCGGCTTCGCCCTCTACCTCAGGGCCCGCAACCCGGTGAAGTACGAGATCATCGGCCGGATCGTCCTCGAGGACACGGTCGAGCGCGGCTGAAGGAGCACATGATGACGGTGTCGTACGACCTCGATCCCGACGCGGACCCGGCGGGCCTGACCTACACCTTCGGCGGCGCCGCGCCCGTGATGTCGATCAAACCGGGCACGGCCTTGTCCACCTGGACCCGCGACTGCTTCGCCGGCCGGGTCAGGTCGGCGAGCGACCGGGTCTCGGAGGTCTGCGACCCGCGGTTCATCAACCCCCAGACCGGCCCCTTCTACATCGAAGGGGCCGAGCCCGGCGACACCCTCGCCGTCCACTTCGTGTCGATCGAGCCGAGGGAGGCGCGCGGCGTCAGCACGACCGTGCCCTTCTTCGGCGCGCTCACCGGCACCGGCACCACCGCGCTGCTGCACGAGGCGCTGCCGGAGCGCACCTGGATCTACGAGATCGACAGGCAGGCCCGCCTCGTCCGCTACAGCGCACTGGAGTCGCCGTACGAGGTGGACCTGCCGCTCGACCCCATGCACGGCACGGTCGGCGTGGCGCCGGCCCTGGGCGAGGTGCGCAGCTCGCTCGCGCCGGGCGACTGGGGCGGGAACATGGACACCCCGGAGATGCGCGCCGGGACCACCTGCTACCTGGGCGTCAACGTCGAGGGCGCGCTGTTCTCCTTCGGCGACGGCCACGCGCGCCAGGGCGAGGGCGAGACCTGCGGGGTCGCGGTCGAGACGGCCATGGACACGGTCGTGATCGTCGACCTGATCAAGGGGATGCCCTGTCCCTGGCCCCGCCTGGAGAGCGACGACTTCATCATCACCACCGGCTCCGCGAAACCGCTGGAGGACGCGTTCCGCATCGCCCACGCGGAGCTGACGAAGTGGCTGGCCGCCGAGACCGGGCTGTCCACGCTCGACGCCTACCAGCTCGTCTCGCAGGCGGCGCTCACCCCGGTCGCCAACGTCGTGGACACGGTCTACACGATGACCGCCAAGCTGCCCAAGGCCGTGCTGAAGGGCGCTGCCCCCATGGGCGGGACGCACGCCCGGCTGCGCGCCATGGCGGCGTCACTGTGACCGGTCCCCAGAGGGGAAGCCTTCAGATGGGAGCGCGTCGCGTCGGATCGTTCGGTCCGACCAAAAGCGGCGACGCCGCCGTCATCTGACGCACCACGTTCCCGCTCGCCCTCGCCTGACCGCATGAGGCGAGGGCGAGGAAGGTACCCGTGCGGCGCGGAAAACCGCTTTCCGGCCCGGGGCGGCTTCCGTACACTCGCCACTGATCATGCGCGCCGCCACGGCGCGGCGCGCGCCTTGACCACGAGAGGGGAGTCGGCCATGCGCCAGCGCATCGCGGTCGTCGTCCTCCGGTCACGGCACGAGGTGATCCTGGTGTCTACGTCGCTCCCCGGTGCCCGCCGCGCGGCCGGCACCGGACGTTCCTGACGAACTCCGCACCCCTGACCGAGGCGGCGCGCACCGTGACCGCTGTGTAGGCCGTTTCGCGGCCGGTCTGTGGCCGCTCTGTGGCTGATAGGGAGCCGGACGTAGGCCCGCGCGCCGATTCCACGTGCCCCGCTCCGCAGGTCGCCCGCCGGTCTCCCCGGCGGTCCTGCCATCGCGTCGCCCGGGGCCGTCGCCCGGCCTGGATCCGGCCGGTGCTTCTCGTCAGGCCAATCGCGCCCGCCACCACAGGAACCTTCCCGAAGGGCATGGCCATGCGCGCCGACCTGAACCGCAATCACCTCGTCCCGCTGACCGGCATCCGCAACCTGGGCATCCTCGCCCATGTCGACGCGGGCAAGACCACCGTCACCGAACGGATCCTCTACCTCGCCGGCGCCGTCCACCGGCGCGGCGAGGTGCACGAGGGGACCACCGTCACCGATTTCGACCCCTTGGAGCGCGACCGCGGGATCACCATCTTCGCCGCGGCCGTGAGCTGCCTGTGGGACGGCCACCGGATCAATCTGATCGACACCCCGGGCCACGTGGACTTCTCCGACGAGGTGGAGCGGTCGCTGCGGGTGCTCGACGGCGCGGTCGCGGTGTTCGACGCCGTCGCCGGCGTGGAGCCGCAGAGCGAGTCGGTGTGGCGGCAGGCCGACCGGTACGGCGTGCCGCGCATCGCGTTCGTCAACAAGATGGACCGCGCCGGGGCCGATCTCGACACGGCGGTCGCGTCGATCCGCGAGCGGCTGCGGGTCACCCCGCTGGTCGTCCAGCTGCCCATCGGGCGCGAGGACGGATTCACCGGCGTGGTGGACCTGCTGCGGATGCGGTCGCTGGTGTGGGACGCCGGCCGTGACACGGTCACGGAGGGCCCGGTGCCGGAAGCGCTCGGGGACGAGGCCCGCCGACGCCGTCGCCTGCTGGAGGAGACGGTGGCCGAGCTCCATCCGGCGGCGCTGGAGGAGTTCTGCGCCCGGCCGGGGATCTCGACGCCGACCCTGACCGCTGCCCTGCGCGACCTGACCCTGCGCGGCGAGGCGGTGGTGGTGCTGTGCGGGTCGGCGTACCGCAACCGGGGTGTCGAGCCGCTGCTGGACGCCGTCGTGGCCTACCTGCCCGCACCGTCCGACATGCCGCCCGTACGCGCCGCGTGGGACGGGCCCGAACAGGAGCGGCCCGAGCAGGAGCCCCTCGTGCAGGAGCGGCCCGAGCAGGAGCCCCTCGTGCAGGAGCGGCCCGTGCAGGAGCGGCCCGCCGACCCGGCGGCACCGTTCGCCGCGCTGGTCTTCAAGGTGCACGCCGCCCCCACCGGACGGCTGACCTACCTGCGTGTGTACTCGGGGACGATCAGAAGGGGGGACGTCGTGCTGGACGCCGGCGCCCGGCGCACCGAACGGATCGGACGCATCCTGCGGGTGCAGGCCGACCGGCACACCGAGACGGACCGGGCCACGGCCGGGGACATCGTCGCGGTGGCCGGGGTCAAGGCGGCCCGCGCCGGAGCGACCCTCTGTGCTCCCCAGGCGCCGCTCGTGCTCGAACCGCCGGTCACGGCATCGCCGGTGGTCTCCGTGGCCGTCGAGCCACGCGGGAGCGGCGACGCCGACCGGCTCGCGACCGCGCTGGCCAGGTTGTCCGACGAGGACCCCTCGCTGTCGGTCCGCACCGATCCCGAGACCGGCCAGACCGTGCTGTCGGGGATGGGCGAGTTGCACCTGGAGGTCGCGGTGGAGAAGCTGCGCCGCGCCCACGGGCTCGACGTCGCCGTCGGGCGGCCCAGGGTGGCCTACCGGGAGACGGTCGTCCGCGGGGTGTCCGGGCTGCTGTACCGGCACGTCAAGCAGGACGGCGGCGCCGGGCAGTTCGCCCACGTCGTGCTCGACGTGGAGCCGCTCGAGCACGACGCCGGCTTCGTGTTCCGGTCCACGGTCACCGGCGGCCGGGTGCCGCGCGAATACGTCGGGGCGGTGGAGGCCGGCTGCCGGGACGCGCTCGCCGAGGGCCCGCTCGGGGGTCATCCGGTGACCGGCCTGCGGGTCACGCTGACCGACGGTGCGACCCACCCGAAGGACTCCTCGGAGATGGCGTTCCGCACGGCCGGGCGGCTCGCGCTGCGGGAGGCGCTGCGTGCCGGTGAGATGGCCCTGCTGGAACCGCTGGCCGAGGTCACGGTCACCGTGCCCGACGACGCCGTCGGCGGGGTGCTGGGCGACCTCGCGGCCAGACGCGGCCGGGTCACCGGTTCGGCGGCGCGATCGGGCACCGTCGTGGTCACCGCGACCGTGCCGCTGGCCGAGCTGTTCGGGTACGCGACCCGGCTGCGTGGCCGGACCCAGGGCAGGGGAGCCTTCACCAGCCGCCCCGCGGGCTACGCCCGTGTGACCGGTGCGGCCCCGGACCTGATGCGGTAGCACCTCGTCGCGGTCCCGCCCACGCCTCGGCGCGGGCGGGGCCGGGGCGTGTTGAGAGAGGCCGAGCGATCCCAGTAGCCTCTGATCGTACCGATCGGTTCGATCTCTGTGAGGACGGATGACCCCCGAGACACCCGCGACCAACGCCGCCGTGACGTTCGACAGCGACGGCGAGACCCTGCTGGGCGTCCTTCACTCGCCGGCGGGGCCGGGACCGCATCCGGTCGTCGTGCTGCTGCACGGCTTCCCCGGCCACGAGCGCAACTTCGACCTGGCCCAGTATCTGCGCCGAGCGGGGTATGCCGCCCTCGTCTTCCACTACCGCGGGTCCTGGGGCGTCGGCGGCTCCTGGTCGTGGGCCGGCGCACTGGAGGACGCCGCCCTCGTCGCGGCGGCCGTACGCGAGCCGGGTTTCGCCGCCGCGCACCGCCTCGACCCGGACCGGCTGGCGCTGATGGGGCACAGCTTCGGCGGCTTCGCCGCGCTGACGACCGCGGCGGCCGACCCGGGTGTCAGCGCGGTCGCGACGGTGTCGGCGTTCGACTTCGGCTCTGTCGCGGTCGCCTGCCGGGAGGACGCGGCACGGCGGGCGGCGTACGTCGAGGCGTTCGGCGACGACCTGCTTCCTTTGAAGGGGACCAGCGGCGCGGCGCTCGTGGACGAGATGATCGAGGCGGGCGAGGCGTGGAGCCTGTCCGCGCTCGCCCCGAAGCTCGCGGACCGGCCGGTCCTGCTCGTCGGCACGGCCGGGCGCGACACCGTCACCCCCGCCGCCGAGCACCACGATCCCGTGGCGGCCGCCTACACCGCTCATCCGGTGCCGCGCCTGGAGCACCGCGTGCTCGTCACCGACCACGCCCTTTCCGATCAGCGCCTCGAACTCGCCGAGACCGTCCGCGACTTCCTCGACCGGCACCTCGGCCGCTGATCGTCAGCAGAAGACGATGGCCGCGCCCGTCGCGATGGAGTGCCGGGCGGCGGCCATCACCTGCAGACAGGTGAACGACTCCACGCCGTACCGGTGCCGGCCCTCCGCACCCTCGGTGTCGGCCTCCACCGCCGCGCTCACCTCGTCACCCCAGGGGTCGAGGTCCTCCGGCAGCCCGAGCCGTGCGGCGATGCGCCGGCACTCCTCCAGCAACCGTTGCGACGAGCCGACCCATCCCCCGGTCATCTCCTTGTCGTAGAACACGGGCGCGAAGTCGACGGGCACGTAGAAGCCCTCGCAGTCGCTGTGGTGGACCAGATGGTCGTACGCGGAGCCTGCCTCGTGCTCGGAACCGATCATGCGGGCTCCCTCGTCGATTTCGACGCCGTAGCGGGGTCCCCGCGAATAGACGTCCTTCAGCAGCCGATCCTCGGCGGCCACCTCCGCCGGGGCCGGAGGAGGCAGCTCATCGCCCGCCAGGTCGTCCGGCTCTGATTCGTCCAACTCTGATTCGTCCAGATCGGCGAGCATGCCGACGACGATGTTGAGGCCCATGCGGCCTCATCCTGCCGAACGACTGCGACATTCCACGTGGGCCCGTTTCACCGGCAGCCTCGTGCGCGGGGAGCACGGGACAGCCCCTCGGGCCCGCTCTCGTGGCCTCCGGGTAAGCGCGGATCGCGCGCCTGCCTGATTATCGTGAATCGTGCCCGGACATCGCGCCCAGCGGCTCCTGCCCCGATCGAGGGTCCTGTGGTCTGTGGTCCCCGCCGTCCTCTTCCTGGGCGCCGCGGTCTTCTGGGTGCTCGCTCTTGTGGCGTGGGTGGAGCCGAAGCCGTTGTACGCCGTCTACACGCCCGAAGGGGTGGAACCGCCGTCGCAGTGGTATCAGCCCGGGCAGAGGTTCTGGGCCGGGGTGGCCTGTCTCCTGGCCGGGCTCGTCCTGAGCGTCGTCCTGGCCGCGGTGCGCCGGCGCGGCGAGGCACGAAGCCGCGCCCCGAGTCCGCCACCGCGACGGGGGCGGTGAGGACAGGAGCATGAACAAGCCGTCTACTGCTCCCGTAGGCCCCACGGGGTGCCGTACGCGGTGAGCAGGTCGAGGAACGGCCGGGGCGGCAGGGCTTCGGGGCCCAGGACGCCGGCCCCGGACCACACGCCGGCGGCCATCAGTTCGAGGGCCACGACCGGGTTGACCGCGGTCTGCCACACCACCGCCTGGGAGCCGTACTCGCGCATGGACCACTGGTTGTCGACCACGTGGTAGAGGTAGACCTCACGCGGGCTGCCGTCCTTGGTGCCCTTGACCCAGGTGCCGGCGCACG
>NZ_VIRJ01000032.1:0-125972 GCF_006874435.1 Microbispora sp. KK1-11 | reverse complement strand
TCAAATCCGCCCCACCGGGACTTAATTTGACCCGAAACCCGCCGACCGACAGGAATTCGACCACCCCGTTTCCGGGGCAACCCCTCTAACTTACCCGAACCCCCAGCCCGGCGCAAAACCACCAGACTTGGAAGATCAAAAAGCACGAGGAGCCGCCGGCAACCAGCCGCGCACACACAAGACAACCACCGAAGTGATCGAAGAGGAGTGCGCCGAACCGCGCCGACACCACAAGATTACCAGGGTCCGGCACCGCCATGACCCGGTTCGAGAACAACGCCCCAACGGCGCGGGCTATTCCCCGCCGGGGCCGGCCGGACCTCGGGCGTCTGACCGTCCAACACACCAACCCGTCACAGCTATTCCCGCAGGTCGCGGCTCGGAGCGCGCCCCGCCCCCCGTACGCGGCAAAACGGGCAAGCGAGCGGGGACAACCAGATCCGTGTCTCAGGCATCTACTTAGCGCCGCGGCGATCAGCCGGCACGGCACGGACGATCGGGGAGGCACGACGTGAGGGACGACAGCCGCGCATGGCCGTCGTCCCCGCGCTCCGCGACGGCTCCACGTGGCCGTCGTTGTCCCACGCAACCGAACGTCAAGCCGCTCGCAATCGCCCCGCGCTACGAAGACGATGCGGAAGTCCCCGTACGGCGCCAACCCGGCCGCCCGGACTTTCGTCGCTGGAGGTGGCCATCATCATGCGGTCGGAGTTCGACGACATCCGTGCCCACATCACCGCCGAGCCGCCGCGGCCGAGCGAGTTGCTCGAGCTCGCGCACTCGCTGCTCGACGACCTGGAGCAGCTGCGAACCCGCGAGGCGATCCTGCGCTCGCACTACCTCGCTCTGCTGACCGCCGCTCGCGCCACCCTGGCCGCGGACGCCACCGGGCACCCGGCGGCGCTCACCTTCCTCCAGCACGAGCTGGCCGAGCACGGGCAGCTTCCCGACGGTGAGCAGGCGCAGCGGATCCTGTCGGACGCCGTGGCCGCGCAGTCCATGCTCGCCCACCTGGACGAGCATGCGGAACCCCGGCGGTCCCGCGTCGCCCGCGGCCCCATCTGCGGCGGTGTCAGCCGCAGTCTGCGGGGCTGAGCGGCTCAGCCGCCGGGGATGAGCTCGTGTACGAAGACGACGTTGGGGTAGGCCGGGTTGTCGGTGTACCCCTGGACGTTGCCCAGGTAGGCCCGCTGGTAGTTGGACACCCACGGCACCGCCACCACGGCCTCCTCCTCGATGAGCCTCCTCTGGAGTTCGGCGTACGCCCTCTCCGCGGCGGGACGGTCGTTCGTCAGCAGTGACGGCAGGCGGTCGATCTTCGCGTCGACGTCCCTGTCCTTGAGGTAGGTGAGGTTGAAGGACACCGGCTCAGCGCTGTGGAAGACGTTGAGGAACCACGAGTACGCGTCGGCGTAGTCGGGCCACCAGTACATGACGAGGATGTCCTGACGCTTGGCCGGGTCGGCGGACTTGCCCTGGTTCCACTGGTCGTTCCACTGCATCGCCTTCGCATCGAGCTGGACGTTCAGCTCGTCGAGCGCGCTCCTGAGCTTGCGTACGAGCAGTTCCTCGTCGTCGTCCCCCTGCGCGTACGTCAGGGTCAGGCGCAGAGGCCTGCCGCCCGGGCCGTACCCCGCCTCGTTCAGCAGCGCGGCGGCCCCGGTCAGGTCCTGCTTCGGGGTGAGGCCGGGCGTGTGCCCGAGGAGGCCCTCGGGGACGAGACCGGAGGCGGGGGCCCCCGCCCCCTTGAGCGCAGTGATCAGGCCGTCGTAGTCGACGGCCTTCTGCATCGCCTTGCGCAGCCGTACGTCCGTCAGCGGGCCCGAGGCGGTGTTGAACAGCACGAGCATGTTCTGGAACGACGGCACCTGGAGGGTGCGCACGCCCGCGGTCGCGCGGGCCCGCCGGTACAGCTCGGGGTTCAGCCGTTGCACGTAGCTCGCCTCGCCGCGCAGCAGCAGCCGGTAGGCCCTGTCGAGGTCGGGCGTCACGCGGAACTCGATGTTCCGGTAATGCGGGCCTTCCCAGCCGCCCCAGTAGCGGTCGAAGGCGCGCAGCACCAGTTCCTTCTCGCGCCCCTTCTTCCAGCTCGCCACGGTGTACGGCCCCGAGCCCGCGTCCCGGCCGGCCTGGAACCACTTCTTGAGGTCGCCCGTGCCCGCCGCCTGGGTGTCGTAGATGTACGCGGCGTAGTCGGCTGAGGCGATCAGGTCGAGGGGGGCGGCGTACTTGAGCCGGAACTCCACGGTGAGCGGGTCCTTGACCGTGATCTGCTGGACCGAGTCCCAGACGTAGGCCGCTCCTGCGCCCATCCGCTTGGTGCGCTCGACGGACGCCTTGACCGCGGAGCCGTCCACCGGCCGCCCGGTGTGGAAGACCATGCCGGAACGCAGGGTGAACGTCCAGACCTTGCCGTCGGACGAGGCCTGCCAGCGCTCGGCCAGGCGCGGCGCGGCTCTGCGCGTCCGGGGGTTGTACATCGTCAGCGAGTCGTAGATGTTCTGCATCGACATGATCTCGTTGGAGTACGAGCTCGCGGGATCCCAGTCGGTGACGACGTCGAGATTGGACAGGTAGACGAAGGTCGAGTCCTTCGCCGACGGAAGGTTCGCGGCCGAGATCTCCCGGACCTCACCCCCGCCGCAGCCCGCGAGAGCCAGCACGGCCATCACTCCCAGCACGAGTAAACGGCGCATGCGTGCGGGTCCTTTCCGTGTCTACCATGATCGACGCTACTGCAAGATCACGATCAGACACGATATTTCCGGCTAATTGATCACAGGCCTCTCATCCGACCCACCCCGCTGCTAGTCTCTATCCCTGTCACAAAAAGGTTTTATGTGAGGCTTGTCCCTCACTGGGCGAGGTGCCATGAGTCCGCGCAGGCGTGACCGGCCGATCAGGTCCCGGCTCATCGGCCTGCTGCTCGTACCGCTCTTCTCGCTGGTCGCCCTGTGGGCGGTCACCGCCGGCGTCACGATCGGCGAGAGCCTGAGTCTGCGTACGTACAACACGCTGTGGTCCACGCTCCGGCGGCCCGCCGACTCCCTCATCGTCGACCTGCAGACCGAGCGCCTGACCACGGCCCGATACCTCGGCTCGCACCGGACGCCCGACCGCGACGCCATGGTCCTGCAGCGCCAGCGGACCGACAAGACCAGGGACAAGCTCCGCACGCTGGCCCTGTCCGGCTCCTCCCGCTCGGCCACCACTCCGGCCATGCGTACGCAGGTCGACGAGATGCTGGCGGGGCTCAGCCGGATCGACGAGATCCGGGCGGAGATCGACGAGGGGCTCTCCGAGCGGCTGCGTGCCATCGAGACCTACAACCTGGTCAGCGACTCGATCTACCGCATGCACTACAGCCTGGCGCTGATCGACGACATCCCGATCTACCAGCAGTCGCGCGTGGTGATCTCGCTCGGGTACGCCAAGGAGCTGCTGACCCGGGAGCAGGCGCTGGAGGCGGCCGCCGGCGCCTCCGGCCTCACCGACGAGGAACGCAAGCTGTTCACCCAGCTCGTGGGCAACCGCCGCTTCCTCATCGACCAGGCGCTGCCCGAGCTGGACGCCGGCCTGCGCCAGCTCCACGTCAACCTGATCACCACTCCGCTCTACCAGCGGCTGCGGCTGCAGGAAGAGCAGATCATCGCGGCGCCCAAGCTCTCGACGCGTACGCAGCGCGTGTGGCAGTCGACCTCCGACGACCTGGCCGAGTCGTTCCAGAAGGCGCAGACCGAGGCGGCGGCCCTGCTCGCCGAGCGCGCCGCGCCGATCGCCGACTCGATCCTGCGGCGGGCCGTGCTGGCCGGGGGCTTCGGCCTCCTCGCGGTCGTCGCCTCGATCCTGATCTCGCTGCGAGTCGGCGGACGCCTCGCCCGCGAGCTGGCCGACCTGCGGCAGGCCGCGCTCGACCTCGCGAACAAGCGGCTGCCGGACGTGCTGGTCAAGCTCAAGCGGGGCGACGACGTCGACGTGGCCACCGAGGCGCCCCCGCTGCAGACCGCGGGCGGGACCGCCGAGATCCAGGACGTGGGCCGGGCCTTCTCGACCGTGCAGGAGACCGCGGTGGAGGCCGCGATCGGGCAGGCCCGCCTGCAGCGGGGCGTCAGCCAGGTCTTCCTCAACCTGGCGCGGCGCAGCCAGACGCTGCTGCACCGGCAGCGGACCCAGCTGCACGGCATGCAGCGCCACACGACCGACCCGGACATGCTGGAGGAGCTGTTCCGGCTCGACCATCTGACGACCCGCATGCGCCGCCACGCCGAGGGCCTGATCATCCTGTCGGGCAACGCCCCGGGCCGCGCCTGGCGCAAGCCCGTCCCGATGTACGACGTCGTACGCGGGGCCGCGGCCGAGACGGAGGACTACGCCCGGGTGAACGTGCTGCCGATGGAGGACCACGGGCTCGACGGCGCCGCGGTGGCCGACGTCATCCACCTCATCGCCGAACTGATCGAGAACGCCACGATCTTCTCGCCGCCGCACACCACCGTGTCGGTGCGCGGCGAACTCGTCGGCATGGGCTTCGCGGTCGAGATCGAGGACCGCGGGCTCGGCATGACCAAGGAGCGGCTCGCCGAGCTGAACGAACGTCTGGCCAACCCGCCGGAGTTCGACATCGCGGACACCGACCGCATGGGGCTGTTCGTCGTCGCGCGCCTGGCCGTACGGCGGGACATCCGCGTGACCCTGCGGCCCTCGCCCTACGGAGGAACCACCGCCATCGTGCTCATCCCATCCGCGCTCATGGTTGGCCCCAAGGATCCCGATCTCGCCCGTCTCGCCGCGGGAGAGGTCACCCCGGAGGACATCATCCTCGCCTCGCTGCAACGGGGGCCACAGGAGAACGAGAACACCGGCGAGGAGGACCGAAAGTGACGGAACGCATGCAGGACCAGTGGCTGGACGAGGAGGCCGGGCCGATCGTCCCGGCCTACGCCCTGACCCGCGGACGCGTGCGGCCCTCCAGCCAGGAGATCGACCTCGTCGCCATCGTCACCGCGATCGGCGGGCCCACGCCGGTGAGTCTCGGTCCCGAGCAGTGGATGATCCTCAGCCTGTGCGCCCGCCCGGCGTCGCTGGCGGACATCGCCGCGGCGATCGACCTGCCGCTCGGCGTCGTACGGGTGCTGGTGGGCGACCTCCACGAGCAGGGTCTCGTGCAGGTGCGCCCGCCCGCCAACGTCGCGCGCTTCCCCACCCCCGGCATCCTGACCGAGGTGATCAGCGGCCTTCGCGCGCTGTGACCCTCCTCCGTCAGGGGCGCCGGGTCAGAGCGCGTGCGGGTAGTGCCGCGCGGCGTGCTCAGGGGTGATGTAGCCCTCCCGCAGGTCGGCGCGCACGGCCTCGGGGTCGCGCTCGGCGGGCGGGCCGTACCCGCCTCCCGAGCCGGTGCGCAGGTGCACGACCGCGCCCTTGGGCAGGAAGACCCGCGTCTTCAGCGAGAACTCCTCGGCGTGCCCGTCGGGATACTCCACCGTGAGCCGGTTGGGCCGGCCGGGCAGGCCGCCCTCGAGTCCCCAGGGCGCCAGCGCGGTCCTGGCCAGGCCCGCGGTGAGGTACTGGTCCTCCAGGATGCGGAAGGACAGGTCGAGCCCCAGGCCGCCGCGGTGACGGCCGGGTCCGCCGGAGTCCTCGGCCAGGGCGAGCCGCTCGATCCGCCAGGGGTTGCGCGCCTCCCACACCTCGGCGGGGGTGAAGCGGGTGGCCGACTCCGAGATGTACATGAGCGCGCTCGCGCCGTCGGCCGACGGTGAGGCGCCCTGACCCACCGGATGGGGGGCGCCGTCGGCCCACGGCTCGCCGGTCGCCTCGCGGTTGCCCCACCACACCAGGGCGTTGATGTCCCCGCCGCTGGCGGCCGGCACCGATTCCGGCACGGCCTCGGCCAGCGCCCTGATGATCAGCTCGATGGCGTGGTCGGAGGGGATGCCGTACATGAAGCAGGGCGCCGGCCGTACGGGGTGGAACAGCGAGCCGAGCCGGGTGACCAGCTCCAGCGGGCGGAAGTGGCCCTCGTTGGGCTGCTCGCCGGCCCCGGCGAGGAAGGCCACCGCGATCCGTACGGCCGCCACGGTGGACGGCAGCGGGCAGTTGACCGGCCCGCCGACCTGGTCGGGGCAGTCGGTCAGGTCGACGGTCACCGACGAGCCGTCCACGACGACCCGGACGCCGAACGGGATCGGCGTGCCGTTCACGCCGTCGGAGTCGATGACGCTGGACGCCTGGTAGACGCCGTCGGGCAGGCGCTCGAACCAGCCGCGCACCAGCGCCTCGCCGTGGGCGTACATGCGGGCGACGCAGCGGCGGAAGGTGTCCAGGCCGTGCCGCCGCACCAGCGCGCCGAGGGCCTCCGCCCCGGTCCGCGCCCCGGCCACCATCGCGTTGATGTCCCCGATGACCATCTCCGGCATCCGGCTGTTGGCCAGGATCATCCGGTAGACGTCGCTGACCAGCCGCCCGGCGTCGTACAGCTTGACCCCGGGGAAGATCGTGCCCTCCTGGTGGACGTCGACCGTGTCCGTGCAGTAGGGGTCCTTGCCGCCGATGTCGAGCCAGTGGGCCTTGATGGCCGAGTACGCGACCAGCGTGTCGTCGTGGAAGATCGGCACCACCATCGCCGCGTCCTGCGGGTGGGAGCCGGTGCCGTACGGGTCGTTGTAGAGGATCACGTCGCCGGGGCTGAGCGCGGCGGGACCGCCGACGCCCTCGACGGCCTCCCTCACGCAGAAGCCCAGGGTGCCCATGAACGCCGGCAGCGTCGGGGCCTGCGCCAGCATGCACATGTCGGCGTCGTAGAAGGCGACGGCGAAGTCCAGCGCCTCGTAGATGATCGGCGAGAACGCGGTGCGGATCAGCGACTGCTTCATCTGGTCGGCGGCCGCGTTGAGGCCCTGCCGGATGATCTCGGTGGTGACGGGGTCGGCGCCGTCGCCCAGCCCGGGGTGGACCTCCGCGTATCGGGTGCGGACGATGGTCATGGGCGGTCCTTCCGTGTGATCATGAGACAGCCGCTCTCGTGCGTCTCCACCGCGAATCCGGCGTCCACGTAGGTCGTCGCGGTCGGCTCCACCACCAGCAGCGGGCCCTCGGCCACGCCGTCCAGGTCCTCCCGCCGTACGACCGGGGCCTCGGTCCAGGCGCCCCGGCGGAACGACCACAGCCGCGTCGTCCCCCGCCCGCCCTCGCCGGCCGGCGGGGCAGGCACCATCGGGCGGTCCGCGTCGAGGACCACCCTGCCGGTCGCCCGTACGGTGACGATCTCCAGCGGGTCGGGCAGGGTGTGGCCGAAGGCCCGGTGGTACGCCTCGGAGAACCGGGCCGACACGGCCGCCACGTCGTCCTCACCCAACCGCACCGGGATCGTCAGCGTGTGCTCCTGTCCCCGGTGGCGCAGGTCGAGGTCCACCTCGCGTACGGCTCCGGGCTGGGCGAGCCGCTCGAACAGCGCCTCCGCCACCCGCTCGACCAGCGGCAGCGCCTCGTCGTCCAGGGGACGCACCATCGTGCGGGCGGCCGACCGCACGATGTCGGCCTGCACCAGGCCGACGGCGGAGAAGTTGCCCGCGTTGGGCGGCACGACCACGGTGTCCACGTCGAGCTCGTCGGCGAGCAGGCAGCCGAACACCGGCCCCGCGCCGCCGAAGGCGACGACGGCCGCGCCGCGCGGGTCCACGCCCCGCTCCACCGTCACGCCGCGCACGGCCTGGGCCATGTGCGCGGCGGCGATCCTGACCACGCCCACCGCGACCGCGTCCACGCCGTCGATGCCGGTCGGCCCCGCGAGCGGCGCCAGCGCGCGGGCCGCCGCGTCCTCGGACAGTTCGATGCCGCCGGAGATGTGCCCGCGGGGGATCATGCCGAGGTGCAGGGCGGCGTCGGTCACCGTGGGCTCGGTCCCGCCGCGCTGGTAGCAGGCGGGCCCGGGGTCGGCGCCCGCGCTGCGCGGGCCGACGCGCAGCAGGCCGCCCGCGTCGGCGTACGCCACGGAGCCGCCGCCCGCGCCCACCGATCGCACGTCCACCCAGGGGCTCTGCAGCGGCAGGCCGACGACCTCGCCCTGGTAGAGCAGCGGAAGCCGCCCGTCCTCGATGAGCGCGGTGTCGAAGCTGGTGCCGCCCACGTCGGCGGCGACGGCCGTGCCGATGCCCAGGGAGGGGCCGAGCGAGGCGGCCAGGCGGGCGGTGGCGGCGGCCCCGGCCACCGGGCCGGACAGGATCGTCTCGAACGGCCGCGCCGCGGCCTCGGCCAGCGCCAGCGCGCCGCCGCCGGACCGGGTCACGAGCAGCTCGCCCGTGAAACCCCTCGCCCGCAGCTCGTGGTCGAGGTTGTGCAGGTAGGGGCCCATGCGGTGGCGGACGAAGGCGTCCACGACCGTGGTGCAGGTGCGCTCGTACTCCCGGTACTCCCCCGAGACCTCGTGCGACAGCGAGACCGGCCCGGCGAACCCGGCCTGCCTGAGCAGCTCGGCCGCCCGTGCCTCGTGCGCGGGGTTGGCGTAGGAGTTGACCAGCACGATCGCCACGGCGTCCACGCCCTCGGCCGCGAACACCTCGGCGGCCCGCCGCACGTCCTCCGGCTCCAGGTCGCATGCGACCGAGCCGTCGGCGGCCACCCGCTCGGTCACCTCCAGGCGCAGCCGCCGGGGCACGAGCGGCGGCGGCGGGGTCCAGAACAGGTCGTAGGGGTCGTCGCGGTCGCCCCTGCGGATCTCCAGCACGTCGCGGAACCCGGCCGTGGTGATCAGGCCGACGGTCGCGCCCCGCCTTTCGAGCAACGCGTTCAGGCCCACGGTGGTGCCGTGCACGAAGTGGCGGCAGCGCGCGAGCAGCTCCGCCGGCACCGCCGCGTCGACCGCGGCGAGGACCCCGCGTTCGGGCGCGGACGGTGTGGTGGGCTGTTTGGCGACCCTGATCTCGCCGGTCGCGGCGTCGTGCAGGACGAGGTCGGTGAAGGTGCCGCCGACGTCCACTCCGATGACCGTTGTCATGCCTGGCAACGTAGATGCGGCCGCGCGCCGCGTCGATGTGTCCTCACGACGACGAGATCGGCGTTGTTGTCCCCGGGAGACAGTCGTGGTCGAGCACCACGTGGCAGGCGAGCTGAAGCGCGAAGCGGGTCTGCGGGTCGGACAGGTCGGCGTCGAGCGCCTCGGCGATGCGCCTGATCCGGTGGGCCACCGCGTTGGGATGCAGGCTGAGCAGCTCGGCCGCCCTGGTGCGGGAGCCCCAGCTGTCCAGGTAGGCCTTCAGCGTGGGCACCGCGTGGGCGCTGAGCGCCCCGAGGCGTTCCAGCGGGGCGAGCATGTCGCGGGCGGCCACCAGCGCGCTCTCGCTGCCGCTCAACTCCGCGAGGAGCGCGTGGACCCCGAGCCTGTCGAACCTGACGACCTCTCCGGCCGCGGCGCGTGCGGCGGCCGCCCGCGCCTGCGACGCCGTACGGCGCAGCCCGTCCGGCCCCGCCTGGCAGGTGCCGACCCCTGCTCCCAAGCTCCCTGCCCCCAAACCCCCTGGCCCCACGCCCGACGGCCACGGTGCCGACGGCGGGCAGGGCAGGCCGGCGCCGAGAGTCGTCCGCTCGTCGGCGGTGAGGAGCACGAGCACGCCGTCCTGCCACCGGGTGACCAGCGGCGGCGCGGACAGCTCGGCCGTGCCCCCGAGGCCCCCGTCGCCGAGGCCTCCGTCGCCGAGGCCCGCATCGCGAAGTCCCCCGTCCCCACCAAGTCCCAGTGCGCCGGGCAGCGTGGCGGCGGTTGCGCGCGCCTCGCGGAGCACCGGATCCGCCGCCCCCGGGGCCGCCTCACCGCCGGGGTCGCGCAGGAAGACCGCCACGTGCCAGCCGTCCACCGGCACGCCCTCGTGCCGGGCGCGCCGGGCGGCGGTCCGGGTGTCCTTGGCGCCGAGCAGGGCCAGCAGCGCGCGCTCGCGAGCCGCCTCCGCCTCCCGCGCGGCCGCCCGCACCCGGCCGAGCGTGGTCGCGACGACCTGGGCGACGATCGCCGCCGCCGGGTCCTCGCCCTCCCAGCACACGTAGCCGTCCGGCCGGCCGCCGACCCGAATCACGGTCGCGTTGGCCGCCGGGTCGGCCAGGTCGGCGACCACGTACGCGACCCCGACAGAGGCGGACGCCGCGCGCAGGATGTCGTCCTCGCCCGCGCCCTCCATCGCGCCGATGCCGTCGATCGCCTCGCGCGTACGGCGCAGCAGCAGCCCGGGGTCGGCGCGTACGGCCGCGCTGAGGCCGAGCACGGTGTCCGACAGCGAGTGGTCGGAGGCGCCGGCGAGCAGCGCGACCCGCTCCCGCCTGGCCAGCTCCACCGTCTCCCTGGTGGTGCCCGAGGGGCCGGGCAGCACGATCCCGGCCAGGCCGCCGCGTCCGGCCAGGCGCAGCGCGTCGAGCACGTCGCACGACCGCATGGCGTGGCGGGACAGGATCGCCAGCGCGCCGGGGGCCGCCGCGGCCAGTTCGCGCATCTCGTCGACGAGGACGACGCTGCCGACCTCACGGGCGTCCCAGGGCCCGGCGACGAGCGTCAGCCTGCGGCCCGCGGGCGTCCTGAGCAGGTCACTGACGCGGCGCATCGGGGGTCTCACCTCCGTGGGGGACGCGCGGAGCCGAGGAGCCCGGGGTGTGCAGCACCTCCTCCGCGCGGTGGCATGCCACCTTACGCCCCTCGACCTCGCGCGCCTGCGGCGTCTCCTCCCGGCAGCGGTCCACTGCGAGAGGGCAGCGCAGCCGGAACGGGCATCCCGTCGCCGCCGCGGCCACCTCGGTCCGCCCGGCGGCGCGCGGCGGCTCGCCGCCCAGGCGCGGCACCGCGTCGCGCAGCGCCCTGGTGTACGGGTGGGCCGGCCGGGTGAGCAGCTCCCCGGTCGGGCCGGACTCGACGACCCGCCCGGCGAACAGCACCGACGACGTACGGCACAGCCGCCCCACGACGCCGAGGTTGTGCGTGATGAGCAGGTAGCCGAGCCCGCGATCCGCGGCCAGCCTCTCCAGCAGGTCGAGGATCCTGGCCTGCACGGTGACGTCGAGCGCGCTCGTGGGCTCGTCGAGCACCAGCAGCCGCGGCTCCACGGCCAGGGCGCGGGCGATGGCCACCCGCTGCCGCTGGCCGCCGGACATCTCGTGCGGCCTGCGGGCGGCGAGCGCGGGGTCGAGCCCCACGTCGGAGAGGAGCGCGGCGACCCGCTCCCGCCGCTCGGCCCCGGACATGCGGTGGTGGGTGGTCAGTGCCTCGGTGATCGACGCCCCGGCGGTCATGCGGGGGTCGAGCGCCTCGCTGCCGTCCTGGAAGACCGGCTGCACGGCCCGGCGGAACTCGGCCCGGCCGGCCCTGCCGAGCCCGGCCAGGTCGCCGGCGCCGTACCGGACGACGCCGGAGCGCGGGCGCATGAGGCCGAGCAGCGCGCGGGCGAGCGTGGTCTTGCCCGAGCCGCTCTCCCCGATCAGGCCCACCCCGCCCTCGTCCACGGCGAGGCTCACGTCGTGGACCACCGCCGTCGCGCCGTACGCGAGGGTGACCCCCTCGGCGGCGAGCAGAGTCATGCCCCCTCCCCCTCGTCGAAGTCAGCGGGTTCCGGTAACGCGGGCACCGCGGCGATCAGCTCACGGGTGTAGGGGTCGGCCGGCCGGGCGAACACCTCGGCGGCGGACCCGCTCTCCACCACGGCGCCGTCGCGCATCACCACGACCCGGTCGGCGATCGTGGAGACCAGCGCGAGGTCGTGGGAGACCAGCAGCACGGCGAGGCCGCGCTCGTCACGCAGCCGGCGCAGCACCGCGACCACCTCGGCCTGCACGGTCACGTCCAGCGCGCTGGTCGGCTCGTCGGCCAGCACGACCTGCGCGCCGAGTGCGAGGGCCAGCGCGATGGCGAACCGCTGGGCCTGGCCGCCGGACACCTGGTGGGGGTAGCGGCGCAGGATCTCGGGATCGAGCAGCACCGCGCGGACCCCCTCCTCGGCCCGCTCCCGCGCGTCCGCGCCCTTGACGCCGTGCCGGGCGAGCGCGCGGCGCATGAGCGTGCCCAGGCGCATGGTCGGATTGAGCGCGGCCTGCGGGCTCTGCATCACCAGGGCGGCCCGCGAGCCGCGGATCTCCCGCAGCCGCGCCGGGCTCGCCGTGAGCACGTCCACGTCGCCGACCGTGATCCGGCCGGAGACGTCCGCGCCGTGGACGAGGCCGAGCGTGCTGAGCAGCGTGGTCGTCTTGCCCGACCCGCTCTCGCCGACGATCGCCACGCATTCCCCGGCGGCCACGTCGAGCTCAGGAACCGACGCGATCACCCGGTCGCCGATCCTCACGACGAGGTCCTTCACGCTGATCAAACTCATCGCGACAGCCTCGCCCTCAGTCCCTCGCCGAGCACGTTGAACGAGAACGCGGTGACCAGGATGGCGAGGCCGGGGAAGGTCACCACCCACCAGTCGGTGGTGAACAGCGACTGGCCCTGCTGGACCATCAGCCCCCACTCCGAGGTCGGCTCGTGGGCGCCCAGCCCGAGGTACGACAGCGCGGCGGCGGTGAGGATGACCCCGCCGCCGTCCAGCGACAGCTGGACCAGCACCGGCGTGAGCGAGTTCGGCAGCACGTGCCGCAGCACGATGAGCGGGGCGGGCACGCCCAGGCAGCGCGCGGAGTCGACGAATCCCCGGGTGGCCACCGACGTGGCGACCGACGCCGTGAGCCGGGCGTACCAGGGCCACCAGGTGACCGCGATCGCCACGATCACGGTGGTCACGCTCGGCTGGAGCACCACGGCGAGCGCCAGCGACAGCAGCAGCGCGGGGAAGGCGAGGAAGACGTCGGTCACCCGCATGATCACGTCACGGGCCCAGCCGCCGGCGTACCCGGCGACCACTCCCAGGACGACGCCGGCGACGCCGCTGACGGCCAGCACCGCGACGGCGATCAGCAGCGAGGTGCGGGCGCCGAACAGGACCCGGCTGAGCACGTCGCGGCCGACCTGGTCGGTGCCGAACCAGTGGGCGCCGCTCGGCGGCAGCAGCGCCTCCAGGGGATGGGTGGCCGAGCCGCCGTCCTCCGGGTAGGGGGCGATCCACGGCGCGAGCAGCGCCGCCAGCACGACGACGCCCAGCAGCACGGCCCCCGCCACCGCGAGGCGGTCCACCCCCGCCAGGCGCCGCAGCGGAGTACGGCGGAACGTGGTCAGGGCCGGAGCGGTCATCGCGCCCTCACCCTCGGGTCGACCACGCCCTGGAGGAGGTCCACGGCGAGGTTGGCGACGACGTACAGCACGGCGACCAGCAGTGTGACCCCGGCGATGGCCGGGGTGTCGAGCGAGCGGATCGAGTCGGCGGCGTACCGTCCGAGGCCCGGCCAGTTGAACACGGCCTCCACGAGGAAGCCGTTGACGATCGAGTAGGCGAAGACGAGCGCGATGAGCGACAGCACCGGGTTCAGCGCGGGGCGCAGGGCGAACCGGGTGAGCACCGCGGTCTCGCCGAAGCCGAGCGCGCGCTCCAGCCGGGCGTGGTCGCGCGACGACTCCTCGATGAGGGCGGCCCTGGTCATCTGGGCCACCACCCCGGCCGGGTACGCCGCGATCACCAGGGCGGGCAGCACCATGTGCGCCAGCGTGCTCGTGAGGATCGGCCAGTTGCCGGTGATCAGCGCGTCCACGGCCGTGATGTTGGTGTAGAGGTGCAGGGGGCTGGTCCGGTCGAGCGACGCGTCGTACTCCCCGGCGACGGGGAACCAGCCGAGCCCGCTGGCGAAGACCGTCTGCAGGGCCAGGGCGAGCCAGAACACCGGCACGGACACGGCCAGCATCGACGACAGCCGCACCGACAGGTCGGGCAGGCGGCCCTTGTAGCGGGCGGCGGCGATCCCCAGCGGGATTCCCACGACCAGGGCGATGATCAGCGCCGCGCCCACGAGTTCCAGGGAGGCGGGGAACGCCTGGAAGAGGTCGTCGCGCACGGGCTGCCGGGTGTGCAGGCTGGTCCCCCAGTCACCGCCCAGCAGGTCGCGCACGTAGTTCCACAACTGCACCGGCAGCGGGTCGTCCAGGCCGAACCGCCGCCGGGCGTCGGCGAGCTCGGCCGCCGTCGCCTTCGGCCCGGCGTACGCAACGGCCGGGTCGCCGGGCACCAGGCGCATGATGGCGAACGTGAGGACGATCACGCCGGCCACGACCAGGACGGCCTGGCCGAGCCGGCGGATCAGGTACCTCGGCATGATCAGGCGCCGGGCTTCAGGTCGTAGACGAACACCACGTTGGGGTAGGCCGGGTTGTCCACGTATCCCTGGACCGACTTGGCGAAGGCCCGCTGGTAGTTCTGCACGTACGGCACGGCCACCGCCGCCTGCTCGCCGATGATCTTGTTTTGGAGGTCGGCGTACGCCTTCTCCGCCGCGGCCTTGTCGGTCGCGGTGAGCGCGGGCAGTTCGTCGATCTCCTTGTCGATCGCCGCGTCCTTCAGGTAGGAGAGGTTGAACTGCACGTCCTTCTCGCTGTGGAAGACGTTGACGAACCACGAGTAGGCGTCGGCGTAGTCGGGGAACCAGTACATGACGAAGACGTCCTGGCGCTTCGACGGGTCCTTCGCCTTGCCCTGGTCCCACTGCGTGGTCCACTGCAGCGGCTTGGCCGACAGCTTCACGTTCAGCTTGTCGAGCGCAGAGGAGAGCAGCGTGACCAGCAGTTCCTGGTCGCTGTCGCCCTGGGCGTAGGTCAGCGTCAGGTCGAGCTGCTTGCCGCCGGGGCCGTACCCGGCCTCCTTGAGCAGCGCCTCGGCGCCCGCGAGGTCCTGCTTGGGCGTCATGCCGGGGATGTTGCCGAGCAGGCCCTCGGGGACCAGGCCGCTTGCGGCCACGCCCGAGCCCTTCATCGCCGCCACGAGGCCGTCGTAGTCGATCGCCTTCTGCAGGGCCTGGCGAAGCTTCACGTCCTTGAGCGGGCCGTCGGCCGTGTTGAACAGCACGAGCAGGTTCTGGAACGACGGCGTCTGCGAGGTCTGCACCGTGTCCGTGCTGCCCGCCTGGGCGAACAGCTGCGAGTTGAGCCGCTGGACGAACGACACCTCGCCGCGCTGCAGCAACTGCCAGGCGGTGGTCAGCTCGGGCGTGACCCGATAGGCGACCTTCTTGTAGTGCTGGCCGTCCCAGCCGCCCCAGTAGTCGTCGAACGCCTTGAGCGTGAGCTCGGTCTCCTTGCCCTTCTGCCAGCTCTCGATCGTGTACGGCCCGGAGCCCGCGTCGTGGCCCTCGCCGAACCACTTCTTCAGGTCGCCGGAGGCGGCCGTGGTGTCGTAGACGTACGACGCGTAGCCGGCCGAGGCGACCAGGTCGAGCGGCGTGGGGTACTTGAGCGTGAACTCGAGCGTCGTGGCGTCCTTGGCCTCGATCTTCTTGACCGCGCCCCAGATGTAGGCCGCGCCCTGCCCCTCCTTGATCGTGCGCTCGATCGCGGCCTTGGCCGCGGCGGCGTCCACCGGCTTGCCCGTGTGGAACTTCACGCCCTCGCGCAGCGTGAACGTCCACTTCTTGCCGTCGGGCGAGGAGGTCCACGAGGCGGCCAGCCGCGGCTCGGCCTTCTTCGTCTGCGGGTTGTAGCGGGTCAGCGACTCGTAGATGTTCTCCATCGCGATGTTCTCGTTGGAATACGAGCTCGCGGGGTCCCAGTCGGTGACGACGTCCAGGTTGGGGACGTACACGAACGTGCTGTCGGCCGCGCCTCCGGCCGAGCCGGCCGAGGAGCCGGGCTGCGGGGTGGAGTCGGCGGCGCCGCGGACCTGCCCGCCCGAGCAGGCCGCGGCGGTGACCGTCACGGCGGTCACGGCTCCCGCGGCGAGAAGACGCTTGTGCCAGCGCATGTGAGGGAGTTCCTTTCCTATCCGGCCTGCCGGGCGAGGGGGCCGGCGGCCTTGACGTGCAGGCGCACCGCGGGCTCAGGAAGGTAGCTGAGAGGGATCTCGCTGAGCTCGACGATCTGAACGGTTGCGGGGTCGGCCCCGGCGGCGACGGCCCGCGCGGCCGCCTCCTCCTTGGCGTTGTCGATCAATCTAGCCCTGGAGCTCCCGCCTCCAGAAGCGGGCACGATCGTTTCGAGCCTGCCGCTGGCGAGGGCGATGGCCGCGCCCACGGCGTTGGCCACCTCGGCGTGCGCGGGACGGATCACCTCACGCGCCCCGGGCACCTGATCGGCCAGCAGGAACGCGCCGCCGCCGACCGCCACGAGCGGCCGGTCGGACCGGCCGAGCGCCACCCGGTCCACCGCGTCCGCGACGGCCTCGTCGGCCGCACGTACGGCCCGGGCCAGTCGCTCGTGCCACTCCTCGGGGACGGGACGGGTGCCCACCGCTCCCCGCCCGGCCACCACCGCGGCGTCGGTCATGGTGGGGGTGGAGCCGCCGAAGACGAGCGCCTCCGTGCCGATCCGGTAGCCCACAGAACGCGGCTCCGCCCCGACGATCGTGCCGCCGCCGAGCGCGATGGACAGGATGTCGGGCATCCGGAAGTTGGTCGTGACCCCGCCGATCTCGACCGCCGCGGCCGACTCCCGGGGGAAGCCGCCCACGAGCACGCCGAGGTCGGTCGAGGTGCCGCCGACGTCGGCCACGATCGCGTCCGTCACGCCCGACAGGTACGCCGCGCCGCGCAGCGAGTTGGCCGGCCCCGAGCCGATGGTCAGCACCGGGTAGCGGGCCGCGTAGTCGACGGCCATCAGCGTGCCGTCGTTCTGCGCGAAGTACGTCTCGACCTCCAGGCCCCTCGCCTCGAGGGCCCCGCGCAGCGCGGCGGTGACGTCGCGGGCCACGCCGTACAGGGCGGCGTTGAGCACGGTCGCGTTCTCGCGCTCAAGCAGGCCGAGCGAGCCGATCTCGTGGCTGAGGCTCACCGGCACGTCGCCGATCTCGGCACGGATGATCTCGGCGACCCGGTTCTCCTGGTCGGCGCTCGCCGGGCTGAACACGCCCGCGACGGCGACCGCGTCGGCGGGCGTGCTGGCCACGAACTTCCTGACCGCGTCCACGTCGAGAGGCGCGATCTCGCGCCCGTCGACGAAGTGCCCGCCCCGCACGATCGCGGTTCCCGCCGCGACGGTGTCGCGCAGGTCGTCGGGCCACTCGCTGAGCGGCGGCACGGACGTGGTCGCCGGGGCGCCGAGACGCAGCACGGCCACCCTGCCGAGCGCACGCCGCTCCAGGATGGCGTTGGTCGCGTGGGTGGTGCCGAGCATCACCCGCTTCACACGCTTTTCCAGGCCCGGCTCGGGCAGCTCGGCGAGGACCGCGTCGAGCGCCGCGCGCAGGCCCTCGGTCACGTCGGGGCTGGTGGGCCGCTTGGCGGCGGCGAGGACCCGGTCGTCGTCGTCCAGCACCACCGCGTCGGTGTTGGTGCCGCCCACGTCGATGCCGACCCGCAGCGTCGTCCTCATGCGATCTTCTCCACCGGCAGGTAGTCCATGTCGTAGCCGAACGCCCGCGGGCCCGCCGTCTCCAGGCCCTTCGGCGTACGCCACAGGGGGTCGCAGGGCCAGGCGAGCACGGTCACCCGCTGGCCGTACCGCAGCCCCTCGGTCTGGATCGCCGTCGCCGTCTGGCTGTCGACCACCGTGATCAGGTCGGGCACCATGGCCCTGACCCTGCCGTCCTCGACGGCGACGAGGTTCTCGTTCTGGATCTCCAGGGTCAGCGTCCTGCCCCGGTCGTCGCCGGTGCCCTCGATCGTCGCCGTGCCCCGGGCGAACCCGCCGGTGGTCCTGCGCTCCAGGTCGGCCAGCTTGCCGGCGATCAGCCGTACGGCGCCGAGCTCCGCGGTCAGGGCGGCCAGCGGGTCGGCGGCGCCCTCGGTCGCCCGGCCGACCGCGATCGCCCGGCTCACCGTGCCCTCGATCACCGCGCCCGCGCACTCGCGCGCGGTCAGCACGTAATCGGCCATCAGGGCGCTCGACCCCGCCGCCACGCAGACGGCGCGCGCGATCTGCTCCGACCACAGGCCATCGACCGGCCTGATCGTCACGACGTTGCCGACGACGTCGGTCATGACCACGAGGTTGGCCGGGATCCCGGCCACGTACATCGAGACCATCTGGACCTCGGGGAAGGCCCGGCCCATCGCGTCGGCGTCGAGCAGCGGCAGCCCGAGCCTGGCCGCCCAGGCCACCGGGGCGACGCCGTTGCCGCCGCCGATCTCCGAGGACATGACCGCGGCGGGCGGCCGGCCGAAGATCCGCTCGATCTCCTCGGCGATCCTGACCGGCTCGTCCGTGCCGTGGACCATCTCGTTGCTGACGGTCGGGGCACCGATCCCCGACAGCGGCAGCACGAGCGCGTCATCGGGCAATTCGTCCAGGGTGACCAGCGGCACCTCGCCGTGCTCGCGTATCGCGCGCCGGGCGGCGATGGCGCCGGGGCGGACGTCCCCGCCGCCGCCGGTGCCGAGCACGGCGCAGCCGCGGGCCAGCGCGGCGACGTCCTCCAGTGTGATGCGGGCCTGCATGCGGGGAGCCTTCACCACCGGACGGTCCCGCCTCAATGTCACTGTGCGACATCTATCGGGCGATTGTTGTCGCCCCGCGACAAGGCCGGAAAGGCGGCGCTCAGCTGAACGGGCTCAGTTGAACGGGCTCAGTTGAACGGGCTCAGTTGAACGGGCTCAGCGCAGCGGGTCGAACTCCCGCAGGACGGCGGGCTGCTTGCCGGTGGTGATCTGCTCGGCGAGGAGCCGTCCGGTGGCCGGGCCGTGGGCCAGGCCCCACATGCCGTGCCCGCCGGCGATGTAGACGCCCGGGGCGTCGGTCGCGCCGATCAGGGGTCGCCCGTCCGGCGTGACCGGCCGGGGGCCGACCCAGACGTCGGTGCGTTCCTCCCAGCGCACGCCCCGCAGCAGGGGGCGTGCCGAGGCGATGATCGCCTTCAGCCGGGCCTCGACGGCCGGAGCGTCCGGGTCGCGGAACTCCATCGTGCCCGCGACGCGCAGCCCGCCCTGGTAGGGGGTGCACGCCACCCGCACGTCCGGCAGGTAGATCGGGCCGGGGACGGGGTGGTCCACCGGCACGGTGAACGAGTAGCCGCGGCCGGCCCGCACGGGGACGCGTACGCCCCAGCGGCCCGCCAGCCGGGACAGCCAGGCGCCGGTGGCCAGCACCACCGCGTCGGCGGACAGGACGGAGCCGTCCCCGGCCACCACGGCGACCTTCCTGGCGTCGGTGCGCACGTCGGCGACCTCGTGCTTCTCGACCGTGGCGCCCCGGGCGACGACGGCCTCGCCCAGCGCGTGGACGAAGCGGCCGGGGTCGACGTAACGCTGCCCGTCGATCCGCACGCCCGCGGTCAACGCCTCCGAGGCGAGCGGCACGGCCTCGGCCAGTCGCCGTGCGTCCAGCGCGGTGTGGTCGACCGGCTGCCCGGCCTCGGCCATCCTGCGCAGCTCGTGGAGCAGGCCCTGGGCCTGGCGCGGCGTCCGGAAGCCGGCGGTGATCGGCGCGTCCTCGACGGGGGCGGCCACGCCGTTGGCGGCGAGCACCTCGTACGCCTCGATGCACTCGTCGTTGAGCGGCAGGTTGGCGCGCACGGCCCGGGTCCACGACGACCATCGGCAGTTGGCGGCGAAACGGGTGAGGAACGCCCACAGTCCCGGATCGACGGTCGCCGGGACGTGCAGCGGCGCGGCCGGATTGAGCAGCGAGCGCAGGCCGTACCGCAGCACGGAGGGTTCGTTCAGCGGGATGGCGAGGCCTGGCGCGATCCAGCCCGCGTTGCCCCAGGACGCGCCGGCCGCCACGCCCCGGCGGTCGACCACGGTGACCTCCACACCGCGCTCCTGCAGGAACCACGCGGTGGACAGGCCCACGATCCCCGCGCCCACCACGACGACCGACCGCGGCCAGTCGTCAACGCGCTCGGACATGTCCCACCTCCACACCAGGCGACTGCTTGCCCGGTCAGCATCGCCCGGACGACGCCGCGCAGCGTTGTAGCGGCCGCACAATCACGGCGTCCCTGTTGTGGGTTTCGGACAACCGCCTATTCGTCCTCGGCCGCCAGAGTGATGACCATGGCGAGGCGCTTGCGCGGGTCGTCCAGATCGAGCGGGGTCACCTCGCTCATCCTGCGCAGGCGGTTGCGTACCGTGTTGGCGTGCACGCCGAGCCGTTCGGCGGCGACCATGAGATCGCCCTGGGCCTCCAGCCACGCCCGTAACGTCGCCACGTAGTGGGTGTCGTGGAGCGCGTCGTGCCGGCGCAGCGCGCTCACCGGTCCACGTGCGGGGACGCGGCCCGCGCGCGCCGCGGCGCGCAACCGGTGCAGCAGGATGTCGTCCCAGGACTCGTCGTACGCGGGCGGCCCGCCGGCGGGCACGGCGCGGGAGGTCTCGTGCAGCGCCAGGCACTCCTCCGCCTCTCTGCGGCTCGCCGGCAGTTCCGCCGCCTGGGCCGCCGCGCCGATCCCGGCCGCGACGCGCACCCGCGGCGGCAGCCCCGCCCCCAGCGCGGCCACCCATTCCCGTGCCGCCGTCGCCCCCGCGTCCGGCAGGATCGTGTAGAGCGTGTCGCCGAGCAGCGTGCTCCTCCCGGGCCTGGACCAGCCGAAACCGGTGGTGGCCCGCTCGAAGGCCAGCAGGAGCATGGCGTGCGGCTCCTCGGAGGTGTGCGTGCGCACCGCGACGACCCGCATCTCCCGCGCGGCCAGTCCCAGGCGGCTGACCACGGTCGCGGCGTCGGCGGTGCCCTCCAGCAGCAGGACGACCAGGTCGGACTCCACCTGCCGTTCCAGGTCCGCGCTCGCCCGGGAGCGCAGCAGGTGCAACGCCACGGTGCGCGCGCCGTTCGCCAGCGCGGTGTGCCGCGTCCCGGTCAGCGGGCTGCCGCACGTCACCCATACCGACCCGAGCAGCTCCCGCCCGGCCCGCACCGCCACCACCATCCGCCCGGTCATGCCGTGCGACGGGTCCGGCTCGACGAAGATCGGCTCATCCGTCGCCGCCAGGCGGGCGAACACCCGGCGCGCCAGGAACATCTCCCGCAGCCGCTCCGGCACCTGCCGCACCAGGATCGTCTCCAGCCGGGCCGGGTCGCCCGCCTGCTGCGAGCGGGAGTACGCGAGCACCCGCGAGAGCGGGTCCTCGATGGTCACGGCGCCGCCGACGGCGTCCGCCAGGCTGTCGGCCAGCGCGAACAGGTCCGTGGGCCCCCGCCCCGACTCGGTCTCCCGTCCTTCCAGCACCAGTCCGTAGACCACTCCGACGAGGTGGCTCCACGAGACGGCGGGGTCGACGAGCATCACCGCCACGTCGTTGCTCTCGCCGGCCACGGTCGCCTCGCGCGCGGTCTCCGCGCCCGCCCGCACCAGGACCACCGTGGCCTGCGCAGTGACCGCCCACCGCACCGCCTCGGTCACCGACCCGGCTCCCACGGCCACGAGCACGTCACCGGTGACCCGGCCGTCGGTGGCGTCCGGCACCGCCACGCTGCGCAGCCGCGCCGAGCGCCTCTCGGGCCGCCCGCACAGCCGTACGCCGTACGCGCCCAGCACGTTGACCAGGCGATCCAACGTGATCATGCGCTACTCCCGCCCGAGATCGACGGCTGTGCCCGTATCGGACTGCACTGAACTGGACCGGACCCGTGGAAGACCGAAGGCCCGGTCTCCGTTTCCGGAGGCCGGGCCTTCGACTCTTGGTAGCGGGGACAGGATTTGAACCTGCGACCTCTGGGTTATGAGCCCAGCGAGCTACCGAACTGCTCCACCCCGCGTCGTTGTGTTTGAAGCTTACCGGCCGGCGGGGACGAGTGCCAAATCGGTTTCCCCTGCACGCACCGCGTCTGTCGCTGGGCCACCCGGAACCGGCGGCGCCCTGCTGAGCACCCCACGCGGTGGCGAGCGGATCACCAGGACAGCAGGAGCGGCACCTCGTCGAGGACCGGAGCCCTGACCTGTCCGGCCAGCAGCCCGCGCGCCCTCAGCAGTCGGATTGTGCTTCAGTCCGTGGAGTAGGAGATCCAGAACTTCGGTGGATCCGCCAAAGGGTCGATCACTTGATACCGGGCTTTCGGTGTCGGGTCGATGCTACGCAAAAGTGATCAGCCTCTGGCCGTTCGCCTCCTGCAACACGGCCAAGGCACCGGGGAGGCCCGCAGCAACTGTCGCGATGGCAATCCCCATCCCTGCCAGGCCATGGTGCTTGTGTGGATACTCAACTCGATGCAGGCCCGAAGCCGCGATCGCCGCCACCTCCCGCGGACGCTGCATCTGCCGCCCGTCGTTTGTCACAACCACCTGGAAGCCCTCAGCCGCCGCCAGCGGGTAAAGGCTCTCGTCGCGAGTGCCGGACCAACCAGGCATATCAAGCAGGTGAACGATCTCGTGATTCAGAATGAAGGCGGTGAGGGCCTGGTAGAGCGGCTTGGGGACATTCTCATCCAGCAGCAGCCTCACGCGGCCCTCTCGGGGGTCGTAGCTGTCGACGTAATCGGCGAAATCCGCGGCCTGCAGCGCGGCCGTCGCGGTGACGCTGGGGTAGTAGACAGGAATCCGATCAGCCGGAACGCCGTCCCGGAGGAGCGCGGCGACCTCGTCATAAGGCACCCGCGTGCCCTCGATCACCGGGATTCCACCCCTGACCGCCGGATCCACCGTGACGTGGTCACGCGGGCGCAGGAGGTCGGGAATATGGCGACCGTCTCGATAGAACGGTCGCAGGACGTCCACCATCTCGTGAATGACGATGTTCTTCTTACTGCGGACCAGATCGACGGCCTGAGCCGGCTCCACCAAGTAGATGCTGCTGCCGTCGGCCACGAGGCGGTACTCCGAAAGGTGCTCACGCTCTCCCAGATCGTCGCGGAGCGTGTCCAACGCCCTTCTGATCTTCTGCAGCGAAGCGTCATTGCGCAGCTTGACGCAGGTTCGCAACGCCATGACGTCCCTGAAGGAGTACAGGACGGGACGGACAGCGGAGATTTCGGGGACCAGCAGAGCCCCACGACCCGAACCGGCCTTCCGCCAGTGGGCGAGCTGGCGAAGCGTGGCACCCGACAGCGCCGCGGCGAGCTTCGGACTGTAGGACAACCGCTTCACCTCCTCCTACCGGGCATGCGGACGCTACACGGCCCATCATGGCAAAGATCTCCCCGATGTTCCCGGTCTTCCCGGCGTCCTATGCAGCCGATCATCGCCCCTGTTCAGAGGCCCGGGGCATATCCGCTCAGGTGGCGCCACCGCGTCCCACAGTGATCGTGAACCATCGCCCTGACAAGCCGGTCCAGCATGGCCGTCGTGAATACGCCGATTCGGCGCCTAACGGCTTGCACCATGGCCGGTTACCAGCCTTCGAACAAAAAGAAACCCCCGAACCCGTGGGTTCGGGGGTTTCCGCTTGGTAGCGGGGACAGGATTTGAACCTGCGACCTCTGGGTTATGAGCCCAGCGAGCTACCGAGCTGCTCCACCCCGCGTCGGCTCTTTGAGGTTATCCCGACATCGCGCGGGAGGCAAACCGAAGCCCCGCGCCCGTGGGGACGCGGGGCTCCGGAAGGGCTCAGCCGCTCGGTGTGGGGCTGGGAGTCACACCGGCCGGTGGACTCCCGCTCGGACTCGGGCTCCCGCTCGGAACCGGGGCCTGGGACGCCGCCGGGACGGGCGTCCTGCCCTTGAGCTTGGCCAGGTCGTCCAGCGCCTTCTTCAGCGAGGTCTGCGCGTCGCCGTACGCCTTCCAGTCGGGCGGGTCCGACGACAGCGCCTTCTGCGAATCGTCGTACGCCCGCTGGGCCCGGTCGAGCGCCGACGTCAGCGCCGAGGAGTTCTCCGGCGGAGTGACCTGACCGGGTGGCTGGTTCGCCGTCTGGTCGGGTGTCTGATCCGGCGGCGTGGCCACGGTGCCGCCGAACACCTGCTCCAGCGCGTTGCTGAGCGTGGGGCCGAAGCCGACCTTCTCGCCGTACAGCACGAGCACCCGGCGGAGGGTCGGATACTTGCCCGAGGTCTCCGCGCGCGGCTGGATGTAGACCGGCTCGACGTACAGCAGGCCGTTGCCGAACGGCAGCGTGAGCAGGTTGCCGTACAGCACGTCGGTGCCGCCGCCGCGCAGCAGGTTGAGCTCGGTCGACACCGAGGTGTTCGACTCGAACAGGTTCTGCGCCTGTGGCGGACCCTGGATCGCGGTCGTGCTCGGCAACTGGAGGATCTCCAGCGGCGGGTTCGGCGTGGCGGCCGTCGCGTCGACCGCCATGAACGCCGCCATGTTCTGCCGCTGGTTGGGCACGAACGTGGTCGTCAGCGAGAAGCGCTCGGTGTCGCTGCCCGGCATCTTCATCGTCACGTAGTACGGCGGCTGCTTGCTCTTGCCGGTCGCCGGGTCCTCGGGGACCTTCCAGAAGTCCTGGCCTCCGAAGAACGCGTTGGCGTCGGTGACGTGGTAGGAGGTGAGGATCTCCCGCTGGGCCTTGAACAGGTCGGCCGGGTAGCGCAGGTGGGCGCGCAGCGCCTGACTGATCTGCGACGCCGGCTTGACGACCCCGCCGAAGGCCTTCTCCCAGGTCTTCAGCACCGGGTCGGACTCGTCCCAGGCGTACAGGGTCACCGTGCCGTCGTAGGCGTCCACGGTCGCCTTGACCGAGTTGCGGATGTAGTTGATCTCGTCCCTGGGCACCTGCGGCACGCCGAGGCGGCTCGACTGCACGTCGGTGGTCAGCGACTCCAGGCTCTTGCGCTCGGAGTAGGGGTAGGAATCGGAGGTCGTGTACGCGTCCACGATCCACACGATCCGCCCGTTCACCACGGCCGGGTACGGGTCGCGGTCAAGCGTGAGGAACGGCGCGACCTGCTGGATGCGCTCCACCGGCTCGCGGTTGTAGAGGATGCGCGACTCGGCGTTGATGTTCGAGTTCAGCAGCAGGTTGGTCTCGCCGTACTTCACCGCGTAGAGCAGGCGGCGGAAGAAGTTCCCGATCGAGACGCCGCCCTTGCCCTCGTAGGTGCTGTTGACCTGGCCGGTGTTGTTCTGCTGGGCGGCGCCCGGCTGTCCCTGCTGCGGGTAGTCGAGCTCGATCTTCTTGCCCGACGCGGGGCCGCCGACGATCGAGTAGTCGGGCGAGTTCTCGCCGAAGTAGACGCGGGGCTCGTAGTCGCCGAGGTCGCCGACCGGCGGGATGTCGCGCTCGCTGAACTCCGGCAGGCCGCTGCTGTCCACCTTGTTGCCGGGCGCGGCGACGAAGCCGAAACCGTGTGTGTAGACCAGGTGGTCGTTGATCCAGTTGCGCTGCCCGTCCGGCGGGCGGCCGATCTCGCGGACCGCCACCACCGTGTCACGCGGCTTGCCGTCGACGGGATACCTGTCGATGTCGAGCTGCTCGGGGAACTGGTAGTAGCCCTTGATCTGCTGCTTCTGCTGGAACGTCGGCGACAGCAGGCTCGGGTCGAGCAGGCGCATGCCGGGGATGGCCGACGCCTCGGTCTGCAGCACGGAGGCGTCGGTGTCGGTCTTGGCGCTGTACTCCGTGACCTTCGCCGTATCGACTCCGTAGGCTTTTCGGGTCGCGTCGATGTTGCGCTGGATGTACGCCTGCTCCTTGCTCTGCTGGTTCGGCTTGACCTGGAACTGCTCGACCAGCGAGGGATACACGGTGCCGATCAGGACGGCCGACAGCACGAGCAGCCCGAACGCCACGCCCGGGAACATCCCGCCCGGCCTGATGACGCCGGCGAAGAAGATCAGCGCGCAGATGAGGGAGATGACCGCGAGGATCCCCTTGGCCGGGAGCACCGCGTGCACGTCGGTGTACGACGCGCCGAAGGTCTTGCCTCGGTCGGAGAAGACCAGGCTGTACCTGTCGAGCCAGTAGGCCGCGGCCTTGAGCAGGACGAACACGCCGAGCAGCACCGACAGGTGGGCCCGGGCGGCCCGGGTGGCGTGCACCCCGCCGGGTGAGGAGATCCGGAACCCGCCGTACAGGTAGTGCACGACCGTGGCCGCGATGATCGACAGCACCACGGCCGTGAACAGGAAGTTCAGCAGCATCCGCAGGAACGGAATCGTGAACACGAAGAACGACAGGTCGAGGCCGAACTGCGCGTCCTTCTCGTTGAAGGGCGTGCGGTTCACGAACTGCAGCCAGGTCCTCCACAGCCCCGCCGTGGACGAGCCCGTGAACAGGGCGAGGACGCCCATGCCGACCAGGAAGACCAGCCGCCGGTGCGGGTCGAGCGCGACGCGGTAGCGGTCGGCGCCCTGCGGCGCCCCGAACATCCCCGGCCCGAACATCGGGCGGGTGCGGTGCGCGAGCACCATGTTGCCGCCCACGATGACGATCATCAGGGCGGCGCCCACGACGAACAGCACCACCTGGGTGAGCAGCATCGTGGAGAACACCGAGGAGAAGTTCACCGAGTCGTACCAGAGGTAGTCGGTGTAGATCCCCGAGAAGACCAGCAGTAATACGACGATCGCCACGACGGCGATCAGCACGGGTATCAGAAGGCGCGGCCGTCGGGGCAAGCGCACCGCCCGTCCGGCTCCGGGGCTCCGGAAGCTCAACGCTCAACCCCTTGTCTCAGAATGGCAGGGCCATGATTGTCAGAGGGCAACGGTCCGTGCTTGGAAACCTACACTGCGACCGGCGTGGTCGTGGTAACAGATCTGATCGTTCTCGTGACGCCCCCCGGCCTCAAGACGGGCAGGTCACGGCCCCCGCGCCCCCGGCGTACGCTCAGCCGGCCGGGCAGGCCGGGACCTCGCCCGAGTGATCGCGCAGGGCGTCGATGGCCTTGATCGCGCCGTCCAGCGTCTCGACCCGCACCAGGCGCAGCCCGGCGGGCGCGGCCTTGACGGCGTCGGCGCAGTTGCCTGCGGGCGTGAGGAAGACCGTCGCGCCCGCCCGGCGCGCGCCGACCATCTTCTGCTCGATGCCGCCGATCGGGCCGACCTGGCCGGCCGGGTCGATCGTCCCTGTGCCCGCGACCGACATGCCTCCGGTGAGCGCCCCCGGCGTCAGCTTGTCGTAGATGCCCAACGAGAACATCAGGCCCGCGCTCGGCCCGCCGACCTCGCCGACGCTGATGTCGACCGTGAACGGGAACCGGTAGCCCGAACGCATCTGGACGCCGACCTTGGCCTTGCCGTCCTTGCCCGCCACGGTGCCGACCTGCACCTGCGTCGAGGCGCCGGCGCGCCTGACCGTGAACGTCACCTGCTCGCCGGGCTTGCGGCTCTGCACGGACGCCGCGACGGACGCGAGCTCGCCCACCGTCGTGCCGTCCACCGCCGTGATCTCGTCGCCCGGCTTGAGCTTCCCGTCGGCCGGCGCCCCCTTGTCGGTCTCGGCGACCGTAACCACCTTCTCGATGGGGATCTTCAGGGCGTTCAGCGCGGCGGCGGTGGCCGACTGCTGCGAGTCGGTCATCTCCTGCGTGTTCTGCTCCTCGACCTGCTGGGCCGAGGTGGACTTCGGGAACAGCGCCTCCTCCGGCACCACGGCGACCGTCGGGTCGAGCCAGCCGCGCAGCGCGGTGAGCAGGTCGAGGCGGTTGTCGGGCCCGCCCTGGTAGGCGACGGTGACCAGGCTCAGCCTGCCCTGAGTGGGATAGGTCTCATGGCCCGAGATCGTGATGACCGGTTTGCCCTTGACGTCCCCGATCGTGTTCTCGGTGGGGCCGGGGCTCAGCACGACGTACGGCACCGGCAGCATGGCGCCGATCACGGCCAACGCGAGCGCGAGGAAACCCGCGACCAGCAGGGTCAGAGCGCGTCGGGACATGGACGAACTCTATGCGTTCCGGGCTCCGGGCATTTCGCGGCCGCTAATCGCAGGCCCCGACCCACTCGGCGTCTCCGTCGGCGAACACCTGGTGCTTCCAGATGGGCACCTCGTGCTTGAGATCGTCGATCAGCCTGCGGCAGGCCTCGAACGCCTCGCCGCGGTGGGGGCAGGCGGCCGCCACGACGACGGCGATCTCCCCCAGGCGCAGGTCGCCCACCCTGTGGACTGCCGCCAGCGCCGTCACCCGGTGGTCGGCCGCCACCTTCTCGGCGACCCTGCGCAGGTGCTCCTCGGCGGACGGGTGCGCCGAGTACGACAGGAGCGTCACCGGCCTGCCGCCGTCCTGCTCGCGTACGGTGCCGACGAAGACCGCCGTGCCACCGGCGGCATGATCCTCCACCGCGCCCAGCACCTCGTCCACGGACAACGGGGTGTCGCGGATGCCCAGCAATCGGATGACGTCCACGTCCCCGAGGTTAGTGCCTGAGCAGGGTCGGATGCGGCGCTGTCAGATGCGGCGCTGTCAGGTGCGGCGCTTGCGGCGGGCGGCGCGGACGATCGCGGCCGTGCCGATGACCGCGACGGTCGCGCCCGCGGCGGTGATCGTGGCCTCCTTGCCCGACAGGCGGCGGCCGACGACCGCGTGCCTGCCCTCGCACAGTTCGAGCAGTTCCCGCAGCGCGGCCTCGTTGGTCCAGGTCGCCTTCCAGCCCGCCTCCCGCAGCGCCACGCCGTCGACCACCCAGGGATAGACCACGTAGTGCAGGTCGGTCGCGGCGGTCGGCGTGATGCCGAGCCGGTGCAGCCGCTGCGCCGTGCCGAACGTCACGCCCGCCGGCAGCTCGAACCGCTTCAGGCCGGAGATCTCCTCCACCTGCTCCATCTCCAGCCAGCCCTCGGAGCCCACCGCCACGACCCCGCCGACCCTGCCCAGGGCGGCGGCCTCAAGCGCGGACACCAGGTCGTCGACGTGGCAGAACTGCCAGCGCGGCAGGCAGCCCTTCACCACGAGCAGCCGCGGCGCCTCGAAGTGGCGGGTGATGACGGTGTCGACGCCCGGACCGACCAGGGCGGCGGGCCGCAGCACGGTCACCTCCAGGCCGGGATGCGCCCGCAGCGACCGCCGCACCAGGGCCTCGATCTCCAGGTGATCGCCAACCAGGCCGGTGTCGGGCTCGGCCGCGACCGGGGCGTCCTCGGGCAGGGGCACCGGGTTGTCGGCGGCGGCGCCGTACACCATCGCGCTCGTCACCAGCACGACCCGCCGCACCCGGGCCGCGGCGCAGGCCGTGAGCACGGTCTGGGCGGCCCGCAGGTTGTAGCGGCGGCGCTCGGCGTGATCGGTGTCGAGCGACTCGTCCGTGCCGAGATGCACCAGGACGTCCACATCGGAGATCCGGTTCGCCAAGAGCGGATCACGAATGTCGAGGACCCGCCAGGTGACGTCCGGGATGTCGCCGCGCTGCTCGTCGATGGCCACCACTCGGCGGAAATCCGCAGACGAGGCCACCTTCGCGAGGAACGCCCGGCCGAGACCGGAGGCGGCGCCGGTGACGGCGACGACGGGGGGACGCAGGCGTTTCGAGGTAGGCACGAGGTCCTCACTTTGCACTGATCCGCCCCACGGCGGATAACGTGGCGGATGTGGACTCCTCCATCCTGCACGAGGTGGCGCGGTGACTGACCTGCCAGGTCGCGAAAACGACCCCAACGACAATCCGTTCGCCATGTTCGGCAGCCCGGAGCAGATCGCCGCGGCCATGCGGCAGTTCGCCGACATGCTGTCCGCCTCACCGGAGGCCGGGCCCGTCAACTGGGACATGGCGAAGAACATCGCACGGCACGCCGTGGTCGCCGAGGGCGATCCGAGCGTCATGGAGGGCGAGCGACGTCAGATCGTCGAGGCCCTCAACCTGGCCGACCTGTGGCTCAACGAGGTGACCACGCTGCCGAGCGGCGTGACCACCCCGCAGGCCTGGAGCCGGTCGGAGTGGATCGAGAAGACGATCCCGGTCTGGAAGCAGCTGTGCGATCCCGTCGCCGCCCAGATGGTGGAGACGATGGGCGGCACACTCGGCGGGGCGGGTCTGCCGCCGGAGGCGCAGGCCATGGCCGGGCCGCTCATGGGCATGCTCAGGCAGATGGGCAGCATGATGGTCGGCCAGCAGATCGGCCAGGCCCTCGGCTCGCTCGCCCGTGAGGTCGTCGGCTCCTCCGACATCGGCCTCCCCCTGTCGGACACCGCCGCCCTGCTGCCCGGAGGCGTCGCCGCCTTCAGCAGCGGCCTGGAGACGCCCTCGGACGAGATCCGTCTCTACCTCGCGCTGCGCGAGGCGGCGCACCACCGGCTCTTCCAGCACGTGCCGTGGCTGCGGGCGCACCTGCTCGGCACGGTCGAGGAGTACGCCCAGGGCATCACGGTGGACGTGTCCGCCCTGCAGGACAAGCTCCAGGGGCTCGACCTCAGCGACCCCGAGCGGATCCAGGAGGTCCTGGGCGGCGGCGAGCTGCTCAAGCCCGAGGAGACCGAGCGGCAGAAGGCCGCGCTCACCCGGCTGGAGACCGCGCTCGCGCTGGTCGAGGGCTGGGTGGCCACGGTGGTCGACGCCGCCGCAGAGGGCAAGCTCCCGTCCGCCGCGGCGCTGGCCGAGACCGTACGGCGCCGGCGCGCCACGGGCGGCCCGGCCGAGCGGACCTTCGCCACGCTGGTGGGCCTTGAGCTGCGCCCGAGACGGCTGCGTGAGGCGGCCGCCCTGTGGAAGGCCCTGGGCGACGAGCGCGGAGTCGAGGGCAGGGACGCCGTCTGGGGTCACCCCGACCTTATGCCCACCGCGGACGACCTGGACAACCCCGAGTCGTTCGTGAAGGGCGAGGCCGAGTTCGACCTGTCGGCGCTGGAAGAGCCCAAGGAGCCCGGTTCCGACGGGGAGACCGGCGAGTAGCACCGGCCGCGAGGCTCGCCGGCTGTCGGTAGGCTGCGCCGGTGAGCCTGCATCGTGACGCGCAAGCCGTACTGGCCGGGTGGGTCGCGCCCACCCCCGAGGAGGAGCGGCTCCGCGAGGAGTTCCTGGCGCACCTGCGCAGCCACGAGGACGCGATGTGGCGCGAGTGCGCTCCCGGCCATCTCACGGCGACGACGGCCGTCCTGTCGCACGACGGCGAGCGGGTGCTGCTGACCCTGCACCCCAAGGCCGGGATGTGGCTGCCCATGGGCGGGCACTGCGAGACGTCCGACGCCACGCTCGCGCAGGTCGCCCTGCGCGAGGCCGCCGAGGAGTCGGGCATTCCCGGACTGACCCTGCTCGACGGGCCGCTCGCCCTCGACCGGCACAAGGTCTGGTGCCACCCGCCGCACAGCTGGCATCTCGACGTCGAGTACGGCGCGGTCGCGCCGCCGGGGGCCGAGGCGGTGATCAGCGACGAGTCCCTCGACCTGCGCTGGTTCCCGGTGGAGGAGATCCCGGAGCTGAGCGACGAGGCCACCCGGCGGCTCGCCCGCCGCGCCCGGTCGCTGTGCCGCGCCTGACTTCTGCACGGTTCACTTCTGCACGGTTCGCGCACGTCTCCCTTACACCGCCCTTCACATCAGGTGGTTAGTGTCGCCACATGACCAAGGTTGACGTGGGCGGCGAGATCGTCTCTCCCCCGCGCCGCAGGCTCCGGGTCTCCCCGCTCCTGGCGTGGATCGCGGTGGCGCCGTTCGCGGTCTGGGCGGCGGCCCGGCTCGCCGGGGTCGACAGCGCCGCTCGCATCCGGGGGGTAGGCGTCGCGCTGATGACGGGGACGCCCTATGTCGCGGCCGCGTCGCTCCTGGCGGTGCTGATCGCACTGGCCGCCCGTCGCGCGGCCGTGATCGCGGTGGCGGTGGCGGCGTCGGCCCTCCTGGCCGCCGTGGTCCTGCCGCGTGCGGCCGGCTCGGCCCCCACGGCCACCGGGCCGTCGCTGCGGATCCTCACGGTCAACCTCTTCTTCGGCGCGGGCGACGCCGCGACCGTGGTGGACCTCGTACGCAGGCTCGACCCGGACGTGCTCAACACGCAGGAACTCACTCCCGAGGCCGTCGAGGCGCTGGACGCGGCGGGCGTGGCGAGGCTGCTGCCGTACCGGCACCTGGAGGACGGGCCCGGGCCCTCGGGCAGCGGGATCTACGCCCGCCACCCCCTGGCCGAGGCGCCCGACTTCGCGCCCGAGGGCGGCCACAACATGCCGAGGGCCCGGCTCACCCTGCCGTCCGGGCCGCCCGTGGAGATCGTCGACGTGCACACCCTCGCCCCGCTGAACGGGCATGACGTGGCCCAGTGGACCGCTGAGCTGGCGGCGCTCCCGGCCGCGTCCCCCGGCGTCGTACGCGTCCTGGCCGGCGACTTCAACGCGAGCCTCGATCACGCGGCCCTGCGCGCGGTGCTCGGGCGGGGCTACGCGGACGCGGCCGACGCGACCGGCGACGGCCTGACCACCACCTGGCCGGCCGACAGGCGGTATCCGCCGTTGATCACGATCGATCACGTGCTGTTCGACCGGCGGGCGTCGGCGGTGAACACAAGCGTTCACAGGGTCCCGGGCAGCGACCACCGGGCGTTCTTCGCCGAGCTTCGCCTGCCCCGGAGCCTGTGACCCCTACGAGCAGGACTCAGGTCAGCAGAGCCCGGGTGTTGTCCCAGCCCTCGAGGCCGGGGTCGAGACGGGCCACGTCCTGCGGTTTCCTGAGCCGATGCCAGCCGGGACCGGTGGCGACCATGCGGGGACCCGGCGCCCGGCGGCGCATCGCCGCGACGACGTCGGGTTCGTCGAGGTCGGGCGCGGCCCACTCGGGGACCGGCAGGCGCGCCGCCACGGCGACGGCGCCGCCGCCCTCGGCCGGGCAGACCGCGAGGTGCGCCCGCCCGAGTTCCCGGAAGAGCTTTCCGATCAGCAGCGGCGGCAGGTCGGGGGCGTCGGCGCTGACGATCACGGCCTCTTCCTCCTGCGGCAGCGCGGCGAAGGCGTCGGCGGGTGAGGCGATCGGCAGGACGGGCGTGCCCGGCCAGGCGATGTCCTCGAGCCCCGGCACGCCGGCCGAAAGGATCACCGGGCGCACCAGTTCGAGCCCGGCGACCATCTCGTAGGTGTCCTCGGCCATCGCCGTCAGGAACTCGGCCGGGTCCACACCGGGCGGAGCCGCCTCCGCCATGCCTGGCGTGACCAGCACCGCGGCGACCCGGGTCAACACTCCTCCAGGGAGCCGTTGGCGGCCATCGAGAAGCCTTCAAGGAAGCCCCTGGCGCGTTCCGCCCGAGGGTAGCGCTCCACGAGGGCCCAGAAACGCGGGCCGTGACTCGGCACGAGCAGGTGGACGAGCTCGTGCATGATGACGTAGTCGACGACCCAGGCCGGCATGCCCCGCAGCCGGGCCGACAGCCTGATCGTGCCGTGGTCGGGGGTGCATGAGCCCCACCTGTGGAGCTGGTTCTCCACCCAGCGCACACTGGCCGGCAGGGCCTTTCCGTCCAGGTAGCGCGCCGACAGCTCCATCGCCCGTTCGAGGAGGTCGTCGTCGCTCGGGCGTCTTCGCTGCTCCTTGGCCGCAAGGCGGTCGAGCATGCGGCGTACCCACTGCTCCTCGTCGGTCGTGCTCAGACCAGCCGGAAGCAACACGATGGTTTTGTCTCCATCGCGGTACGCGGAAACGGTTCGCCGCCGTCGTGCGCTCCGACGAACCTCGACTGTCTCGGGGGGCACATATGAAAGGTAGCCGACACGCGCCGAATTCCACAGGGGGTGGTACACGTTCTCCCTGGTCAATCGGGCGAACGTGACCTTGCGGGCGTGAAAACTACGGGGTTGCGGATATTCACCGACCACGATCACCCCGGTAATTATCCACAGCCCCGCTGGTTCCAAGACCGGGGCTTCCCTGCGTATGGCAAGGTCTGGCGATTATGAGACCTCGCCTCAAGCCCGCCCTGCGCCGGATCGAACGAGACGGCCGCACGCTGCAGTTCGGTGTCCATCCGCTGCGGGCCGTCGTGCTGACCGGCGTCGAGCCGCCCGTACGCCGCCTGATCGACGGCCTGGACGGCACCCGCACCCTCGGGCAGGCGGTGGCCGGCAGCGGCCTCGACGAGGCGTCCGCCCAGGAGGTGGTCGCCCGGCTCGCCGCGCACGGCCTGATCGAGGACGCCGCGACCCGGCCGGAACCCCTCGCCGACCTGCCGCTGGCCGAGCGCGACCGCCTCCGCCCCGATCTGGACAGGCTGTCGCTGACCTCCACCGACGGCGGCATGGGCGCCCTGTCGGTGCGGAGGGCGGCCCGGGTCCGCGTGTACGGCGCGGGCCGGGTCGGCGCCCGGATCGTCACCCTGCTCGCCGCGGCCGGAGTGGGCCACATCTGCGTGGTCGATCCCGGCACGGCCACCGCGGGCGACGTGGTCCCCGGCGGGCTCGGCCGCGCGGAGACCGGGATGACCCGCGAGGAGGCCGCCGTGCTCGCGGCCCGGCGCATCTCCCCCGCCGTCAACGCCTGGCCGGGACGGGCCGCCTCCCGCCTGTCCGACGGCGGGGTGCGCCCCGACCTCGTGATCCTCGCCACCGCCGATCCGCTCGACGCCACGCTGGTCCACGAGATCGTCGCCGAGGGCGTGGCGCACCTGCTGGTCTGCGCCGTGGAGGGACACGGCTCGGTGGGGCCCTTCGTCGTCCCGGGGCTCACCCCCTGCCTGCGCTGCCTCGACCTGACCCGCCGCGACCGCGACCCTTCCTGGCCGCTCGTGAGCGCCCGGCTCGGGGGTTACCCCGCGGGCGAGATCGCCTGCGACGTGGTGCTGTCCTGCCTGGTCGCCGCGCAGGCGGCCGGTCAGGCTCTGGCCTATCTCGACGAGGGGCGCGTGCCCGGCGGCATGCTGGAAGTGTCGCCCGGGTGGCGCTGGCGGCACCGCGCCTGCGAGCCGCACGCCGACTGCGGCTGCGTACGGAGCGACCCGGCCGGCGCCGCCGTGATCGCGCCGCGGGATCCCGGCCAGGCCGCGTGAACCGGCCTCTCAAACGGCGCGGATGTCCCGGACCACCTCAAGGAAGTTGCGGATCACGGCGGTGCGACGCGCTCCGCTCCAGACGACGCCGATCCGCCAGACCGCGGCCGGGTGGTCGATCGGCGTGATCGTCACCGTCGGCGGCGCGATACGGGCGGCGCCGGCCGGCACGAACGCCACGCCGGCTCCCGCCGCGACCAGGGCCGGCACGGTCTGCAGCCGTGGAACCCGTGCCGGTCACGCGCACCCCTGGACATGAGGACGGGCCCGGTTCCGCCTGACCCGGCTCGCGCGGGGCACGGCGCCACACGGCCCGTCACGCCTCTCACCGGCGGAGACTCCCGTCACGACAGCGGTGGTGTGAGGAATCTCATAGACGGCCTATTCCCCCGGGAGGCTCGCGACCGCCGGAGCTCGGGCGGTCGCGCGATCGGAAATTGTGGTCGAAAGCACTCTTCATCGCCGACAATGGGTCGTGTGAGTGACCTTCCCCACCGCGCCGTGACCCGCTCGGCAAAGCTCGCGACACTCCCCCTCGGGTTCGCCGGCCGCACCGCGCTCGGACTGGGCAGGCGGCTCGGTGGCGCCTCCGCGGAGCTCGTCGCCCAGGAGATCCAGCAGCGCACGGCCGACCAGGTCTTCAAGGTGCTCGGCGAGCTCAAGGGCGGGGCCATGAAGCTCGGCCAGGCCCTGTCGATCTTCGAGGCCGCACTGCCGCCCGAGATCGCCGGGCCGTACCGGGCGACACTGACCCGTCTGCAGGACGCCGCGCCGCCGCTTCCGGCCGCCACCGTCCACCGGGTCCTGACCGAGCAGCTGGGCGACGACTGGCGGGAGAACTTCCTGGAGTTCGACGACCGGCCGAGCGCCGCGGCGTCGATCGGGCAGGTGCACCGCGCCGTGTGGCACGACGGCCGCCCGGTCGCCGTGAAGATCCAGTATCCGGGGGCGGGCAAGGCCCTGATCTCCGACTTCAACCAGCTCGCGCGGCTCGGCAAGCTCTTCGGCGCGCTGCTGCCCGGCCTGGACATCAAGCCGGTGCTGGCCGAGCTGAAGGAGCGGGTGTCCGAGGAGCTCGACTACCTCAAGGAGGCCGAGGCCCAGCACGCGTTCGCCGAGGAGTTCCGCGACGACCCGGACTTCCACGTGCCCGCCGTGATCGCGGCCAACGAGCAGATCCTCGTCTCCGAGTGGATGACGGGAACCCCGCTCTCCAGGATCATCGCCGACGGCACGCAGGAGGAGCGCAACCACGCCGGCCTGCTGTTCGTCCGCTTCCTGTTCTGCTCTCCGGCCCGGGTCGGGATGCTGCACGCCGACCCCCACCCCGGCAACTTCTGGCTGACGGAGGACGGGCGGCTCGGCGTTCTGGACTTCGGGGCGGTCAACCGCATGCCCGACGGCTACCCCGTCGCCTTCGGCAGGCTCACGCGCATCTTCAACCAGGGCGACATGGACACCGTCGTGCGCGGGCTGCGCGCGGAGGGGTTCATCCGCCCGCACATCGAGGTCGACGTCGACGCGTTGCGGGCCTTCCTCGCGCCGTACGTCGAGCCGACCCGGGTCGAGGAGTTCGCCTTCAGCAGGGAGTGGCTGCGGGAGCAGGCGGCGACCGTGGCCGACCTGCGGCCGAACAACGTGGTCCGCCAGCTCAACCTGCCCGCGTCGTACGTGCTGATCCACCGTGTGCACGCGGCCGGCGTCGGCGTGCTGTGCCAGCTCGGCGCCACCGCCCGCTTCCGCGACGAGGTGGTGCGCTGGGTCCCCGGCTTCGCCGACGAGACGGGCGAGTCCGAGGACAACGCGCTCGCCCTGACCTGAGCCGGCGCACTCCGGGCTATCGGCCGCCCCTGCTCTCGACCGTCCGGAGATTCTGGTTGATGACGCAGCGGTTGATCCCTCGCTTGCAGTTGCCGTTGAGGGTGTTGGTGAAGACGCTGACGCTCGACACCTGCTGGATGCCCACGAACGTGACGGCGCTGTTGGCCGCGGGGGCGTTCACGTTGCGCCGGCCCCCCGATATCTGCTTGGGCGGGCTCTTGATCGTGGGCGAGTTCGAGGTGTTGGTGCCCCCGGTGACCTGGGTCGCTCCGTCGCCGTGACCGTCGCCGTGACCGTGGCCGCTGCCATGGCGGGCCACCCGGAACGCTCCGGGTATCGGCGCGGCCCCGGCCCCCGGCATGGCCGAACCCCACAGTCCGATGACGAGCGCGGTGACGGCGAACCGCCGCGCACCCGCCACGAGATCAAGCGCGCCTGACGTCCGGTCGCCCATCCAAGTCCCACCCACCACTCGCGCACCGCTTCGCCTGCCGCCCGTGACCATCAGGCCCCGGCGACGCTCCGGCTCATACCCCGTGATCCTCGCCCGCTCCCACGGCAGGCGATCTTCTGTGCGTCCGGTGATCTCTTCTTTAACGAGTGCGCCTTGACGGGAACGGCCGAAGGCCCGGGCCGTTCACCGGGCCCGGGCCTTCGTCATTCGGATCGCACCATCGGCGGCGCGTCAGGCTCGCCTCACACGCGCGCCAGCGCGGAACTCAGCCGCCGGGACGCGCGCTCGGCCTGCCGGCGTGCCCTCTGCACGCTCTTGATCCGGCCGGCCAGCCGCTCCTCCGCAGCCTCGCGGTGGAGGGTTCGTATTCGCTCATGCGCCAGTTCTTGATGCAGATACAGGGCGGTGGTCGGGGAGATGCTCATCTGGATCGGTTCCTTCCGGAATTGCTGTGGTTGCTGGTCAGGCGGCGACAGGAGACTTGCGCGGGCGCCCACGGGGACGCTTGCGGGGCACGACGACCCCCCTCAGGATGAGCTCCCCGCCCCAGACGCCCCACGGCTCCTCGCGCTCCAGCGCGCGGGCCAGGCAGGCCTTCTGGATCGGGCAGCCGCCGCAGAGCGCCTTGGCGAACTCCACGTCCTCGGGAGACTCGGCGAACCACAGGTCGGGGTCGGTACGACAGGGGATTTCGGCTTCGATCAGGTCCATGACCGGGGCCGCCATCTGCGTCACCTCTTTGAATGGATTGGTCTGGGTGTCCTCGTTGTGGGGTGTGGATTCGTGGCCGACAAACAAGAAGGCCGCGGATCCTGGTGCGGATCCGCGGCCCGGAGGTGGAGACCGGTCAGGGTATGACTGGTCCTCTCCAGGCATCGTGCGGACCCTGCGCACCGCCGCGAGCGGCGGTGCGGATCTGCTCATCGCTCATCGGCCGGTTGACATAAACCGGGCGGTGGGCGGGGTTGCCGTGGCTGGCCGGGCTGGCGAACACGCCGAAGGCGGCCGAACCCGCGACTCCGGTGACCAGAGCCTGGGCAGGAGCGGCCTCGCCACGCCGCAGTTTCGTCGGCATGACAATGGCGGCCGGGCATGCGAAGGCGAGCACCAGCGCGCGGGACGTCGTCATGTTCCTCACTGGACTCACCTCCATTTCAGTGCGATCGCGCCGGACCTGAGCGTCCGGCTGACTTGTCCAAGACCCTAAACCGCCGCGGCAGGGTGGGCAACCTATTTTCTACCTGCGATTTTCACGACTTCGTGACATCGGGATGCAGCGCGGGCGACACCCGGATGAGGCATTCCTGGACCACGGACACGGCGAGTTCCCCCGCGGCGGTGAACATCTGCCCGCGGGCGAGCCCGCGCGCCTCCCCCGACCAGGGCGACTCCTGGGCGTACAGCAGCCATTCGTCGGCCCGGAAGGGCCGGTGGAACCACATCGCGTGGTCCAGTGATGCGCCGGACACCGCCGAGGACCCCCAGGCGAGCCCGTGGGCCAGCAGCACGGTGTCCACCAGCGTGAAGTCGCTGGCGTAGGCCGCGAGCACGACGTGCAGCAGCGGGTCGTCGGGCAGGTCGGCGTCGTACCGGAACCAGACGTTGTTCTCCGGGGTGACCAGGGCGGGGTCGTGGGCGGCCTCCCACGTCAGCGCGTTCACATATCGGGCGTCGACCGGGCGCGGCTTGGCCAGCAGCTCGCGCCAGCCCGGCTCGTCGCCCACGACGTCGAGCATGCGCTCCTGGAAGGTCGGCAGAGTCTCGGGGTCCGGCACCTGCGGCATGCGCGCGGCCTGGTGGCTCACGCCCGGCTCCTGGATGTGGAACGACGCCGACATCGAGAAGATCGCCTTGCCGTGCTGGATGGCCGTGATGCGCCGGGTGGTGAACGACCGCCCGTCGCGCACCCGCTCGACGTTGTAGACGATCGGGACGGCCGGGTCCCCCGGCCGGATGAAGTAGGCGTGCAGCGAGTGGACCACCCGGTCGGACGGCACCGTACGGCCGGCCGCCACGAGCGCCTGCGCCGCCACCTGGCCGCCGAAGACCCGCTGGATGCGCTCCTCAGGGCTGCGCCCCCGGAAGATGTCGAGCTCGATCGGTTCGAGGTCGAGCAGGTCCAGCAGCTCCTTCAGGGCCGAGTTCACGGGGGCCTCCAGCGCACGCGGGTATTACTCGTCGGTAACACTATCGGCGCCGCGGCAGAGCTCGAGGACCGCGTCGCCGTACCGCTCAAGTTTGACGCGTCCGATTCCGGCGATCGCGAGCAGGTCCTCCTCAGAGGTGGGCACCCGCTCGGCGATGGCCTGGAGGGTGACGTCCGTGAAGACGACGTACGCCGGCACCTTGGCCTCCTTCGCCGCAGCCGTGCGCCACGCCTTGAGCCGTTCGAGCAGGGCCTCGTCGTAGTCCGCCGGGCAGGTCGCGCAGCGGCCCAGCTTCTGCTCGGCCGCGGCCGAGAGCGTCTTGCCGCAGATCCGGCAGTGCAGCGGCGCCGCCGACCGCTTCGCCCGCCCGCCCGAGCCTCCCGGCCGCTCGGCCCTGGCCGGGCTCGCCGTACGCGGGGACAGCCCGTCGAGGAAGCGCGACGGCCTGCGGGCGCGGCGGCCTCCCGGCGAGCGGGCGAGCGCCCACGACATGTGCAGGTGCTCGCGGGCCCGGGTGATCCCGACGTACAGCAGCCGCCGCTCCTCCTCGATCTGGTCCGGCGTCTCCGCGTAGACGATCGGGACCATGCCGTCGGTGAGGCCGACCAGGAAGACGGCGTCCCACTCCAGGCCCTTGGCGGCGTGCAGGGAGGCGAGCGTCACACCCTCGACCGGCGGCGCGTGCTGCTCCATCGCCCTGCGCTCCAGCTCGCCGACGAACCTCGGCAGGTCGGCGCCCTGGGCCGCCATGTCCTCGGCCAGATCGGCGAGCGCCTTGAGCGACTCCCACTTCTCCCTGGCCTTGCCGCCTCCGGGCGGCTCGGCGGTCAGCCCGATCCCCGAGAGGATCGCGTGCACGGCGGGCGCGAGCGGCTCGTCGGCCGACGACCGGGCCGCGCCGCGCAGCAGCACCACGGCCTGGCGCACCTCGGGGCGCTCGAAGAACCGCTCCGCCCCGCGCAGCAGGTAGGGCACGCCGGCGTCGGTGAACGCCTGCTCGTACGCCTCCGACTGGGCGTTGACGCGGAACAGCACCGCGATCTCGCGGGTGGGCACGCCGTCCGCCATCAGCTTCTTGACCGTGAGCGCGACGCCGAGCGCCTCGGCCTGCTCGTCGTCGTACTCGGTGAAGACCGGCTCGGGTCCTTCGGGCCGCTGGGCGACCAGCTCCAGCCGGTGGGGCGAGCGCGCCATGACGCGGTTGGCCAGCGTGACCACCTGCGGGGTCGAGCGGTAGTCGCGCACCAGCCTGATCACGGCCGCCGAGGGGTGCTCGACGGCGAAGTTGGTCAGGTAATGGGGCGTCGCACCGGTGAACGAGTAGATGGTCTGGTTGGGGTCGCCCACCACGCACACGTCGTCGCGCCCGCCGAGCCAGGTGTCGAGCAGCAGCTTCTGCAGCGGGTTGACGTCCTGGAACTCGTCGACCACGAAGTAGCGGTACTGCTGGCGGATCTGCGCCGCGACCTCCCTGTGCTCGGTCATCACGGCCGCCGTGAGCTCCAGGATCGTCTCGAAGTCGATCAGGTTGCGCTGGCGGCGCAGGCTCTCGTACCCCTCGTACAGCCGCGCCACCTCCTCGGGGGCGATCGGCGGGGTGCGGCGGGCCTTGGCCGCGGCGGCCGGGTAGTCCTCCGGGCCGATCTGGGTGACCTTCGCCCACTCGATCTCGCTCGCGACGTCGCGCAGCTCGCCACGGTCGGGGTTCCTGCGCAGGCGCCTGGCCGCCTCGACGAGCAGCGGCAGCTTCGACTCGACCACCTGCGGCGGGTCGCCGCCGATCACTCGCGGCCAGAAGTAGCTGAGCTGGCGCAGGGCCGCCGCGTGGAACGTGCGGGCCTGCACGCCGGGCGCCCCGAGACCGCGCAGCCGCTGCTTCAGCTCGGCCGCCGCGCGGGTCGTGAAGGTCACGGCGAGCACACCCTGCGGCTCGACCACCCCGGTCTGCACGGCGTACGCGATGCGGTGCGTGATGGCGCGGGTCTTGCCTGTCCCCGCCCCGGCGAGCACGCACACCGGTCCGCGCACCGCCTGGGCGACCTCGCGCTGCTCGGGATCCAGACCGTCGAGGACGTCCAAGGAACGGCTCCCAACATGCATTGCGGACGTTGTTACTGGCATCATCCTTCCAGCAGCCGACCGAGCGTGTCCCGGGGACCGGTCGGCGCACGACGCGACATCGGGGAGGAACACGCCGTGGCCACCGCGGTCCGAACTGCTTTAGGCATGGGCGCCGCCGCCCTCGCCGCCCTCATGCTCGCCTCGCCGGACGCCCAGGCGGCCACCTCGGCGGGCGCCCCCGTCCACCGCCCCTCAGCTTCCCCGACCCCGTCCGCGACGCCCTCCGCCGCGCCCTCGGCCTCGCCCTCCGCGAGCCCGTCGCCCTCGCCGTCCCCTTCGGGCTCGCCCTCGCCGGCCCTCACGCCGTCCGAGGTGCGGATCCGCACCTACGCGTACGGCTCGCACGCGCGCCAGACCATGGACGTGTGGTGGCACACCGTCGGACCGCGGCGCCCGGCCGTCTTCGTCATCCACGGCGGCTGGTGGTCCGGGGGCGACAAGAAGTACATGACGTCGATCAGCCGCAGCTACTCCCAGCTCGGCTACACCGTCGTGAACCTCGACTACCGGCTGTCGGGCGACGCGGCCTGGCCTGCGCAGCGCACCGACGTGCTGAGCGCCGTCAACGCCGTGCGCAGGCACGCGGCGTTCTTCAACACCGACCCCAACCGCTACGTCCTGGTCGGGTTCTCCGCCGGCGGGCACCTCGCCGCCGCCGTCGGCGCGTACGGCGACGGCCGGCCGGGGCTGCGCGGCGTCGTCGGGATCTCCCCGCCCGTCTCGCCGCTGTCGGCGTTCACGGACGGCAGCGCGTTCGGCAGCAAGGAACAGCAGAAACTGCGCAAGGCGGCCATCAAGCTGGCCGGCGGCTGCACGCCCGCCAAGTGCCCGCGCATCTGGTCGAGCATGGAGGTGCCGTTCCACGCCTCGCCCGGCGACCCGCCGATGCTCGCCTTCCACTCCTCCGAGGAGTTCGTCCCGCCGTACCAGAGCGAGATGCTCAAGGAGTCGCTGGAGAGCGTCGGGGTCCGGATGACCGTCAAGACGATGGCCGGCACCCAGCACAGCGCCCCGCTGTACCGGGAGCCGGGGGTCGCCGAGACCGTCCAGGCCTGGATCGTCGCCCGGCTGGGGCGCGTCGCCGGGTAGCCGGGAACACGCGGCGGGCTCGCGATGTTGCCATGACTGCTCTCGGCAACAGTGATGCGCACGGAAGGGACGACAGATGGCGCTGACGGTTTACACCACAAGCTGGTGCGGCCCCTGCAAACGGCTGAAAAGCCAGCTCACCCGGGAGGGCATCGTCTTCAGCGAGGTCGACATCGAGCGCCACCCGGACGCCGCCGATTTCGTCGCGAGCGTGAACAACGGCAACCAGGTCGTCCCCACCGTGGTCGCCGACTGCCACACCATGACCAACCCCTCGGTCGCCGAGGTGAAGCGGCACCTCCAAGGCGCCTGCTGATTCACCAGCCGGTGTCGGGGATCGGCGCTCCGTACCAGGTCTCGATCAGCCGCCGGGCGATCGAGACCTGGCCGGGCAGCACCAGGTCGCCGGAACGCACCTGGGCCTCCAGCTCCTCCCGGGACAGCCAGCGGGCCTCGGCGATCTCCTCCAGGTCGGGACGCAGGTCGGTGGTGACGGCGCGGGCGAAGAAGCCGAGCATCAGGCTGCGCGGGAACGGCCAGGGCTGACTGCCGAGATACCGCGGCGCGGTGACGGCGACGCCCACCTCCTCCAGGACCTCGCGGACCACCGCGTGCTCCAGCGACTCGCCCGGCTCGACGAACCCCGCCAGCACCGACATCCGGCCCCGGGGCCACTCGGGGCCGCGCGCGAGCAGGATGCGGCCCTCGTCGTCGTGCACCAGCATGATCACCGCGGGGTCGACGCGCGGGAAGTGCTGGCTGCCGTCGCGCGGGCACACCCGCATGTGGCCCGACGCGGTGACGTCCGTGCGGCCGCCGCACCTCGGGCAGTACTCGTGGCTCGCGTGCCAGGCCTCCAGGGCCACCGCGTAGACGAGGAGCCCGGCGTCGCGGTCGTCCAGCAGCACCGCGGCCTCCCGCAGGCCCACCGCGTCGTCGCCGGCGCTTTGGAAGGGCTCGGGCAGGGGGGCGTTGACCGCGAAGTAGGGCACGCCGTCCTCGTCCACGCCCAGCAGGTAACGCGTGCCCTCCGGCGCCTCGGCCGGCGAGGTGAGCACCAGGGCCGCGCCGTCGGTGAAGCGGCGCACCAGCGTGCGGCCGTCGTGGATGAGGAAGACTCTCGTCTTCTCCGCCTCCCACGCGCGCCGCAGCCATTCCTCGTCGCCGCGCAGGGCCGCCGATCTGTCGATGGCGCTCCTGGCCAGGAGCAGGGGGCCGAGCAGTCCTTCGGGGATTTCCACGCCGTCATCCTTCCACTGCCGCCGCGCCGGCAATCTTCCGGCCAAGAGATCGCGATCCCGCTAGGATGCAGTCGCTTAGGTTAGCCTTACCTATGGAGGGCCGGTGCGGCTGTACCTCACCACGCTCAACCCGACCGACTCGGTGACCGGCGGGTTCCTCCCCGCCGCGGCCGCGCTGGGCTGGGACGTGACGATACTCACCGACCAGCCTGATCGGTATCCGGGGTACGACGTCGTGGCGGCGGACGTCCGCGACCCCCGGGCGGTGATCGACGCGGTGGCCGCCCACCACCGGCCCGATGTGATCTTCTCCAACTCCGACCACCTCCAGGCAGCCACCGCGCTCGCCGCCGGGTATTTCGGCCTGCCCGGCAAGGACTGGCGGGCCTGCGTGACCGCCAAGAACAAGGCGCTCACCCGCCGCGCCCTCGCCGCCGTCGAACCCGTCAGGTCCGTACGGCTGCCGCCTGGCGGAGGGGTGCCGGATGGCCTGCCGTACCCGGTCGTGGTCAAGCCCGCGCTGGGCGTGGCCAGCGAGGACGTCGTGCTGGTGGACGGCCGGGACGCGCTGGCCGCCGCCGTCGCGGCGATCAGGGAGCGGCGGCCGGAGGAGGTCCTGGTCGCGGAGGAGTTCCTCGACGGGCCGGTCCGCACGCTGGAGACGCTCGGCGACGACACCACCCGGGAAGTCCTCGGCGGGTTCGCCACCACGCTCGGCCCGCTGCCGCACTTCGTGGAGGAGCGCCTGGACTGGCGGCCGCCCGACGCGGACCACCTGGCCCACCTGGGCGCGGCGCTCGACGCGGCGGGGGTCGGCTTCGGGGTGTGCCACACCGAGTATGCCGTCACCCGGGACGGTCCCCGCGTCATCGAGATCAACTATCGGCTGATCGGCGACAACTGCGACTTCCTGCTGGCGGACCTGCTCGGCGTGCCCCTGCACCAGTGGATCCTGCGCGTCCACGCGGGCGAGCCGGTGTCCTCGTTCGACCTGGACGGCCTTCGCCCGGCGTACGGATCCGTGGTGAGCCTCGTGGCCGAGCGCTCCGGCACGGTCACCGCCGCGCCGCAGGACCTGTCCCCGCCGGACCTGTCCCCCACGGAGCCGGCGGACGGCGTGCGGCTGTGGCACCGGGCACTGCGCGAGATCGGCGATCACGTCGAGGTGACCGGCACGAACCGCGACTACCTCGGCCTGCTCCGCGCCGTCGGCCCGGACCCCGCCGGCGTCGACGCCGCGATCGACACCTTCAGGAAGGAGCACCCTTGGGTGCTCGCATGATCCCGGCGGCGCGCGACCACCGGGGGGCCACGGGCGAGGAGCACTACCTGGCCGCGCGGGTGCTGAACGCCCTGCTGCGGGAGGACTACGCCGGGATCTCCGCCAGGGTCACCCACGACAAGGACGGGGTCGCGATCGTCCTCGCCTCGGGACGGCGGGTCGGGCTCGCCGCGGGCAACCCGTTCCAGGACTTCGCCACGGCCCCGTACGAGCGCCTGCGCCTGGCGGAGGTGCTGGAGACGCTGGAGGCCGTCGCCCACCCCGCCGACGCCGAGGGGGTCGCCGCCTTCGAGCGGGAGTGCCACGAGACGCTCGCGGCCCTGGAGGCCCACCACCGGATGCGCGGCGAGGTGGCGCGGCGGCTGCGGAGGCGTCACGGCCTCATCCGCTACGAGTCGCTGGCGGCCGCGGTGGACCATCCGCTCTATCCGACGGCCAGGTGCCGCCTCGGGGTCTCCCCCGCCGACCTGGCGGCCTACGCCCCGGAGTTCGCCCCCGAGTTCCGCATGAGGTGGACCGCGGCGCCGCGCGAGCGGGTGACGCTCTCGCGGCCGGATCTCCCGGGGTGGTGGCCCGCGCCCGGCGACGTCGGGCTGCCGCCCGGCCTGGCCCGCACGCACGTGCTCCTTCCCGTTCATCCGCTGACGGAGCCGCTGGTGGCCGGGCTTCCCGGGCTGGTCGCGGGTCCGCGGCCGTACGCGACCGTGCGGCCGACCCTGTCGACCCGGACGGTGGAGGTCTCCGAGCGCGTCCATCTCAAGGTGCCGCTCCCGGCCAGCACGCTGGGCCTGCGCAACCGCCGGTCGATCAAACCGGGCACCTTGCGGGACGGAGCGCTGGCCGAGTCGCTGCTGCGCGAGATCCTGGCGCGCGAGCCCGGCCTGCGCGTCCGCCTCGCGGGCGAGCAGACCTACGGGCACGCGGAGCACGAATACCTGGGCTGGCTCGTCCGCGACCTGCCCGAGGGGGAGATCGTGCCGGTCGCCGCCCTGCTCGCGCCGCTCGCCGACTCCGGCGGGCGGCTCGTCCTGCACGAGGTGGCCGAGCGCCACCACGGCGGCGACGCGGAGGCGTTGCTGCGCGACTACCTCACGGCGCTGCTCGCGTGGAACGTCACGCTGTTCGTCCGGTACGGCGTCGCGCTGGAGGCCCACCAGCAGAACCTCGCGCTGGTGTTCGGCGACGGACCCATGCGGCTGCTGGTCAAGGACAACGACGGGCTGCTGGCCTCGCCCCGGCGGCTGCACGCGGCGGGGATCGAGGCGCCCGGCTTCGGCGACGAGCGCATGCTGACCGACGACCCCTACGCGCTCGCCGACGTCTTCGTGACGATCACCCTGCACCTGGCCGCCATGGCCGTGACCCACGGCGCGCTGCCCGGCTCCGCCGCCACGCTCGTCGTACGCGCTCTGACGGCCGCGCTGGAGCCGTACGGGGACGACCCGATGGCCCGGCTGCTGCGGGCCCGCACGCTGGAGGCCGCCCGTCTCACCGGCAAGTCGATGGTCGTCGCCGGGACGCTCGTGGCCAAGGACCGCACCGGGGCCAGGGACGTCAACAAGTTCTACGGCACGACCGGCCCCAACTACCTGAGGGGTGCCTGAGCCATGGACCGCCTCCTGCTGGACCCGCACGCCGCCCCGGCCGAGGAGGCGGCGCTCGGGGCGCTGCTGCGCTGCTGGCTGCGCGAGGTCGGCGGCCCCCGTGGCCATGTGCACGCCGCCGGGGCTCACCTGACGCTCCGCGTGGCCGGGACGCCGGTGCGCGTCCGCGTCAGCGGCGGCATCGCGCTGCGCTTCGACGGCCCGCCCGAGCATCTGGTGGAGGGGCGGTGGCGGCCCCTCGACCTGCCCTCGCTCGTCGCACTGGTGGAACGGGAGCTGGATGGCGGCAACGAGGAGTTCGCCGTTCAGGTGCGCGCGGGACGCGAGGCGGTCGCGGCGATCCTCGCCGCCCGCGCGCGGGCCGTCCCGCCCGCCGACCCGTGGCTCGCCTCCGAGCAGGCCCTCGTGGCCGGACACCCGTTCCACCCCGCGCCCAAGGCGCGCTCGGGGGACGGCTGGCTGGACTACGCGCCGGAGACCCACGCGCGGTTCGCGCCGCGCCTGCTCGGGGTGCGCGCCGACCTGGTGGCCCAGGAGGGCGACACGACGGCGCTCGACGCGTTCGGGGACGCGCCGGCGGGATACGTCCCGCTGCCCGCCCATCCGTGGCAGCTCGACCTGCTGGCCGCCGAGCTGCGCGGGCCGCTCGCGGACGGTCGGCTGGCCGACCTCGGGACCTGCCCCCGCGTGATCGTGCCCACGTCGTCGGTCAGGACCGTGTACGACCCCGGCACCGGCATGTGCCTGAAGTTCAGCCTGGACGTGCGGATCACCAACTGCGTGCGCAAGAACGCGTGGTATGAGCTGTCCGGCGCGGTCGAGCTGACCCGGCGGCTCACCCCCGTCTTCGAACGGCTGGCCCGATGTTTTCCCGGCACGCGGTGGCTGGCCGAGCCCGGCTACCGCTCCGCCGCCCTCGGCACCCGGCTGCTCGAAGGGCTCGGGGTGATCGTGCGTACCGGCCCGTGGGCGGTGTGCGGGCCGGGGACCACGCCGGTCCTCGCCGGCGCCCTGGCCGCCGGCGCGGACGGGGTTCCCGAGGCCGTGCTGGCCCGCCGGGCCGCCGACCCGGTCGGGTGGTGGGAGGCGTACGTCGAGCGCGTGGCGTTCCCGGTGCTCGGCGCCTTCTACGAGCACGGGGTCGTGCTCGAAGCGCACGTGCAGAACGTGCTCGTCGGGTTCGACGCCGCCGGGGCGCCGGTCGAGGCGGTCTTCCGCGACCTGGAGGGCACCAAGCTGGTCTCCGGCCGCCACGACCTGACCGGCGTGCCGGGTGAGGTGGCCGGTCCCCTGTCGTACGACGCCGCGCGGGGCTGGGACCGGGTCGCCTACTGCCTGTTCGTCAACCACCTGGCGGAGGTGGCCGCGACGGTCGCCGGCCCGTCCGACGGTGTCCTGCGCGCGTTGTGGGCGGTCGCCCGGAAGTCCCTGAAGCGCTATGTCGCCGACCACGCCGCCGACTCGGCCGAGCCGCTGACGCGGCTGCTGGCCGGGGCGCCGCTGCCGGCCAAGGCCAACCTGGGCGTGCGCTGGGCGAGGGCGGCCGACCGGGCCGCCGGATACGTGCCCGTTCCGAGCCCATTCGGCGAGGCGGAAGGAGAGCGCCGATGAGCATCGAGGTGCCGGCGGGCGTGCGGACGGTCGCCGGGTCGCTGGACGACGTCCCCGCCTACGTCTACGACCTGGCCGGGCTCGCCCGCCACGCCGCCGACGTGCGGACCGCCCTGGCGGGCACCGAGATCTGCTACGCCGTCAAGGCCAATCCCGACCCGGAGGTGCTGCGGGCGCTCGCGCCGCACGTGGACGGCTTCGAGGTCTCCTCCGGCGGCGAGTTCGAGCACGTCAGAGGGGCGCTGCCGGAGGTCCCGCTGAGCTTCGGCGGGCCGGGGAAGACCGGCGCGGAGCTGGCCCTCGCCCCCTCGGCGTACCGCTGGCACGTCGAGAGCCCGGCCGAGTTGCGGCGTATGCGCGAACCCGCGGACGTGCTGCTGCGGGTCAACCTCGACGTGAACGTCACCGGCGCGGCCCTCGCGATGGGCGGCGGCGCCACGCCGTTCGGCATGGACCCCGGCGGGGTCGCCGAGTGCCTGGCCCTGCTCGGGTCCTCGCCGGTGCGGCTGCGCGGCGTCCACGCCCACCTCGCGAGCGGCCTGGCCGCCCCTGACCTGCTCACGCTCGCCGAGGCCGTCCTGGCGTACGGCAGGAGCCTCGGCCTGCGCGAGTTCAACCTGGGCGGCGGCATGGCCGTCTCCTACACCAGCCCGGAGGAGCGGTTCGACTGGGCGGCGTACAGCGCGGGCCTGCGCGCGCTGGCCCGGCCGGGCGAGACCCTGCGTGTGGAGCCGGGACGTGCCCTGACGGCCTACTGCGGCTGGTATCTCACCACCGTGCTCGACGTGAAGCGCGTCCACGGGGAGCGCTTCGCCGTGCTCTCCGGCGGCACCCACCACCTGCGGACGCCGGTGACGAAGGGACACGACCAGCCGTTCGCCGTCCTCGCGAGGGGCGAGGACGGCGAGGACGGCGAGGACGGCGAGGACGGGCCGGTGACCCTGGTGGGGCGACTCTGCACGCCCAAGGACGTCTTCGCCCGCCGGGTGACCGCCTCGCTCGCCGTCGGCGACGTCGTGGCCTTCGCCATGGCCGGGGCGTACGCCTGGAACATCTCCCACCACGACTTCCTCATGCACCCGAAGCCCGCGTTCCACTACCTGCGGTGAGGGGCTACCAGGACAGCGTGAGCGTGCCGTCGAGGACCTTGGCGGAGTCGGCGAGGCGGGCCCGGTTGAGCGACCTGATGACGTCGAGCCGGGCGCGGCTATGGCCGATGACCCGGTTCTGGGTCTCGACGAAGACCGTGCGGCGTACGTCGGAGTAGCCGGTCTCGGCCCGGCATCGCGCGTCCGCGACCGCGGTGTCGATCTCGGCCCGCGTGCCGCGCGGCTTGGGGCTCAGGTCGTCGTCGTTGACGGTCGTCGCCCAGCGCGGGTCGCCTTCGGCCTCGCCGGTGCTTCGGTAGTCGAGGCCCTCCGACCGCATGCAGTCGCTCCACTCGCGCTCGGCCGCCGCGATCCGCGGGTCCTTGAGGGCGAGGTCGGCCGCGCTGTCGACGTAACGCGGGACCTCGTCGTCGTCGAACCTCTTGCCGGCGTCGGCCGGATTCACGCCTCGTGCTCCACGGTTCAGCAGGGCGTCCGCCTTGGCCATGCAACCCCCGGGCGGCACCGTACGCCCGTGGAACCGCCGGACCTTCCCGTACAGCACATAGAACTCATCGTCGCCGACGGAGTACGACGGAATGCCGGTCATCTCATCCGGGTTTCGCCCCTTCCCCAGATATCCGGATTTGGCGGCCTGGCCGGGGTCGAGCCATCCGAGGAGATCGACATTGCGGAGGTCAGTCACCGGTTCGACGTCGGGAAACCGGAAATCGAGCCCCACATGGCGCATGCATTCCTCCATCAGCATGAACCGGGCTCGTATCACCTGGGCGCGCTCCTTCGCGCCGAGGCTGTAGGCGTCCAGGGGAAGGGCGAGATCCGGAGGATTCACCGCCGACGACGCCGAACATCCGGTCACCGCCGCGACACAGGCCGCCGCCATCGCCATCCGCAAAACCGACATAGGCCATTCATAGCCGATCATGAACAGCCGGCGGCGGTGGAATAGATAATCGCTCTTGCGGAGAATCCCGATCCCGGCACGGGACATTTGCGGCAGGTGCGTCGCTCATGACCGATTCACAGAGCCGGTTTTCCTCTCCCTGGTAGGGCTTTTCTTCACCTCGCCGCCCCTTCCGAGGAATTTCCCTCCCATCACCTCCCTGTTACTTTCCGTGGCGACCCTGAAACCCTCCGTACCATCGATGGAGGAGCAGGAGAGGATGGCGACATGGCCCTCACCAAGCCGACCAAGCGCGGCGGGCACGACCACCCGGTCCCACAGAGGCAGGACGACCTCGTCCCCGACGGTCTCGTCGCGGACGAGCACGAGCCCCCAGAGGCCGTGCAGTCCGAAAGTCTCGAGGACCAGCTGCTGCGGTTGTGCCTGGCACTCAACGAGGCCGGTTACCGGGCGGAGATCCACAATGGGCAGGTCGTCGTGAGCCCTGCGGCGAACATGCAGCACGAGCTCATTCTTGACCGGCTCTCCAACCTGCTGTACGCCCTCAAGCTGGCCAACCGCTGGCGCTTCTTCTACAACTGGGGAGTTCATATTCCACCCCAGCCCGACCTTCGACTGCCGGACCTCATGGTCATACCGGAACATGCCGAAGCGTTCGACGAAATGCGTGCGCACGGGCGCGGTCTCCTGCTCGTGGTTGAGGTGTGCTCGCCCGGGACGTACAAGGTCGACTGGCGAGAGAAGCCGCTCGACTACGCGCGTGCGGGCGTGCCGCTCTACCTGATCGTGGACCCCCTGACGTCTCCGCGCAGGGTGACGCTGATGAGCGATCCTCTCCCCGATTTGGAACCCCTCGACTACCGCCGGCAGGCGTACCGGCGGATTGTCACCGCCGAGGAGGGCGAGATCCTGGAACTGCCCGAACCGTTCGGAGTCAAGATCGAGACGAGCGCGCTCTTCGACCAGGACGAGCCGGTGGTCAGTCCTCGGGAACCCGCTGAATGAGCGCGGTGAGGCCGTCCGCGTCCAGGAGGTCCACGGGACGGACGGTCTCGTTCGAGCGGACGTAATGGAAGGCCGCCCCGACCTTCTCCAGCGGCACCCCGGCCAGCGAGGCCCAGGCCACCCGGTAGGCCGCGAGCTGCACCGACGCGGTCTCGGCGGCCCTGCCCTGCGGCCGTTCGCCGGTCTTCCAGTCGATCACCACGTAGCGGTCGCCCTCGCGGAAGACCGCGTCCATCCGCCCGCGCAGCAGGCGGTCGCCGATCATCGTCTCGAACGGGACCTCCAGGTCGACCGGCTCACGGGCCGCCCACTCGCTCTCCTCGAACCGCTCCTGCAGCTCGGCGAGCTGGACGTCGGTCTCCGACATCTCGTCGGCGGCGCCCGGCAGCTCCAGGTCGTCGATCAGGCGTTGCTGGCCCCAGCGCGACTCCAGCCACCGGTGGAAGGTGGTGCCCCTGCGCGCCAGCGGCGCGGGCCTGCGCGGCACCGGCCGGCGCACCTGCCGGGCGAACGCCGCCGGATCCTGGGCCAGCGTGACCAGTGACGACACCGACAGCCGCGACGGCAGCTCCACCACCGCCCCGGCCCGCCGGCGGTTCGTCTCCCGCTCGCGCAGCAACAGGTCGGTGTCGCGCGCCCAGGCCCGCATCCGCTCCCGGTCCCGATCCCTGAGGAGCACATGACCGGCGGCCGCCGCCGGCGGGGCGTCGCCCATCATCGCCTCCTCGACGAGGCGGGCACCGTCGAGGATCGCGTCGCGCACCGTGACGGACGGCCACTCGGCCACCGGCGGCTCGGCGAGCAGCGGGTTGTCCGAACTCTCCGGATCTTCGGCCCAGCGGACGGCCTGGGCGCCCGCCTCGCGGATCTCTCGCAGGAAGTCCGACGGCTCCAGCGGCCGGGACGAGGTGCCCCAGCGGTAGCCGGAGGCGATCAGCAGATAGTGCGCCCTCGTGACGGCGACGTACGCCAGCCGCCGCTCCTCCATCAGGTCGCGGTCGCGGCAGCGCTCGTCGAAGGCGCCCAGTGCCTCCCGGTCCAGCCCGGCCAGCTCGGGCAGGTCCGCGCTGTCCCCCCGCAGCGGGTACGGCAGCTTGCGCGGGTTCTCCGTCCACCGGGAGTTGGTGACCGGGGTCGCCGGGAACATGCTGCCCTTGATCAGCCCGCCCTTCTGGGAGGTGAGCTGCGACAGGCCCGGCACCACCACGACCGGCCACTCCAGTCCCTTGGACGCGTGGACGGTCATCAGCTTGACGGTGTTGCTGTCGCCGACCCGCCCGGCCTCCAGCCCGAACTCCTCGCTCTCCGCCGCCTTCAGGTACGCGAGGAACGCGCCGAGCGTCGGGTCCTCCGAGTCTCCGGCGAACCGGGAGGCGGAGTCGAGGAAGGCGTCGAGGTCGGCGCGGGCGGCCAGCGGGCTGCCTCCCCTGGCGGCCACCTCGACGTCGAGCCCGAGCCGGCGTTCGATCTCGCTGATCAGGTCGGGCAGCGGCTGCCCGGCGTGGGCGCGCAGCTGGCGCAACTCGCGGGCGGCGGCGGGCAGCCGCATCCGCGCGAGCGGTGAGAACCTCTCCAGCCAGTCGGGCCGGTCGGGCAGCTCGTCGAGCGCGTCGATCAGGCTGCCGCGCTCCTCGGCGAGGTCGGCGACGACCTGGTCGAGCGGATCCTCCGGGCGCGGCCCTCCCCTGGCCGCCCTGATCTCCTTGTTGAGCTCGCGGGCCAGATCGCCGAGCACCTTCAGGTCGGCCGGGCCGATCCGCCAGCGCGGCCCGGCGAGCAACCGGACCAGCGCGTCCCCTGCGGTCGGGTCGTACAGGGCGCGCAGGGTCGCCACGATGTCGGCCACCTCGGGCACGGTGAGCAGCCCGCCGAGGCCCACGACCTCCACGGGGATCCCCCGGGCCTCCAGGGCCCGGCGCAGGGCAGGGAACTGCGACCGCTTGCGGGCGAGGATCGCGACGTCCTGCGGCTGCAGGGCGGGGCCGCGCTTGGCCCGCTCGCCCTCGCCCCAGGGCAGGCCGTCCGGGGCGCCCTCGCCGTGCAGCATCCCGGCCAGGCCCTCGGCGATCCACTCCGCCTCGTCCTCGGCCGTCTCGTGGAAGGCGCACAGCACCCGCCCCCGGCCCGCCCGGTTGCCGCCCGGCACCAGCACCGGCACCTCACGGGCCTCCCGGCGCAGGGGCACCTGGATCCGGGCCGCGACGGCGAGCACGTGCTCGCCGTTGCGGAAGCTGACCGACAGCCGCCGCACCTCCGCGGGGTCTCCGGACGCCGCCGGGAAGTCCCCGGGGAACCGGGACAGGTTGCCGGCCGACGCGCCGCGCCAGCCGTAGATCGACTGGCAGGGGTCGCCGACCGCGGTGACCGGGTGGCCCCCGCCGTACAGCGAACGCAGCAGCACGAGCTGGGCGTGGCTGGTGTCCTGATACTCGTCGAGCAGCACGACCGAGAACCGGGCCCGCTCGGACGCGCCGACCTCCGGATGCCGCGAGGCGATCCGCGCGGCCAGCGCCATCTGGTCGCCGTAGTCGATGACCTCCCGGCCACGCTTGAGCCGTTCGTACGCCTCGACCATCGGCAGCAGTTGCTCGCGGATGGCCTGCGTCTCCACCGGCTTGCGCTGGTCCTTGACGATGCGCCCGGTGAGCGAGGCCAGGCGCTCGCGCAGCCAGTCGCCGACCTCGCGGACGTCGGCCGGGTCGCGCAGGTGCTCGGCCAGCTCCCCGGCCAGCTCCAGCACGGCGGCGGTGACGCTGGGCGGGGACAGGTCCACCCGGTCCATCGGCCCGTCGTACTGCCCGACCACCCGGGCCGCCATCTGCCAGGCGACGGCGGGCGTGACCAGCCGCATAGTGGGCTCCAGCCCCTCCCGCAGCGCGTGGTCGGTCACCAGGCGGGCGGCGTACGCGTGGTAGGTGGAGACCGTCGGCTCGGAGTCGAGCAGCTCGGGCTCGACCAGCCCGGCCGCCGCCAGCCCGGCCAGCCGCTGGCGCACCCGCTCGGCCAGCTCGGCGGCGGCCTTGCGGGTGAAGGTGAGGCCGAGGATCTGCTCGGGCCTGGCCAGGCCGTTGGCGACCAGCCAGACCACCCGCCCGGCCATGGTCTCGCTCTTGCCTGACCCGGCCCCCGCCACCACCACCATCGGCTCCAGGGGCGCCTCGATGACGGCCGCCTGCTCGGGGGTGGGCGGGAGGATCCCGAGCCGGCCGGCCAGCTCACCCGGTGTCAGCACACCTGTCCTCCGTTGTCGTTCACAGGGCAGGCGATTTTAGCGGCACAGGTGCGGCAGCCGTCGTTGACCGTGGCGACGAACACGTTGGCGGACATGCCGGTCGCCACCGTCTTCACCAGGTTCTCCGCCCAGTCGGGCTCGGTGTCGTCGGCGAGCGCCCGCTGCGCCTGCTCCCTGGCGTCGGCCGACTGGCCCGCCGCCTTGCCCAGGTGCAGCAGGGACGCGCCGCCCGGCTGGACGAGGCCGTGCCGCTCGAACGCCCCGAGCGTCGTGGCGAGCTGGTACACCCCGAGCTGCGGGTGCCGGTCGATCTCGGTGTCCTTGGGCCTGCCGCTGCCGGTCTTGATGTCGATGATCACGGCCCGGCCGGCCTCGTCCCGCTCGACCCGGTCCACCCGGCCGGTGATCTGGATGTCGTGACCCGGCACCCGTACGGTGAACGCCTCCTCCACCGCGACCAGGTCGCGTGGTTTGTCCTTCTGCCACCGGACGAATCTGTCGACCATCTGCTCGGCGACGCGGCGCTGCTTGCGGTTGAACCACAGCCCGCCGAAGTCGAACTGGTCCCAGATGTCGTCGAGCCGCTTGACGTAGTCGGTGCCGTCCTCGGTGGCCATCGCGGCGATCGCGTGGACGACCGTGCCGAGGCTCTGGGTGACGTTCGACGACCCGGCCCCGACCGCGGTCTCCAGCATCCAGCGCAGCCCGCACTTGGTGAAGCTCTCCACCGACGACGGCGAGATCTGGACGACGTCGTCGGGCCAGCCGAGCGGCCGGTCGTCGGAGATCGGGGTCAGCGCGTACCACTCGCCGGGATTGGCGCCGGGCACCCCGGCCTGGGCGAGCCTGGCGAGGTGCGCGGCGGCCTCGCGGCGCACCGCCTCGGGCTTGGTCGTGTCGCACACGGCCGCGCGCAGGTCGGCGACCAGCGCGGACATGCTGAGCCACCGGGCCCGGTCGTCCACGGTCGCCGGCTCCACGCCGCCGGGCAGCAGCTCGGTCAGGAACCGGGAGGGCCGTTCGTCGGTGTCCTCGCCGCCGACGGCGGTGACGACGAGCTTCCTGCGGGCGCGGGTGGCCGCGACGTAGAACAGCCGCCGCTCCTCTGCGAGCAGCTTGGACGCCAGCGCGGCCGTCGCGGCCTGCGTGGTGTCCAGCGCCGAGCCGCCCGCGAACTCCATCAGTGCCTCGGTGCCGAGGAGCGAGCCGCGCAGGCGCAGGTCGGGCCACAGGCCCTCCTGGACACCGGCGACCACCACCACGTCCCATTCCAGGCCCTTGGACCTGTGCGCGGTCAGGATCCGTACGGCGTCGCCCTCGGGGGCGGACTCGGCCAGGGAATCGCCCGCGATCTCCTGGGAGGTGAGGTCGTCGAGGAACACCGCGACCCCGGCCTTGGGCAGCCGGTCGGTGAAGCGGGCCACGTGGTCGAACAGGGCGACGACGGCGTCGAGGTCGCGGTCGGCCTGGGCGCCCCGGGCCCCGCCCGCGAGGCTGGCCTCCGTCCAGCGTTCCGCGAGCCCGCTGGCCTGCCAGATCTCCCACAGCGTCTCCTCGGCGCCCTGGCCGTGCCGTACGGCCTCGCGGGCGGTCGCGACGAGCCGCGCGAGGCGTTCGGCCGGCGCCGCGACGTGCGGCTCGACGCCGCCCAGCTCCCGGGCGTCGCGCAGCGCCGCGACCAGCAGCTCGTCCGACGAGCGCGGGGTGAAGGGCAGCGCCGGCTGACCTGCCTCCTCCGCGGCGCCGGCCTCCGCGGCGACCGCCTCGTGCTCGGCGATCCGCAGGGCGCGGCGCAGCCGGCGTACGCCGATCATGTCGGTGCCGCCGAGCGGGCCGGTCAGCAGTTCCTCGGCGGTCGCCACGTCGAGCGTGCCCGGCGCGACGGCGATCCGCAGCAACGTGATCAGCGGCCGGACGCCGGGCTCCTGCACCAGCGGGAGCTCGTCGCCCGCGACCACGACGGGCACCCCCGCGGTGACCAGCGCCCGCCGCAGCAGCGGCACGTGCCGTACGGCGCTGCGCACCAGCACCGCCATGCGCGACCACGGCACCCCGTCGAGCAGGTGCGCCCGGCGCAGCGTGTCGGCCACGACCGCGGCCTCCTGGCTGGCGCTGTCGGCCAGCAGGACCTTCACCTCGCCCGGATCCGCGTCCCCGACCGGGATCAGGTCGCGATGGCCTCCGGTCCTGTTCTCGTGACCCGGTACGGCGGGCAGGCGGTAGGCGACGCGGCGCGAGGCCTCGAGCAGGGCCGGGCCGCTGCGGCGGCACACCCGCAGCGCGACGACGGGGGCGTCCCGCCCGTCCCGGGCCGGGAACCGCTCGGGGAACCGCAGGATGCCCTGCACGTCGGCGCCGCGGAAGCCGTAGATGGACTGGTCGGGGTCGCCCACGGCGATCAGGTCGCGGCCGTCTCCCGCGAGCTGCCTGAGCAGGAACTCCTGCGCCGGGTCGGTGTCCTGGTATTCGTCGACGAGCACCAGGTCGTACGCGTCCCGCTCGCGCCGCCGCACCTCGCCGTCGGCCAGCAGGCCGGCCGCCTCGCGGATCAGCTCCGAGTAGTCCAGCGCGGGCACCGGATCGAGGTCGAAGCGGTCCTGGTAGCGGTAGGAGAACAGCCCGGCGGCCTCCCAGTCGGGCCTGCCGTGCTCGCGGCCGAGCTGCACCAGCGCGTCGCCGTACAGACCGCGCTCGGCCGCACGGGACAGGAAGTCGCGCAGCTCCTCGGCGAACCCCCGGGTCTTGAGCAGCTCGCGCATGTCCGGAGGCCAGTGCCGCGCGCCGTCCTCCAGCTCGCCGTGCAGCAGCCGCCGGATCTCCAGCAACTGCTCGGGACCGGTGAGCAGGCGCGGCGGCGGCTCACCGGCCAGCACCGCCTCACGGCGCAGCAGCGCGTACGCGTAACTGTGGAAGGTGAGGGCGAGCGGGGTCCTGGTGGTCCTGCGCATCCGGGCGGTGATCCGCTCGCGCAGTTCACCGGCCGCCTTGCGGCTGAAGGTGAGGACGAGCACACGCTCGGGGTCCACGCCGCGGCGCTCGACCCGGTCGACGACGGTCTCGACGATCGTGGTGGTCTTGCCGGTGCCCGGTCCGGCGAGCACGAGCAGGGGCCCGCTCTCGTGCTCGACGACGGCGCGCTGATGTTCGTCCAGCACGGGAGCCGCGCGGCGTCCCACGCCCCCGCGACGCACCAGCCGGTAGTTCTGACCACTCACAACACAGCATTCCACCAGATCACTGGGACAGATCGTGCCCGAATGCCCACTCCATGTCCTGGTCGGGTGAATCAGCCGGCGGTCGTCACCCGTACGTCCGGCTTGTCCAGGTCGCCGCGATGGTCCTGCCAAAGGCGGGCCAGTACGCGGCCGGTGGGGGAGGCCGGATCGGCGGTGTACATGACGACCAGCAGGTCGGGGTCGCCGGGCAGGGCCAGGGTCTCGTACGCGAAGTCCAGGTCGCCGAGCTCCGGGTGCCGCAGCAGCTTCGTACCGAAGGTCTTCTCGGCGACCCGGTGCTCCTCCCACAGGCGGGCGAAGTCGGGGTCGGCGGACAGGTCGGCGACGAGCGGGCCCAGCAGTGGGTCGTCGGGGTGCCTCCCTGCGTACAGGCGCAGGTGGGCGATGGTCTCGGCGGCCACGGCCAGCCAGTCGCGGTAGAACGAGCGCGCCCGCGGAGTCAGGAACGTCTGGCGGGCCATGTTGCGCTCGCCCTCGGGCATGGCCGAGAACCCGTTGATCCGGTCGGAGAGGGCGTTCCAGGCGAGCACGTCCATCCGCGGCCCCAGGACGCACGCCGGCAGGGAGTCGGCCGCGTCCAGGAGCATCCGCACCCCGGGCCGGATGCGGGCGCTGGGAGCCCGCCGGTCGTCCGGCGGGCGGAGAAGGCGGCGCAGGTGCGCCCGCTCTGTGCCGTCCATGCGCAGCACCCGGGCGACCGCGTCGAGCACCTCGTCGGAGACGTTGCGTACGCGCTGCTGCTCCAGGCGGATGTAGTACTCGACGCTCATGCCCGCGAGCAGCGCGACCTCCTCGCGCCGCAACCCGCTGACACGCCGCCGCCCATGTGCGGGGAGCCCGGCGTCCTCGGGGCGGATCCGGGCCCGGCGAGAGCGCAGGAACCGTCCCAGATCACCATCCATGGGGCCCAAGCCTAGTACTGCGGTTACCAGTAAAAGGCGTGCGCTGGGTGGAGCCGGCCCGCCCGGCCAGAGTGGCTCTCGTCAAGCTCGAACGCGAAGGAGTCACGATGAGCTACGAGAACCTGGCCGGACGCGTCGCCGTTGTCACCGGGGCCGCCAGCGGCATGGGAGAGGCGACGGCGCGGCTGCTGGCCGCTTCCGGCGCGAAGGTCGCGCTGCTCGCCCGCCGCGCCGACCGGCTGGAGGACCTGGTCCGGAAGATCGCCGCGGACGGCGGCACCGCGCTGGCCGTGACCGCCGACGTCACCCGGGACGACAGTGTGGCCGCCGCCGTGGACCGTGTCCACGCCGAGCTCGGGCCTGTGGACCTGGTGGTCAACGCCGCGGGCGTGATGCTGCCCAACCCGATCGACGACGGCCGCATCGACGAGTGGACGCGGATGCTCGACACGAACGTCGCGGGCGCCCTGCGGATCACGCGGGCCTTCACCGCCGACCTGCTCGCGGCGGCCGAAGAGGGCCGGACGGCCGACCTCGTCAACATCTCGTCGATCGGCTCCCACCTCGTCTTCCCCGGCTATGCCGTCTACGGGGCGACCAAGGCCGCCCTGACCCACCTGTCCGCGAACCTGCGCGCGGAGTTCGGCCCGCGCGGCGTGCGGGTGACCAACATCGAGCCGGGCCTGACGGCGACGGAGCTGGGCGACCACGTCGACAGCCCGGAGCTCGGGGCGCAACTGGCCGGCATGTTCCAGGTCATCACGCCCATGACCGCCGAGGAGATCGCCGACCTGATCGCGTACGCGGTCAGCCGGGCCAAGCACGTCAACCTCCGTCAGGTCGTCGTGCTGCCGACGAACCAGGCCTGAGGTCCGCTAGGAGGAAACCCCATCCGGGGTGTGCGGCCGGGTGACTCGGGTCCGGACGAGGCCGATGAGCGAGGGACCGCCCCAGAAGCACCACAGGGCGATGACGGGATCGCAGATGGCGCAGCCGAAGGACGAGTCGTGGGCGAAGGGGATGATCGGGCTGCCCTTGAGGTGATGGAGGATGTCCCATCCGGTGTGCAGCAGCCAGGCGATCCCGATGAACGTCCACGACTCCAGGCCGCGGTAGGCGCAGTACGCGACGAGGGCGGTGAAGGGGAACTCCCAGCCGCCGAGGCCCCCGCCGCTGAGATAGGCGGCCCCCGCTCCGCCCACCATGATCGCGTTGAAGCGACGGCGGTGCGGCTCGGGGATCAACGACATCAGCACGGCGTAGGCGAGGCCGATCAGGATCGGCATGACAAGACTCATCATCGTGCGGCTTTCTGGAATGGCTCTCGATGGCGCGAGCAGACGGCCGGCACCGCGGATGGCGACGGCGAACCCGCGTCAGAAAGCCAACCAGCCGACGGCACGCCCTCCCAGAGGCATTGGCGACACATGCCGACGGGATTCCGCCAGGCGTCGGGGTCCGCCTACGCGGATGGACGTCCCTTGTCGGGCACGCCTCCGAGGGGGACATCGCGCAGGCTCAGCAGCAGGAGGAAGGCGCAGCCCCCCACGAGAGCGATGTCGGCGACGTTGCCGACGAACAGGCCGCCGTAGTCGATGAAGTCCACGACATGGCCCTGGGCGAAGGCGGGCGGGCGGAAGAGGCGGTCGAGCAGATGGGATGTGGCGCCCCCGAGCAACGCACCCAGCACGAAGGTCCAGGCCGTCGAGCGCAGCCGCCGCCCGACGTAAAGGATGCCGGCGACCGCGGCGGCCGTCACCAGGGTGAACACCCACGTCACCCCTGTGCCGGTCGAAAAGGCGGCACCAGGGTTCAGCAACAACCGCAACCGGAGCAGCCGCGGGATCACCGTGATGCTCTCACCGTCCGAAAGCGCGGAGGTCGCCCAGAACTTGGAGGCCTGGTCCACGAGAAGAACCAGCGCGGCCAGCACGATCATCCGCCCGTATGGCCGCATACCTGGTCTCGTCCCCTGCGAACCTCGTCCGTCCGACACCCCTGCCTCACGATCCGCGACGTTCTCGGTGCCGGTCAGGACGTGAAGACGCGATCGATGACCCGTGCGGTGGCCTTGCCGTTGTCGTGCGGCGCGTAGGTCCGCGTGAAGGCCGCGTAACGGTCGGTCAGCTTGGCGGTTACGGCGTCGATGTTCCGCAGGACCTCCACGACCTCGGGCGAGGTCTCCAGGCGCGGCCCCGGGCGCTGGGACTCCAGGTCGAGGTACAGCCCACGGGACGAGCGATACTTGGCCAGGTCCGGCGTGAACAGCACGACCGGCCGCCCGGTCGCCACGAAGTCGAACATCACCGACGAGTAGTCGGTGACGAGCACGTCGGCGATCAGCAGCAGATCGGCGGTGTCGGGGTAGGTCGTCACGTCGATCGCGAAGCCGTCGTGCGCGTTCACGTGCGGGAAGGCCTGCATCATGTGGCCGCGGACCAGCACGACGTGGTCGGCGCCGAGCGCCCGCTTCGCGTCCGCCAGGTCGAGCTTGACCGTGGCGTTCCTGCGGTCGTAGTCGCGGTAGGTCGGCGCGTACAGGACGACCCGCTTGCCCTCGGGGATGCCGATCCGGCGCCGGATCTCCGCCGCCAGCGCGTCGCGTTCGCCGGAGACGAGGACGTCGTTGCGCGGGTAGCCCGACTCCAGGATCTCGCCCTCGTAACCGAAGGCCTTGCGCAGGACGGACGACGCCCACGGGCTCTGCGACAGCAGCAGGTCCCAGCCGCGGACCTCCACGGCCTGGCGGTGCCACACCGGGGGCCGGGGCTCGCGCTTCATGTGGGCCTGGTCGCGGCCGATGTGCTTGACCGGCGTGCCGTGCCAGGTCTGCACGCACACCTGGTCCTCACGGGTGCGGAACCACTGCGGCATGAAGCCGTTGGACACGATGTAGCGGGCGCGGGCCAGCGCCTCGTAGTGCTCCCGGCTGCCCTCGCGGACGACCGTGGGCACCACGCCGTCGCCGAGCCCCAGCTCGCGCGAGCCCGGCGGGACGAACGCGCCGTCCCTGACGACCCAGATGTGCTCGCCCTCGTCGCCGCGCCGCATCCGCTCCTCGTAGACGGCACGCGGGTTGTCGGAGTAGGCGCGGCCGTCGAAGGAGACGTAGACGGTGGCCTCGCGCAGCGGCCGGGCGCGCTCGGCGGGGTAGAAGGTGCGGCTGAGCGCCCACACTCCCGCCGCGCTCCGCTCGTCGCCGGGCCGGTCCTCGGCCGCCACCAGCACGGGCACGTCGTAGCGGGTGGCGACGAACCGGTAGACCCGGCCCCCGATGAGCCGGGGGCTCTCGTCCAGCGCGTCGAGGCCCGCGTGGTCGAACCGGACGGGCACCATGGCGGGGCCGTACCTGCCGGGCGGGGCCACCGAGACGTTCCAGGTGCCCTCGGCCAGCGGCACGGCCGATCCGAAGCGCGGCATCGCGCCGGGCGACAGCCGTACGGTGAAGCGCTCGCCGTCGCGCTCGAGCGGCACACGGATGGTGAGCCCGCCCCGGTGCCGCAGCACGAGGTCGCGCGGGCCCTGGTCGGGGTCGGGGTAGCGGCCGGTGAGCGTGATCGACTCGTCGCGCCACTCGGCCGAGGTGATCACGGGCAGGATCTTGTGACCGGAGATGACGACCCGGTCGCGCCGGTCGCCCTGCACCGTGATCTCGCGCTCGCCGAGCAGGAGGCGGGTCTCCTCCGCGCCCTCCAGCATGACGGCCGCGGCCGGGTCTCCCTTGGGCTCGACCCACAGCCGCCGGGACTCCGCGTTGAGCAGGGTGCCGACCCCGAGCGACAGCGAGAAGCGGCTGCCGCCCTCGACCGGGGCGAAGTCGGCCGACATGCGGTGACCGCCGACACGGGCCTTGCCCTTGGTGACGGGCCGGCCCGGCAGGAAGCCGGTGAGCTCGATGTTGTCGCCGTTCAGCCGCACACCGGTGAGCTGGGCGCGGGTCGGCTGGTAGACCACCTGCAGCGCCTTGTCGGAGGTCCACACGGGCCGCACCCACCAGCGTGGGCGCACCTGCAAACCGGCCGGGCGCTCGGTGCGGCCGATAACCGGACCGCGCAGCACGCCCTTGGCACGGGCGGCGCGGCTCCAGATCACGATCTCGGCCCGCCAGGTGGTGGTGTCCTGGACGGTGTGGCGGCGGCGCAGCACCCGCTTCGTGCCGCGCACCAGGGCCCGCACCCCGGCGCGCCACCGCAGGGCGAACGGGTGCAGCTCGGCCGTGAAGCCCGCCCAGTCGTAGTTGCATCCGGGTTCGCGGGCCGCGTGGGTGGCCTCGGGGCGATAGGTCCTGCGGGTCTTCATCGTGACCCGGGGCAGCCAGCGGGGGCCGTGCAGCACGACGGTGGCGCGGTTGAACCGCCCGCTGCGGACCGACAGGCCCGCGATGTAGGCGTGCCCGGTCACCCTCAGGCGGTTGCCCACCCAGGTGATGTCGTCGATCTGCGTGACCGGCACGAGGTCGGCCGCCCGCAGGCGCAGCAGCGAGGGGTCGCCGACCTCCACCGGCAGGTCGGCGTACCACCGCAGGCCCCGCCGCACCCGGCGGGAGGGCTCGGCCGCGGCGGCGGCGAGCTTGGCCAGCGCGTCGCTCTCGGCGAGCTCGCCCGGGTCCTGCGTCTCGATCAGGTGACAGGCGACCCGGCGCCCGACCGGCAGCTCCCGCTTGACCTTCGGGTCGACCTCCGCGAGGTAGGGCCGGAGCGCGTCGATGGTCTGGCGGCGGCGGGCGGGCCCGCGCTTGGCTGCGGCGTCGAGGCGCAGACCCAGGGGACCGACGATCGCCTCACGGTCGACCTCCCGGCGCTGCGCGGGGCTGAGCCCCTCCGCGCGCACGAGCGCGACCAGCGCGTCGATCGGCTCGCCTCGGTCGTAAAGCTCCTGGACAGCCCGCAGTCGTTCAGCGACGGCGTCGCTCGTGGGTGCGGGTGTCATTCGGGAGGCACCACCCTTCGCCAGACCTGTGTTCAGAAAATGGTAATGCCCTCAGAACACTGCCAGACCTGACTCGCGGAAGCCTGTGGATTTCCTGTGAATCAGCGGGTGACACCCCTGTGGCACCGGGTGACGAGCGGCACTACGCCGGGGGGGAGGGCGCCGGTCCGACCGCCCGGGGCGCGGCTTGTCAGCCCCCAAGTCAGGGCCGGGAACGGGCTACGGTGATCACCGCGACGGCCGGTCCCGGCCGTCCCAGCGAGCCGTGCGCATGTCGGCCCGCGCGCCGCGGAGCGGGGTGCCCTCCTCGCGCCACCGGGCCAGGCATTCGGCCTCGAGACCGGGCGCCGGGGTGCCGTCGGCGTGGATCACCCGCCACCACGGCACGGCTCCGCCCCACAGCGACATCACCCGGCCGACCTGCCGTGGGCCGCCCTCGCCGAGATACTCGGCGACGTCGCCGTACGACATCACCGTGCCGGGCGGGATCCGCTCGACCAGGTCGAGCACCCGCTCCGCGTACGGCGGCGGCTGGCCGCGGTCGTCGCTCAAGCGCTCCACTCGGTCGGCCCGGCCGCGATGATCTCTTCGAGCTTGCCGAACTCGTAGGTGGACGATCCGTTGATCTGCTCCACGACGCCGTTCCTGATGCCGTACGCCTCTCCGTCCTCACCCACGAGCCGGGCCCCCATGAGATCGGTGAGAAGTGCCAGCTGGGCGACCTGCCAGTCGGACCCGGGCTGGCCGGAGAGCCGTCCCGACCAGGTCGCGATCTGGTGCACGGAGTCGCCGTGGCGCGCGACGATCTCGCCCGCCTCGTGCGACCCGCGCAGCTCGAATCCGGCCCGCGCCGAAACGCTCGCGAGTTCGGCGTAGGCGAGCGGTGCATCCCGCTCTACGCGCAGCTCGTACCCCATGAGCCGCGACCCTAGCGAAATTTGACCCGGCTTTGTCACCGGAAAGACGAACATCGGGAAGACCGCGTCCGAAATGCTGCAGAACGGCGGCCAACATGTGATCACCGGCGGCATCTGATTCACCGGCGGCGCAGCGCGACGGCCGCGGCACAGAAACCGCCGAGCCCGAGGGCGACGGCGACGCCGTAGATCCAGAGCCTAACCGGATCCGGCCCCGGGCGCGCGGGTCCCTGCGAGACCGGCCCCTTGCCGAAATGCGCGTCGTCCTGCACCGAGGACGCGTGGCCGTATCCGGTCAGCTCCGCGGCCTTCCGCAGGGCCGCCGCCGCGTCCACGACGCCGAATCCGATTTTGTCGTCATAACCCGCGGACGGATGAGGACGGGAGGTCGCCGTCAAAGCGCGTGACACCAATTCCGGCGGCAAATCCGGATATTTCGCCTTTATTAGTGCGATAGTGCCCGCGACGAGCGCGCTGGCCACACCGGTCCCCGACACGGCCCCCCGGCGGCCCCCGGCGAGGGTGACGGGCACGCGATCCCCCGGCGCGGCGACCAGGACCGAGAGGTTGTCACTGCTGCCCGGCGTCTTGGCGCCCTTGCGGTCGACGGCGGCGACGCCCACCACCCCGGGATAGCCCGCGGGGAACGCCCAGTAGGAGGTGCCGTTCTGCCGGGCGTACGGCGACCGGCCGGCGTCCCCCACGGCCGCGACGACCACCACGCCCCTCGCCAGCGCGAAGGAGATGGCGTCCCGCTCCACGCGGTCCACGGCGTACGCGGGGACGGGCAGGCAGATGACCTTGGCGCCCCGGCCGGTCGCGTAGCGGATGCCGCGCGCGAGCGGACTGTCCTGTGTCTCCGCGGGTGTCCCTCCCGCCGGGCCCTGCGGCTCGGCGGAACCGCCCCCGGGACGGCTCCGGACCACGGGGAGGGACAGCACCCGCGCCTCCGGCGCGATCCCGGACGTCCCCCCGCCGCGCCCGCTCCCGGCGATCGCCGAGGCCAGCGCGGTCACGTCGTCGCCCGGCCGCACCGTGTCATCGCCGAACATCGCGCCCGTCATGTCCGGCCCGCGCTCGACCCGGCCGCTCAACTCGGGCACGCCGGCGTCGGGCTGCCCGCTCCCGAGCAGCGCGACGGTCACGCCCGCGCCCCTGCTGACCTTCCAGGCGGCGGCGGCGTTGACGGCGTCGAGCGCCCACCGCGAGTCCTCGCCGCCGGGCGCCGGCGCCGCCGCGACCGCCGGTCCGGTCCCCAGGAGGACGGCCGTGAGCGCCGCGCAGAGGAAGGCCGGCCTCAGCACACGTTCCCCTGGGTACAGCGAGGCACGTCGGGGGGCTCTCCGAGGGCGCGCGCGATGCGCCCGGCCACGGTCTCGGCCACGGGCCACATCTCGCTGTTCACCTGTTCCTCCAGGGGGACGGAGGCACGAGTCCTTCCGTCGGTGTACCCCACAGCGGAGAAGACGATGTACGGCCCGGCGCCCACCCATCCCGTGCGCTGGCGCTGGGCCGCGCCGAAGGTGTCGGTGACCGTGCCGGGGAAGGCCACGGGCCGTACGCCCACCCGGTCGTCCACGGGCAGTTCGCCCGCCGCGTCGGCGCGGGCCTGCTCGCTCGGCAGCACGGCGACGCCCACGGTGACGGCGAACGTCGAGGTCTGGTCGACGTAGGTCGCGCGCAGCACGGCCTGGCAGCCGTGCTTGCGCAGCACCGACGCCACCGGCGAGTCGACCGCCGCGGCGCACGCCGCCTCGGGGGCGATGCCCACCCTGCGCGCGTACTGCTGGGCACGGCCGAGCGCCGTGTAAGGAAGCTCCTCGGGGAAGACCATGCCGGCGGGCCACGCGCGCCACCTCCGGGCCACGTCCTCGGCCACGTAGCGGGCGCGCTCGGCGTCGGTGAGCGGCCTGGACCTGTTCTCGTGGATCAGCCCGACCGACCCCAGCAGCACGTTCACCGCGGCGACGGCGAGGACGACACCCATGATCGTCAGATAGAGCGAGCGGAAGCGGATGCCGCGCTCGAGTTCGGCCCGCTCCCTGGCCGCCCGGGCGGCGGCGGCCCGTCCCCTCGACGCCGTCCAGGGCCGCGCGCGGGCGCGACGGGCGGACGCGCCGAGCGGCAGTGCCCGCGGACCCGCCCGCCGGAGGCCGGACGACGTACGCGCCGTCTGCGGGATGCGGGACTGCTCGGGCGGCATACCTCGATGCTACGTCGGCAGGCCCGTCGGCCAAGGAGCCGGCGGCAGCGCGTCGTCTTCCTCCTGCTGCTGTCGCCTGCGTGCCCGCCGGGTGAGCACGAGCAGGACGGCCACACCCGCGCCGGAGCCCGCGAAGGCGCCGAGCGCGATGGCTCCGTCGAGGAGGATCGCCCCCGTGTCGCGCCGTACGACCACGATCGGGTCCTGGTCGTTCGCGGCCGAGCGGACCGGACGCGAGGGGCTCTGCACGCCCGCCCCCGACGCCGTGGCGCGGTGGCGGGCGAGGGTGGCCGCGACGCTCAGCGCCCGGTACGCGTTGACCACGCCGAACCCGGTGCCGGTGTTGTACGGCCCCTTCCTGGCCGGCGACGACGTGAGCGCCTGCGCGACGAGGGCGGGCGACATGCGGGGATAACGCGACTTGATCAGCGCGGCGACGCCGGAGACGAGCGCGGTCGCCTGGGAGGTCCCCCGGCCGACCCAGTACTCGTCGCCGGGACCGGCCCCGAGGACGTCGACGCCCGGCGCGGCCACCATCACCGAGGAGTTGCGGTTGGAGAACGAGGCCCGGCGCAGCGTGGACGTGACGGCCGCCACCGAGATCACGCCGGGGATCGCCGCCGGATAGGAGTACGGCGCGGTCCGCTTGCCCGCGCCGTCGTTGCCCGCCGCGGCGACGAGGACGACGCCCTTGGAGATCGCATACCTGATCGCCGTACGCTCGTCCTTCGTCGGCATGTCCTTCGACAGCGACAGGTTGATGACCTCGGCGCCGTGGTCCACGGCGTAGCGGATGCCCTTCGCGACCACGGCCTCGTACCGCGCGTCGGAGTTGAACGTGCGGAACCCGGGCTCCTCGTCTTCGAGGATCACCCGCACGGACAGCACCCTGGCCTCCGGCGCGATGCCGATGATGCCGTCGGCCCCGCCGGGACCGTGCCCGTGCCCGGCGATGAGCGAGGCCATGTACGTGCCGTGCAGGCGCACCGGCTGCACCCCGCGCGGGTTGGCCCCGGCCGTGAAGTCCCGTCCGGTGACGACCGATCCGGCGAGGTCGTGGTGATCGGGGTCGACACCCGAGTCGAGCACCGCGACGGTCACGCCCCTGCCCTTCGTCAGCCGCCAGGCGTCGTCGACGTCGAGCGTGCGCAGCACGTCCTGCTGGCTGAGCCGTACGTCGTCGGCCCTGGCCGGGCCGGGAACGAGGAACGCGCCGCCCGACAGGGCGAGCGTGGCGGCGGACGCCGCGAGGACCCCGCGGCGCAGCGCGGTCAGCACCGCCACTCCTTGGCGGTGCAGTCCGGGGACGCCGGCGCGGTGAGGATCGCGCCGACCTCCTCGGCCAGATCCGCCGTGAACGAGAACATGGTCTCCCGCTGCTCCCCGAGCGCGCGGGCCGGGCGGCCGTCGACCTGCCCCGCCGTCGTCATCACGAGGTACGGCCCGGCCGTACGCAGGGTCAGCGACTGGCGCCCGCTCGCGGTGAAGCGGTCGGTCACGGTGCCGGGAAACGCGAGGGCGCGCAGCCCGGGGGCGGCCGCCCCGCCGCCGGGGAAGATGGGGATGGCCGAGCGCGCCCTGAGCTCGTCGGGGAAGGCCGCCACGCCGATCGTCACCACGACGCCCTGCAGGGCGTCGAGATAGGTGGCCCGCAGGATCGCCCGGCAGCCGGCCGCCGTCATCTGGCCGGCGATGGCCGTGTCGACGGCGCCGCGGCAGTCGGTGCGCGAGGAGATGCCCACCCGCCGTGCCAGCTCACGCCCGCCCTGCTCGCTCGTGTAGACCAGGGTGGCGGGGAAGATCCGGCCGGCCGGCCAGCGCTCCCACCGCAGCGCCGTCTCGGCCGCCTGCGCCTCGCGCAGCTCCGCGGCGCTCGGTCCTCTCGTCAGCTCGGCCACGGCGGCGCTGGCCGCGATCCCGCCGACGATCGCGCAGACGAGGGTGATCGCGGAGGCCACGGCCACGGCCGGCCAGGTCCGTGTCTCGCCCACTGCGCCTCCGTTCCCGTCGCGGCCTCCCTCCTCCAGTGACCTTAACGCGACCTACCGCCCGCCATCCCCACAAATGCCCCCGGAAAGTACTTGACGCTTCGGAAAGTGAAAAGTACTTTCCAAATTGGAAAGAGTCTGGAGAGGAGCCCCCCATGAACCCCGAGGAAGCGGCGCGGAGCCTGGCGACGATCCGGCAGACGCAGGCGAAGGCGGTCAGATCGCAGCCCTGGTTCCCGACCTGGTACGTCGTCGCCGTCGGGCTGTTCGTGACCGGTGTGCAGTTCGTCACCGAGCCGGGCACACCCGTTCCGGTGACGGTGATCACAGGTGTCCTGCTGTTCGCCGCCTTGGGCGCGCTGGTCGCCGTCTTCGTCCGGACGCGTGCCATGACGACTCACCGCAGCCTGATTCGCCTGGACGCCATGGCGCTCTTCGCGCTCTGGCTCTTCCTGAGCATCGTGATCTGCCTGGCCCTCGCCTTCCGGCTGGACGCGGCCGAGGTGGCCTACGCCCGGACGTACGGCGGCCTCGCCATGACGGTGTTCCAGCTCGTGACCGGGCCCTTCGTCGGGCGCCGGATCTCCGCGTTGCTCGCCCGGGGGATCGAGAGCCGCTCGTGATGGAGCTCGATCCGGTCATCCACGCGCCGGCCCGCTTGCAGATCGTCTCGCTGCTCGCGGCGGCCGAGGAGGCGGAGTTCGGGTTCGTCCGCGACACCGTCGGCGTCAGCGACTCCGTCCTGTCCAAGCACGGCAGCGCACTGGAGAGCGCCGGCTACGTCGCCGTGCGCAAGGGATACGTGGGCAAGCGGCCCAAGACGTGGTTCAAGCTCACGGACCAGGGACGGGCGGCATTCGCCGCGTACGTCGAGAACCTGCAGCGCATCGTCGCGCCCAGCGGCCTCACCGTGGTGCCGGACGAACGCGTCCAGCCGTGAACGGCGACGGCCGCCGCCTCGTCCTGAGGCGGCGGCCGTCGTCGTGTCGTCGCGGATCAGTAGGTCGGCAGGCTGGGGTCGACCGTCTTGATCCAGCTCAGCACGCCGCCGCCCACGTGGACGGCGTCGGAGAAGCCGGCGTTCTTGAGGACCGCGAGCACCTCGGCCGAGCGGGCGCCCGACTTGCAGTGCAGCACGATCTTCTTGTCCTGCGGCAGCTTCTCCAGGGCCGAGCCGTTGAGGAACTCGCCCTTGGGGATCAGCACGGCGCCGGGGATGTTGACGATCTCGTACTCGTTCGGCTCGCGAACGTCGATGATCATGATGTCATCGCCCCGCTCGCGCATCGCCTCGAGCTCGCCCGCGGTGATCGTGCTGCCCGCGGCGGCCTGCTGCGCCTCGTCGGAGAGCGTGCCGCAGAACGCCTCGTAGTCGATCAGCTCGGTGATCGAGGGGTTCTTGCCGCACAGCGGGCACTCGGGGTCCTTGCGGACCTTGACGTCGCGATACTTCATCTCGAGCGCGTCGTAGATCATCAGGCGGCCGACGAGCGGCTCGCCGATGCCGGTGATGACCTTGATGGCCTCGTTCACCTGGACGGAGCCGATCGAGGCGCACAGCACGCCGAGCACGCCGCCCTCGGCGCAGCTCGGGACCATGCCCGGCGGCGGGGGCTCGGGGTAGAGGCAGCGGTAGCACGGGCCGTGCTCGGCCCAGAAGACGCTCGCCTGGCCGTCGAACCGGTAGATGGACCCCCACACGTACGGCTTGCCGAGCAGCACGGCCGCGTCGTTGACCATGTAGCGCGTGGCGAAGTTGTCCGTGCCGTCCACGATGAGGTCGTAGCCGGAGAAGATGTCCATCACGTTGTCGGTCGTGAGAGCGACGTTGTGGATGATGACGTTGACCAGCGGGTTGATCTCCCGCACGCTCGCGGCGGCCGACTCGGCCTTGAGGCGGCCCACGTCCGACTGCCCGTGGATCACCTGGCGCTGCAGGTTCGACTCGTCCACGACGTCGAAGTCGACGATGCCGAGCGTCCCGACCCCGGCCGCGGCCAGGTACAGCAGCGCGGGAGAGCCCAGGCCGCCCGCGCCCACACACAGCACCTTGGCGTTCTTGAGACGCTTCTGACCGGCCATACCGACGTCGGGGATGATCAGATGGCGCGAGTAGCGGCGCACCTCGTCAACCGTCAGCTCTGCTGCCGGCTCTACCAGCGGTGGCAACGACACAGTCCCACTCCTGCTTTCCGTGTCCCGTTTTCGTGCCAATGGTCGCGCTCGGCTCCATGGGCCCAACACAAGCTCTTCTCACAACTTAACCGGGGTGGCCCCGCATTCCCCAATCACGCTGTTCGGCGCAGGGACGTCCTCGTGTAGGCCAGCAGGCGGCGCGCCTCCCGGGCCACGAGCTCGGGATACTCCATCTGCGCCACGTGACCGGCGTGCGGAAGCGTGACCAGCCGCACGTCACGGAAGACCCGTCCGGCCCGGTGCGCCATGCGGGCGTGGACCAGCCGGTCGCGCAGCCCGTACACGACGAGGGTGGGCGCGCAGACCCGTTCGGCCTGCCGCCAGAGGTTGTCGGGGCCCACGCGGAAGTACTCGCGCACGATCGCGCGGGCGCAGCCGACCATCGCCGCCCCCGCGTGCGGCAGGCCGTCGCGGCGGCGCAGTTCCTCGATCGCCTCGTGCAACCGCTCCGGGTGGACCCGCCCGGCGTCGGCGTAACACATGCTGAGCGTCGCCTGGACGCGCCGCTCCGGCGGCAGCGCGCTGAGCCAGCGGACGGCCAGCTCACCCAGGCGTGGCGCGGCCGACATGGCGATCCTGGCCGGGCCGTACCTCGGCAGCAGGTCGGGCAGCGCCGGCGAGACCAGCGTCAGCGACCTGACGAGGTCGGGCCTCGTCGCCGCGACCCGCACCGAGACCGCGCCGCCCATGGAGTTGCCGAACAGGTGCACCGGCCCCTCCCCCAGCGCTTCGACGAGCCGGACCACCGCCCTGGCGTGGGCGGGAACCGAATAGTCGCCGTCCGCGGGCTCCGGGGAATGTCCGGCTCCCGGCAGGTCGACGGCGACCCCCCGCACCTCGCCGGCGAGCTCGCCCATCAGGTCGGTCCAGTTGGTCCCCGAGCCCGCCAGGCCGTGCACGAATATCGCGGTCTCCGGTGGCCCCTCCGGGGTCGTCCGCACGTGGATGCGCGCGTCCCCCACGTCGATGAGCCGGCCGGGCCACGCTGGAATCGGCTCGACACCCACGCGTCCTCCCCTGTTCGCCTCGCGTTTCTCGACCATAACCCTGCCCGTACGCCACCTCGGCGGGCACTCCCGCTACCCCGGCGGCGCGGGATCGATCATCCGGGTTCGCCCCGATCAACAAGGGGCGACATAGGGGCAATATCACCCTTATTCGGACATTTCGAAATGCGGATACGAATCGCAATTCGGACCAAAGTGACCTATCGGTGCCAACGATGCCAATAAAGCGATAAGTGAATGGCAAAAGCCGCTGATCGCCGTTTGTCGCTCGGACGGTGAGGAAAACAAGACAATGCAGGGATGATCCACCAAGGATCATCAGTAAGGGCATTTTCCGAACGACTTGGAAAACGCCGGAGTGTCGGGGCAACAATCCTTCAAGGAGGACATGAAATGCCCAAGTTCAACAACCTGGTCGGGATCCTCGCGATCAGCGCCGCGCTCACCGGCGGTGCCGTGACCCTGGGTACGGCTGTCGCCGCCACCAGCGCGAACGCCGCGACCGTCATGGGCGGCTACGTGGGCGGCGGTGGCTACTACCCCTACGCGAACTACAACCGCAACCGGAACGCGCAGCGGCAGAAGAACAAGGGTCTGAACGGCAACAAGAACAAGAACAAGAACAAGACGAAGCAGTGGCAGCACGAGCGGCAGAACCAGGCTCAGAACCAGTTCCTGCTGCGTGACTTCACGCTCGTCCTCACGCCGTTCCAGAAGACGGACACCGACGCGCGGGCGCTTCCGTACAACTGGCAGTACGGAAACACGCAGTCCTACCCGTACACCCGCACGAACAGCTACAGCGACCAGTTCAACAACCCGCGTCAGGACCAGGACGCGCAGGCCCAGCCGAAGACGAACACGGCCACCGAGGTCAACCCGCGCATCAAGAAGAAGGACATCGACGCGGACATCGACGTGGACGTGGAGAAGGAGAAGAAGATCGAGAAGGAGAAGAGGGACTACGACCGCGACTACCGGCCGGAGATCGTGCCCTGACCGGTTCCGCACGAGCGGCCTCGGTGAACGTCCCGGCCACGGCGGGTGGCGCGGCAGCCGAAGGCCACCCGTGCTCGTGACCCGCGGCCTCATCTGAGCCGCGGCCCGCGAGCGACGCAAGACACACGCGAGTGACGGAGCGGCGGGCACGCCCGTCCGCCGCTCCGTCCGCGGTCGAGCAAGCAGTTGAGAGAGCAGAGCACCGGCGGCGTGTTCGAGGAGAGGACCGCCGGTGCCAGGCGAACGCATCGCGCCGCGTCACACACGACGGCGCCGAACCCACTACCACCCGCCCTGGTCCCTCATCGGACCGGGCTGGGGTCGCGATATTCAGAGGAGAAACACCCAAATGTCCGCGTTGAAGAACATCGCCGGGCTTCTCGCCCTCGGCACCGCGCTGAGCGGCGCGGCCATCGCGCTCGGCGGCGCCACCGCCGGCACGGCGAGCGCAGCGACCGTCATGGGCGGGTACGTTCCCGCTCCGTCCGGCGGCGTCCGCTACGTCCGGCCGAGCTACAACCGCAACTACAACACCAACCGGCAGGCCCAGGGGCAGAAGGGCCGTAACAAGAACAAGAACAAGAACAAGAACAAGAACCACGAGTGGCAGCACGCTCGTCAGTCGGAGAACCAGAGCCAGTTCCTGCTGCGTGACTTCACGCTCGTTCTCACGCCGTTCCAGAAGTCGTCGAACGGCTCCGCCGCGGTTCCGTGGAACGCCCAGTGGTCGCAGAACTCCACCATCCCGTACACCAACACCAGCGACTACAACCAGATGCACAACCAGCCGCGGCAGGACCAGGACTCGCAGGCCGACCCGCGCACGAACACGGCCACCGAGATCAACCCGAAGGCCAAGACCAAGGATGTCGACATCGACGTCGACGCCGACATCAAGAAGAAGGAAGAGGAGAAGAAGAAGGACGACTACAAGCGGGACGACTACCGTCGGCCGTCCTACGACGCCGTCCCCTGATTCGCAGCGTCCACAACGCGGCCGCGCTGACCGGTCGCGCTGAGCCTCGGGCCGTAGGCCCGGGCGCCGGATGAACGTGCCCGTGCTCACCTGGGATGAAGTTCCACGCCCATCGTGAGCACGGGCACTCTTCTTCGCCCCCACTTCGACCGCTCTTCGCCGCGCCCACCCCAGGGTTCGTCATCCAGGCCCGGTTGCCTCCAGCCGCCTTCCCTCAGCCGCCGACCTTCAGGGTCGCGCCGCCCCACCCCGCCGCGGACGGGAGCCTCAGTCGCGTTTCCCGAGTCCGCACGGGGGCCACCGCCGCTGGAGCCGTCTCCCCCGCCGCGGCTCGCTCCATGCCCTCTACGAAGCGCCCCTCGAAGCGCCCCTCGGAACGCCCCCTCGAACGCCCTACGCGAAAGCGCCCGCCTCTCGGCTGTTTCCTTCCGCCGGCCTGCCACCACGCCCGCGTGGCCATGCCCGCGCCGCCGCTTCCGCGCACCCGGCACCTTCCCATTGGAATCGGACATTATGGGACAAGTCGCCCCTTTTGTCTCCAATTCGTTCCATAGCCTGCTAATAGCTGATCAAAAGCCATAGAGGCGCGTTTGTCGGGTGATGCCGCCGGACATCAACGTATCGCAGGAACCCGGCCCACGGGGGGCCATAGAGATATTTCTCTCGAATCTCCAAGTGAGAAATATCGGAGGATGCGGGGAATTCCAATCCTTTCAAGGGGGACAGCAATGCCCAAGTTCAAGAACGTTCTCGCCGGACTCGCACTCGGCACCGCGATCGCCGGTGGCGCGATCGCCATGGGCGCCACAGCCGCGAGCGCCGACTGTGGAGACGGCTTCTTCGGTCTCGGCGGCATGCCGCCCCAGAACAACAACTTCTGTCCCATCGGCCTGAACAACAACAACAACAACAACTGCGGCAACTGCGGCAACAACAACAACTGCAACAACAACAACTGGTGCAACAACAACCAGAACAACAACTGGTGGAACAACCAGAGCTTCTGGAACCAGAGCGCGTTCTGCGACAACCTGGACAGCGACTCCAACTTCGCCATCGTCGGCCCCTGCGCCACGATCGCCTTCAGCGACAAGACCAACCGCGACAGCAAGTGGGCCAACAACGGCTGGTGGCAGAACAACAACTGGTGGAACAACAACAACTGCAACAACTGGAACAACAACAACAACAACTTCTGCAACTGAGAAAGGCGGGGCCGGCAACGGCCCGCGAGACGACCGCGCCGCTCGGAATCCTGACAGGTGAAGGGATGACGGAAACGGCCGGCCGCACCGTCCTCCACCGCCTTGACAGGAGAACGGCGCCCTAAGGCGCAGTCACGTTCCCGTGGCGTCGAAAGCTCCGTGAGCAATCCCCGCTCCGGGAACGGCCGTTCGATCCAGCAGAGACAAGGGCTCCGGCGAGACTCCTCGCCGGAGCCCTGACTTTTTCCCCCGTACGGCGGGCCCAGGCACGGAGCCCGAAGCGACGGATTCACGCGCAGGCCCCGGACGGCGCGGGACCCTCCAGGGCGCCACTCCCCGCCCGGCCGGCCAGGCCCCCCATCCGTGCGGCAGCGGCACACAGGCGGACGACGCTCACAACCCCACAGGCCCTCGGGCCATCGCCTCCGTTTCCGTCTCACGGCCGAGCTCCGACGGGAACACCCCTGGCATAAATCGGGCAATCGAGACATTTCTCTCCTAATACTTCTAAGTCCGTTCATAAGACTCTAACTAGTGATCAAAAGGCTTAGATGGCCGTTTGTCGGACCACCTCGCTGGAAATCATGACAGCACAGGAAGTTAGGGCTCAATTAAGAGCCCGAAGGACATTTCTCTCAGAAATGGCCTAAACAAATTCAGGGATCTGAATCCTGTCAAGGGGGACACGCATGTCCAAGCTCCACCAGATCATCGCTGGTCTCGCGCTCAGCACCGCTGCCGTCGGCGGCGCGCTCGCGATGGGCGCCGGCGCCGCCGGCGCCGCGACCAGGACGGGCGACGTGGACCGTCCCATCGTCCGGGACGGCCTGGCAAACGGCGTCGACGACAGCACGGGCGGCATCGCCCAGGGCAACCGGGGTATCGGCGAGCGCGGTGATCGGGAGAACGTCTTCCCTGTCTTCTTCAACCCGAACAACAACAACAACAACGAGCGGAACGACCGTAACCAGAACTTCAACAAGAACGACGACAACTGCTGGTGGAACAACCAGAACTTCTGGAACCAGGGGGCGTTCTCCGACAAGCGGGACGACTTCTCCGGCTTCGGGCTCGTCGCCAAGGACGTCGCGATCGGCTTCCAGGACAAGACGAACAAGGACAACACCTGGTTCAACAACAACTGGTGGAACAACAACAACTGGTGGAACAACAACGACAACAACTGGTGGAACCACAACAACAACGACCGCGTGAACTGAGAAGGCAGGTCCAGCGGCTCCTGCGAGACGATCGCGCCGTTCCGAGAAGGTGACGGGTCCGGAGAACCTCCCACCAGGTTTCCGACCCCGGCACAGGGACTGGCGCCGTTGAGTGCAGAGACACGTTCCTCGACCGGCCGGCCGCTCGCTCACCGAGCGACGGCAGTCTGAACGGGAACGGCCGTCAATCCTCCTACAGTGACAACCAAGGGCTCCGGCGGGAAGGTTCCGCCGGAGCCCTGCTCTTTCCCCGACCGCGGCCATCGCCGCCGCTCGCTTCCCTCCGCGCATTTCCCCGCCCGCGGTCGCAGCCGCTCCCATGCCTCACCGGCCAGCCCCACCACATCGCGATACGGGTAAGCCGGCGCCTCCGCTCGCCGAGCGTCAGAACGGCGGCCGCATCAGGGGGGGCAAATCGTACCTATCACTACATAAGGCGCATTATCCATCGAATCAAGCCTATACGCAGCTAATCATTAACTAAAAGCAGCAGACGTCAGTTTGTCGGACCGCCCGGCAGGAAATCACAACTAGCGTCGGAAGCAAGGCTCAATAAGGGCCACGAAGGAATTCCCGTCCACAGCAGGCGGACGGGAAATGCCGACAGACGCAGGGCAATTCGAAATTGAATCCTGTCAGGGAGGAACCATAATGCCCAACCTCAAGAAGATCTTCGCAGGGCTCGCGCTCAGCACCGTGGCCGTCGGCGGGGCCGTCGCCATGGGCGCCACGGCCGCCAGCGCCGACGACAACCCCTTCTTCTTCAAGAAGGAGGACCGCCCCATCGTCAAGGACGGCGCGGCCAACGGCGTCGACGACAGCACGGGCGGCATCGCCCAGGACAACAAGAAGGGGAACGACTTCTCTCCGCGCGCGTTCTTCCCGAACAACGACCGGGAGCGCAACGACCGCGACCACAACATCAACGACCGCAACCAGAACAACTGGTGGGACACCAACAACTGGTGGGGCCAGAACCTCTACAAGGACGACAAGTCTGAGCACGACGCCTTCGGTCTCGTCGCCAAGGATGTCGCCTTCGGTTTCCAGGAGAAGGACGACAAGGACTTCAACTGGCTCAACAACAACTGGTGGGCCGACCAGAACTGGTGGGACCACAACAACAACGACTGGTGGAACCGCAACGACCGCGATCACCGCAACAAGAACGACAACAACCACAACAACGACGTCTGATCCGCGAGGCCTGACGCCTCGCGCGACACCGCGCCGTCCGGTCGGGTGACGGGAGCCAGTGGGCGGGATCGCCTGCGAATCCTTCCATCGGCCGGGGACGACGGCGCCGGTGAGTGCAGCCAGGTGTTTCCAGCGCATCCGCGCGCCGAGCGGCAGGAGGCCTGAAAACACCGTCCATCGGATGGCATGAGACAAGGGCTCCGGCGAGATCCTCGCCGGAGCCCTGACCTTTGCGCGCCCGATCCCGCCACCGTCACCGCACGGCACCGTCCTCGGCGAACCGGCTCTCACTGGCCGAAGCGAACGAGAACGGGGATTGAGGACCACCGCGGCGGGGAACGTACCCCCGATTCCGCATGGGCACGTCAGACGTGAACGTCGATCAGGTCAGCGGTCGCCTATCCCGGGGCATCGCACCACAACGCGAGCCCAAATCCCCTCCGGCCGAGTTTGTCGGCAGGCCACATCGGCAATTAAGACGCCACGGGCGATGACCGGACATACAGGACATCACCCGGACATTTCCGACAGTCACCGGGAATGTCGCACTCGGGCACTCCATCCTTCGAGGAGGACCTCAATGCCCAAATTCCGGAACGTCATCACCGGTCTGGCGGTCAGCACGGCAATCACCGGCGGCGCGCTCGCCCTGAGCGCCACCACGGCCCACGCAGCCACCCCTGGCACCCCGACCATCAGCAGCAACTGGGGCCACGGCCCGGGTCACTGCGGACGTCGCGGACGCGGTTGCCGTAACACGGCCGTCAACCGTAACGAGTTCCGCGTCCTTAAGTTCAAGAAGGAGAAGAAGGTCATCCGGCCCGTCGAGGCACACGCATCCGGTGACGCCGTCCTCGAGATCGACGGCGACGACGACGACTGACGGATGACACCCAGTCGTACGGGGCCGTCGGCGCGAAGCCGCGGTGTCCGGGCCCGCCCTGATCACGCCTCCGCCATCTCCGTGGCGATCGGGCGGCGGCGAACGGGCGGCCGAGAGCTTGCGGCCCTGTACGGATCGCCCACTTCCGTACCGTGAAGAAAGCCCCGGCGGCATTGCCGCCGGGGCTCCTCTGGAGAGATCCGAACAGAAGAGATCCGAACAGACCTGGCGGGCTCAGGCGGAGCGGCGGGTCTTCCGCTTCTTCGGCGCCTTCTCCTCCTCGTCCGCACCGTCAGATGTGGCCTTCCCCGAGGCGGCGGCCTTGGCCTTGGCGGCTCTGCCGGGCGACTTGGCGGCCGCGGCGGGACCCTGACGCTCCCGCTTGGCCGCCTCGACACTGGCCCGCAGCGCGGCCATGAGGTCGACGGCCGGCCCGGCCTCGGCGGGCGCCTCGGGGGCGACGACCTCCTTGCCCGCCACCTTCGCCTCGATGACCTCCTGCAGCGCCTCACGGTAGGCGTCCTTGTACTCCGCGGGATCGAAGTCCGCCACCATCGTGTCGATCAGGGACTCGGCCATCTTCAGTTCCTGGGGCCGCACGTCGACGTCCTCCTCCAGGAACCCGAAGTCGGCCTCGCGGATCTCGTCCGGCCAGAGCATGGTCTCCAGCACGAAGACGCCGTCGCGGACCCGGAGCGCGGCCAGCGACTCGCGCTGCCGCAGGGCGACCTTCACGACCGCCACCTGTCCCGACCGCTCCAGGGCGTCCCGCAACAGCACGTACGGCTTGGCGCCCTGCCCGTCCGGCTCCAGGTAGTAGGACTTGGCGAAGTAGATGGGGTCGATCTGGTCCGCGGGGGTGAACTGCAGCACGTCGATCCTGCGGGAGGTGGTCAGCGGCAGGTCGGCGAAGTCCTCGTCGGTCAGCACGACCATCTCGCCGGTCGCGAGCTCGTACCCCTTCGCGATGTCGGAGTAGGGCACCTCTTCGCCGTCGACCGAGCAGACCCTCTTGTATTTGATCCTTCCGCCGTCCTCCCGGTGCACCTGGTGGAACGTGACGTCCTTCTGCTCGGTCGCCGAGTAGAGCTTCACCGGGATGGTGACAAGACCGAACGAGATCGCGCCTTTCCAGATGCTGCGCATAGCCACATTCTCGTCTCTGTGTTCGAACAACGCCATGGTGGGATTCAAGGGAGTTACCTCATGGGCAGGTACCCACTATGGCGGTGCCGTATCCGATCGAGCCGATGCTTGCCATTCCAGGAGAAATCCCCTCCGATCCTGGGGCGTACGCGCTGGAGGTGAAGTGGGACGGCATCCGCGCGCTCGCGTACGTCGACGGCGGCGTGCGGGTCAGCGGGCGGCACGGCGCCGACTTCACCTCCCGGTATCCCGAGATCTCCGCCGCCATGGCCCCGCTGGCCGGGCGCAGGGCGGTCGTCGACGGCGAGGTGGTGGCCTTCGACCCCGAGGGCCGGCCCAGCTTCGCCCGGCTGCAAAGACGCATGCACATCACCGATCCCGCCGGGGCCCACCTGCTCGGCCGGCTGCCGGTCTCCTATGTGCCCTTCGACCTGCTCCATCTCGACGGTCACACCTTGCTCGACCTACCGTACGCGGACCGGCGGGCGCTGCTCGACTCGCTCGGCCTGGGCGCGCCGCCGTACCTTCCCTGCGAACCGGCGGTGCTGGAGGCGACCAGGCGACAGGGGCTGGAGGGCGTGGTCGCAAAACGCCTCGACTCGCCCTACCGGCCGGGGCGCAGGGCCGAGTGGTGGATCAAGGTCAAGAACCTGCGCACCGCCGAGGTGGTCGTCGGCGGCTGGCGGCCGGGCAAGGGGCGCCGCGCGGGCGGCGTCGGCTCGCTCCTGCTCGGCATGTACGCCAGGGCCTCCCCGGCCGAGTTCCTCTTCGTCGGCCACGTGGGCACCGGGTTCACCGACGCGATGCTCGGCGACGTCCTCCGCCTGATTGAGCCGCTCGAGATCGGGCAGAGCCCCTTCTCTGGCGGGCTTCCCAGGGAGATCTCCAGGAACGCCCGGTGGGTCAGGCCCGAAGTGGTCGGCGAGGTGGCGTTCACGATGTGGACGCGCGACGGACGGCTGCGCACCCCCGTGTGGCGGGGCGTGCGCGCCGACAAGATCCCCGCGGAGGTGCGGCGGGAGGAGCAGCGATGACGGATAAGGTGCGGGTGAAGGTGGAGGGCCGCCTGCTTGTCCTGACCAACCTGGACAAGGTTCTCTATCCCGACGCCGCGTTCACCAAGGCCGAGGTGATCGACTACTACACCCGGATCGCACCGGTCCTGCTGCCGCACCTGAAGGGGCGCCCGCTCACGGTCAAGCGCTACCCGAACGGCGTCGACGGCCAGTTCTTCTTCGAGAAGAACGTCCCCGAGCACACGCCCGACTGGGTCCGTACGGTGACCCTGCCCGCACCGGGCAGCACCAAGAACCGCGAGGAGATCGACTTCGCGGTCGTGGAGGACCTGCCGACCCTGGTCTACTACGCCAACCTGGCCGCCCTGGAGATCCACGTGCCCATGTGGCGGGTGGCCAAGGACGGCGAGCCGCAGCCGCCGGACACCCTCGTCTTCGACCTCGATCCCGGCGCCCCCGCCACGATCGTCGACTGCTGCCGGGTCGCCGTCCTGCTGCGCCAGGCCCTGGCCGACGACGGCCTGGACAGCCACCCCAAGACCAGCGGCCAGAAGGGCATGCAGCTCTACGTCCCCTGGGACCGGGGCCCGGGCACCTCCGACTACGCCAAGGCGCTCGCCCGGCGGATGCAGGCCGAGCATCCGTTCGTGACGAGCGTGATGGCGAAGAAGGAGCGGCCGGGCAAGGTCTTCATCGACTGGAGCCAGAACAACCCGGCCAAGACGACGATCGCGCCCTACTCCCTGCGCGCCGCCGAGCGGCCGACCGCGTCCACTCCCCTGCTGTGGGAGGAGGTCGAGGCGTGCGACAGCCCGGACCAGCTGGTGTTCACCGCGTCTGACGTGCTGCGGCGCGTGGCGGAACACGGCGACCTGTTCGCACCCCTCACCGCTTAGCCCGGCCGCCACCCTGGCCGTAGTGTGGGACCTGTCGCAGCCGACCTTCGAACGGAAGGACAAGCAGATGCCCGAGATGGACCCCCTCGACGAGGTGGTCGAGGAGATCTCGATCGAGGCCCCGGAGGCCGACGCGGTCGAGCAGCACCAGCTCGTCAAGGTCGCCGACGACAGGCGCTGGCCCGAGCGCGTTCCGTTCGACGCCGACCCGGCCGACGTGGCCGAGCAGGAGCGTACGGTCGACCTCGACGACGACGACTATCGCTGATCCGGATTACCGACACGTAGGATGAGGCCGCGGGGCGGGAGCCCCCGATGCGCATCTTGCAAGGAGACTGCCGTGACCGCTACCCCGGACGCCAAGCCCCGGGGCACCCGGCTACCCCGGATGGCCCGCCGCCGCCAGTTGCTGAGCGCGGCACAGGAAGTGTTCGTGGAGAACGGCTACCACGCGGCGGCGATGGACGAGATCGCCGAGCGGGCCGGTGTGAGCAAGCCTGTGCTCTACCAGCACTTCCCGGGCAAGCTGGAGCTGTACCTCGCGCTGCTCGACCTGCACGTCGACGACATGGTGACCCGATGCCGGCAGGCGCTCGAGTCCACCACCGACAACAAGCAGCGGGTGCAGGCCGCCATCGGCGCCTTCTTCGACTTCGTCTCCAGCCAGGGCGAGGCGTTCCGGCTCGTCTTCGAGTCCGACCTGCGCAACGTCGCGCCCGTACGGCAGCGGATGGAGCGTTCGCTGCACGAGAGCGCCGAGGCGATCAGCCGGGTGATCCAGGAGGACACCGGCTGCTCAAGCGACGAGGCGCACCTGCTCGGCGTGGGCCTGGTCGGCATGGCCGAGGTGAGCGCGCGCTACTGGCTGAGCAGCCACGGCTCGATCCCCAAGGAGGCGGCGACCCAGCTGATGGCGCGCCTGGCCTGGCGCGGCATCAGCGGTTTCCCGCGCACCGGCTGACCGGAATCCTGTTCGCTTCACGCGATCACGGAGCTGACCGCTCCCCGAGGCGACGACGATGGACAGGGAACAGCCCTCGCGAAAGGGGAGCCCGATGGAAATAAAGATCGGCGTGCAGTCGGTGCACCGTGAGCTCGTCGTGGAGACCGACCTGTCGGCCGAGGAGATCGAGGAGGAGCTCCGCAAGGCGCTCGCCTCCGACAAGGGCGTCTTCTCGCTCACCGACACGAAGGGCCGCCGAGTGGTCGTCCCCGTGGACTCGCTCGGCTTCGTCGAGATCGGCGAGGACCAGTCGCGCCCCGTCGGCTTCGGCGGGACGCTCTAAAGCGCCTCCGCCATCGTCACCGGCCGGCCGGCGGCGCGCGCCCACCACGCGCGCCGCCCCGGCGGCCGACCGTGATCGGCGCGCTGAGGTGATCGGCCCGCGGTCAGGTGCGTCGGTAACCGCATCCGCGGGGGCGACGGGTCAGATCCGCGTGATGGGGATCCCGCCTCCCGCTGATCGTCGGACAGCCCGCGCTTCCTCTCCGCAACACCGCACGCGGAGTCCAGGTGTTCGGCCCACATCTCGTCAAGGAAGTGCCGTAGCGGCGCGAGGCCCTCATGCTCGCACCGTACATCCGTTTGGCACGTGCGCGACCCATGAACGCCTGACCGGCCGGTGTCCGGGGCGGGCTCCCGGCCCTCCCGATCACCGCCGTTTCAGGATTCGCGCCAGGTCAGCGGGGATCGAGGGCGCGAAGCGCCGCATCGACGTCCCCGCCCGAAGCCATGAAGATCACGGACCGGGCGTGAGGCCGAGGGCGGCCATCCGCTTGCCGTGCTCCTCGGTCAGCCTGGCGAACATCCGCCCGACCTCCGCCAGGTTCTCGCCCTCCTCGCCCACCAGCAGGGCGGCGAGCTGCGGCCGGACGGCGGCGAGCCGCTGCCCCTGGCTCAGCGCCTCGCCGACCATGCGGCGCGCCCACAGCGCGAGACGGCCGCACAGCCGCGGGTCGGCGTCCAGCGCGGCACGCACCCGCTCCACCGCGAACTCCCCACGACTCTCGTCAGTCAGCACCTCGTCCACCAGGGCGCTGATCGAGGGATCGGTGCGGCGCGCCGCCTCGCGGTAGAAGTCGCCCGCGATCCCCACGCCGACATACGCCTTGATGAGCGCCTCGTACCAGTCCTTCGGCCTCGTCTGGGCGTGCCAGGCGTCGATCGCCTCCACGAAGGGGGCCATGGCCTCCTCAGGATCGACGCCGAGCGAGGCCAGCCGGTCCCGCAGCACCCGGAAGTGCCCGTACTCGGTCGCGGCCACGTCCCCGAGGGCGGCCCTGTCGTTCAGCGTCGGAGCCAGCAGTGCGGCGTCCTCGGCCAGCCGGAGGAAGGCGGTGAGCTCGGCGTACGCGAGGACACCGAGCAGGTCCACGGTCCCGGGAGAGGAATCACTCATGGGTGCAGCGTACGGCTCCCGCGCCGCCTCGCCGGCGCCCCGCTCGTCACCCGCTTCCCGGCGGCTTCCCCTCCGGCACAGCAAGAGCTTTTAGCGAGAAGACGCAGAAATCGGTTCCGTGTTGTGGTATCGAGTAGACTGCTTCGTGGAAGTGCGACCGCACTGCGTGGATCAGTACGGTGTCGATCACCGTATCGATCCCTGTGTCGATCCGGGGCCATCCCCGGACCCCCAGGAACCACTGGATGCCGCGGTCGCTGATTCACGACGAGGGCGCGACTGTCCGCGAGGACCCGGACCGGGGAGGCTCTGCCGGCCGGCTGTCCCGGAGGGCCGCCTTCGCACTGATTGAGGCAGGCCACGCTGACAACGACGTTCCGAGACCTGGGAGTCATCCCAGAGATCGCTGATGCGCTCGAGACCGAGGGCATCACTTCACCATTCCCGATTCAGGAGATGGCGCTCCCGCTGGCGCTGGCCGGCCAGGACGTCATCGGACAGGCGCGCACCGGCACCGGCAAGACCTATGCCTTCGGCGTCGCCATGCTCCAGCTCGTCGGCAAACCCAGGAAGAACCGCAAGAAGCCCCGCGGCCTGGTTCTCGTGCCGACCCGCGAGCTGGCCCTCCAGGTGACCGAGGACCTGGTCCTCGCCGCCGGGAAGCTGGGGTCGCGCATCCTCACCGTGTACGGCGGGCGCGCGTACGAGCCGCAGATCGAGGCGCTCAAGAACGGCGTCGACGTGATCGTCGGAACGCCGGGGCGGCTGCTCGACCTGGTCAAGCAGAAGCACCTCGACCTCGGCCAGATCACCATGCTCGTCCTCGACGAGGCCGACCGCATGCTGGACCTCGGCTTCCTTCCGGACATCGAGCGGATCATCAGGCTGGTGCCGGAGAAGCGGCAGACCATGCTGTTCTCCGCCACCATGCCCGGCGAGATCGTGAACCTGTCCCGCCGCTACCTCACCCAGCCGACCCGGGTCCGGGCGGAGAGCGGCACGGCCGAGGCCGAGACGACCACGCTGACGACGCAGCATGTCTACCGCACGCACCGCATGGACAAGATCGAGATCGTGGCCCGCCTGCTGCAGAGCAGGGGCGCCGGGCTCACGATGGTGTTCTGCGAGACCAAGCGGGCCTGCGACATGGTCGCCGAGCAGCTCAAGGACAAGGGCTTCGCGGTGGCGGCCGTCCACGGCGACCTCGGCCAAGGCCAGCGCGAGCAGGCGCTGCGGGCGTTCCGCAGCGGCAAGATCAACGTGCTGGTGGCCACCGACGTCGCGGCGCGCGGCATCGACATCGACGACGTCACCCACGTCGTCAACTACGACTGCCCGCAGGACGAGAAGGCATACGTCCACCGGATCGGCCGCACGGGCCGGGCGGGCCGCACGGGCGTCGCCGTGACCTTCGTCGAGTGGACCGAGCTGGCCCGCTGGAAGGTCATCAACAACGCCCTCTCGCTGGACTTCACCGAGCCCGTCGAGACCTATTCGAGCTCCCCGCATCTGTACGCCGACCTCGACATCCCCGAGGGGACCAAGGGCGTGCTGCCGCGCGCCCAGCGCTCCCGGGCGGGCCTGGAGGCCGAGGAGATCGAGGACCTCGGGGAGACCGGGCGCACCCGCACCCGCGGCAAGTCCCGCCGCGGGGACGGCCGCGACAACACCCGCGACAACGGCCGCGAGAACACCCGCGACAACACCGAGGAGCGCCGCGAGCGCCCCGCCCGCACCCGCGAGCGGCGGCGGACCCGTGGAGGCCGCCTCCAGGACGTCGGGGCTCCCTCGGGAGAGACCGAGGCGCCGGCTCCGCTGGAGGCCCCTGTGGAGGCTCTTGCCGAGGCCGCTGTGGATGCCGATGCGGAGCTCTCTCTGGAGACCGCTGCCGAGGCCGCGCCGGGGCGCCGTGGGCGCAGGGGCGCGAACGCTGCGGCCCTGACCGGCGCGCTGGCCGACGTCACAGCCGTACGGCCCGGCAAGGACGGCCCGGTAGAGGGCGCTGTGGACGGCGTGGAGACCGGTGACGGGCCGGAGCCTGAGGCGGCGGCCACCCGCAGGACCACCCGCCGCAGGACCCGCGCCGCCGACCCGGCGCCCGCGGTCGAGGAGCAGGTGGAGGAACGTCCGGCCCGGCGCCGCAGGACCCGTGCCGCCGAGACCGCCGACCAGGCGATCCCGGTGGAGGGGCCGGCCGTGGAGGCGCCCGTGACCGAGGTCGCCGACGAGCCCGCCGAGCGACCGGCCCCGCAGCCGCAGCCGGAGCCGGAGCGGATCGTCCCGGCCAGTCCGTTCATGATCGTGTTCAGGTCTCCCGACCTCGCGACCGATGACGACGATCCCGCGCCGTCCGCCGCGAGCGAGCGCGCCCAGCAGCGGCGCCGCCCGCCCCGGCCGCGTCCCCGCCGTACGGGGTGAGGGGCCGGCACAGGCTCGACTCGGCGATGAGCACGACCGCAGGGGCAGGGAGGGCACCGGACAACCGGCGCTCTCCCTGCCCCCGTTCTTTGAGGGCCGCTTCGCCCGCAGTGGGTATGACCTGGACAGGAGGCATGCGCAATGACCGTCCGAAACCCTCGTAGTCCCTTCGGCAGTGTCGCCGGGATCTTCCCTGGGTATCGTGATGCCACGTGAGTGAGCGAGCCTTCAGCAGACGGTCCAGGACGTGGGGCCGGCCCGGCCCATCGGTTCCCGGGATCCGGGGTGAGGTGGAGGAGGCCTCGTGAGCACGCCACGGTTCCTTACCCTTCCTCCGGGTGTCAGCAGTGAGCAGATCGAGACGCCGCTGGGCTCGTTCGCGGCCCTCGAAGCGCTTCCGTCCAGCGGTGTCCCCGAGCGCTGGCCTGCCCTTCTCGTCCCCGGTTTCACGGGGTCGAAGGAGGACTTCATCGCCGTGCTGCAGACGCTGGCGCAGGCCGGCCGCAGGGTGATCGCGGTCGACATGCGCGGGCAGTACGAGACGCCGGGCCCGGACGATCCGTCGGCGTACTCGTGCAGGGCCCTCGGCGCGGACATCGACGCGATCGCCGCGGTGGTCGGCCAGGGTGAGCCCGTCCACCTGCTGGGACACTCCTTCGGCGGCCTCGTCGCCCGGGAGACGGCGCTGAACGGCGCCGCCAAGCTCGCCTCGCTCACGCTCATGAGCTCGGGGCCCGCGGGCATCGTCGGGCCGCGCGAGCGCATGGGCCGGATCATGCTGGCCGAGCTTCCCGAGTACGGCCTCGACTACATGTGGTCGAACAGGATGGAGCCCGAGGCGCTGGCGGCGGGCGTCCCCGACGACATCGTCGCGTTCCTGCGCAAACGGCTGCTCGCCAACCACCCCACCGGTCTCGTGGCGATGGCGCACGAGGTCCTTGGCGCTCCCGACCGCTGTGCGGAACTGGCCGGGTGCGGGCTCGACCTCCTGGTCCTGTACGGCGAGCACGACGACGGCTGGCCCCCGCTGCTGCAGGCGGAGATGGCCCGCAGGCTCGACGCGGAGTGCGTCGTGGTGCCCGGGGCGCTCCACTCGCCGGCCGTCGAGGCCCCCGAGACCACCGCGGCGGCCCTGACCCGATTCTGGAACACGGCGGAGAGCCGGCTGCTCCAGCACCAGCACGGATGACCCGGTCGCCATGCCCGCGACAGGCGGCCTGACCGCCCAGCCTCCGGAGTCCGCGACGTGGCTGGTCCACGTCGACCGGACCATGTGGGTGGGCGGCGTCCGCGGCCTGATGCTGCAGGCCCTGCATCCGCTGGCGATGCGGGGCGTGTGGCAGAACTCCAACTTCCGGGACGATCCCTTCGGCCGGCTGCGCCGCACGGCGGACTTCGTGGGCCGCGTGACGTACGGCAGCCCCGAGGAGGCCGAGGAGATCGGCAGGCGGGTGCGCGCGATCCACAGGACCCTGCGCATCCGCGACCCCGACACGGGCAGGACCCACCGGGTGGACGAGCCCGAGCTGCTGCTGTGGGTCCACTGCGCGGAGGTGACGTCCTACCTGGAGGTCGTCCGCCGCGCGGGCGCCCCGATCAGCGACCGGCAGGCCGACCAGTACCTCGCGGAGCAGCGGCGCAGCGCCACGTACGTCGGGCTTCACGCGGACGACGTGCCCGGCTCGGTCGGCGAGATGAACGACTACTTCGCCCGGATGCGGCCGGTCCTGCGGGTCATTCCCGAATCGGCCGCCGCCGTGCGCTTCCTGCTCTGGCCGCGCCTGCCGGAGAGCATGCGCTTCCTGTCCCCGGCCAAGCCGGCCTACTTCCCGTTCGGCGCCCTGTGCTACTACACGCTGCCCGACTGGGCCCGCCGCCTGTACGGCACGCTTCCCGAGGTGCCCCAGATCGCGGTCACGGCGGCGTTGCGGGCCTTCCGGCTGACCATGAACACGATTCCCGACTTCCTGCACCAGCAGGTGCTGGACGAGGGCACCAGGACGATGCTGCGGGCCTCGCGCGAACGCCTGGGCGGCGCCGGATACGACGTCGGCAAGGGCCTCAGGGCGCTGGTCGATCCTCGCCGCCGTCCCGGCCCTGCGCGGGGCTGAGGCCGGAAGAGCCGGGCGTCTCGGCCAGGCCGTCCCAGGGGAGCCGGTCGGGCGAGGCGGCCCGCCCCTCGGGGCAGTGGCGGCGGAAGTCGCACCAGGAGCAGATGGGGCCCGGTTCCGGCGGGAACAGCCGGTCGATCTCGGGCGGCACCGTGATCTCCGGCACGGGGAGCGCCCCCGCGCCCTTCTCCCGCCGCGGGGCCGGAACGGCGCCCTTGGCACGGCCCTCCCCCGCGTTCCGGGCCCATTCGCGGTAGGCGTCGTCGGCGTCGGCCGCCTCCGTCGCGATGTCCTCGGCCCGGCTCAGGTGCCGGGCGAGCGACTCGTCGGTGTGCTCCCACTCCGCGATCGTCCCGGTGGGCAGGTGGTGCAGCTCCACCCGGTGGCAGGCCCGGCGCATCATGCGGGACGAGGCGATCGCGTAGACGGCCAGCGCGATCGACGAACGGGCGTCGTCGGAGGTCGACGGGCGGCGGCCGGTCTTGTAGTCGACCACGACCAGCTCGTCCCCGCGCCGGTCGAGCCGGTCCACGCGGCCCGAGACGGCGATGACCGACGTACGCGTGGCGACGGTGCGCTCGACGCCCACCGGCTCGTCACCGGGGTCGAGCGTGGCGACGTAGGAGGAGACCATCTCGCGGGCCCGGTCCCGCCACGCGGCCGACTGCTCCTCGTCCCTGAACCCCTCGCGGATCCAGCCGTTGGTGAGCAGCACGGCCGCCATGACCGGCGTACGCCGGTCGTACGGCTCCCGCCACCACGCGGCCAGCGCGTTGTGGACGGAGGCCCCCACGCTGTTGTGCGCCCACGGGGGCCCCTTCTGCGGCGCGGGCCGGTCGAGATAGGTGAAGCGGTAGCGACGCCGGCAGTCGAGCCAGGTGTTCAGGCGCGACGGAGTGCACGTGTAGAGCCGCCTCGGCATGCCGTCGAGGCCGAGCTGCTCCACGGCCCTACTCGTCGAGGTTCAGCTTGATGCCGGACGCCCCGGTGCCGTCCACGAGGGGCGGCGCCGCTTCGGGCTCCTGGGCGCCGGTCAGCGACCCCGACAGCCAGCGGTCGAACTCCGGCTCCAGGTCGCCGATCCTGCCCTCCTCGCCGTGCGCGGGGAGAACCCTCGTCTCGTGCGGCAGCGTGAACAGCCTCTCGCCGATCGAGGTGAGCTGGTCGGCGAGCGCGGGGTACTCCCCGCCGAGCTTGCCGGGGCCGTCCATGAGCAGGGTCTTGCCGGTGAAGACCGCGCCGAGGCCCTCGCAGTAGAGCGAGACGCCGCCCGGCGTGACGCCCGGCGTGGAGAGCACCTCCAGCTCGACGTCGGCCACGGAGAACAGCCCCTCGTCCTCCATCTCGATGTCGGGCCAGGTCTCCTCCCAGGTCTGGCGCCACAGGCGCTTGTCCTTGGGGTGGACGGCGATCACGGCCTCGTCCCTGGCCGCCACCTCGATCGCGGCGCCCACGTGGTCGGGCAGGCCGTGGGTGCAGATGACGGCGAGGACCTCGCGGTCGCCGACCTTCTCCAGGATCTTGTCGGCGTCCCGCGCCGGGTCGATGACGATCACCTCGTCGTCGTCGCCCACGATCCAGGTGTTGTTCTCGACCTTGTGCTCGTCGCCTTCGATGTCCACGAGGCCCGAGGTCACCACTCGTTCGATGCGCGCTGTCACGGCTCAGAACCTTACTATCCCCAACGCTTCGGACCCGCCGTACTAGACATCCCCGTCGAGGCGCGGCGAGAAGGCGCCGAAGGGCAGGTCGAGCGCCTGGTCCTGGTCCCGCAGGTCACGCAGCGACAGGTTGGCCAGCGCGATGAAGCAGCCGGCCTCGACCGGCCAGGCGACCGTCCACAGCCAGTTGCCGAGGGCCTCGCCCACATAGACGGCCCGGTCTCCCGGCACCCCCCGCCCCGCGCACCACAGCGCGGTCGGATGGCCGCGTGCGTCGATCTTGGCGTGCGGGGGACCGGCGTCGAAGCCCGCCCCGGGGTCCGGGCCCGGCAGCCCGGCGTACGCGGCGCCGAGACCGATGCCGGGTTCCTCTGCGATGAGCAGCATGTCGGCGGGACCGTGGGTGACCGACGGGCCGGAGAGGGCGACGACGCTCGCCCTCATGCCGGAGCGCTCGTCACCCACCTCGCCGAAGCCCGTCACCAGCCATCCGGAGGGCAGGGGCCACGGGAGCCATACGGGCACCCTGGCCGCCTCGCACAGGGCCTCCAGAGCGGCCTGAGAGGGCCGGCGGGGCGGTTGGAAGGGCAGGACGTCCCCGTGGGCGGCGCATCGCCAGGAACTCGACCAGACGTTCGGTTCGTGTAGCGGCCCGAAGCACCGCGGACATGTTGGCGCGGTTCTCACAAATATTCACGGTGCTTCCGTGACGTCCGTACGTCAAGAGTCTGCCCGTTATCTAGTCGTAATCTTGGTGATGTGCGGTGCATCAGATGTGTGGGCGCGATCGTCACCGACGCCGAGGGGCGTCTGCTGCTCGTGCGGCGGGGCCGCCCTCCCGGCGAGGGGCTGTGGTCGCTGCCCGGCGGCAGGGTCGAGCCCGGCGAGAGCGACGAGCAGGCGCTGCGCCGCGAGCTGCGCGAGGAGACCGGCCTCGACGTCACCGTCGTGCGGCTCGCCGGGACCGTGCTGCGGCCCGCCCCCGGCGGCGCGACCTACGAGATCCACGACTACGTGGCGACCGCCTCGGGCGTGCCGGTCGCCGGGGACGACGCCGCCGACGCCCGCTGGTGCGCGCCGTCCGACCTCGTACGGCTCCCGCTGACCGACGGCCTCGCCGACGCCCTCGCCGGATGGGGGGTCGTCTCCGGGATCACCGCTCCGTGACGGTGCTGCGCCAGATGGTCAGATGGTCGTCGGCGTAGCCGGCCGACCTGCCGATGGCCACGACCCGGTCGCCGGAGACCGCCACCGCCCCGAGCCACTGCGTCCCCTGGCCGCCGAGGCCGTCCTGGGTGAGCGTCTGGCGCGACCAGTCCACCCCGTCCTCGGACACCCAGGCGGCGCTGTCGGCCTCGCCGCCCCCCGCGGGCGACCGGTGCGACCCGACGGCGACCAGTCCCCGCCCGGTCGCGGTCAGGTCGAGGACCGAGGCGGCGGCGTCGGCGGGCAGCGTGCCGTACTCCCAGCTCGCGCCGTCGTCGGTGGACAGCGCGGAGAACGGGCGGGGACCGTCCTCGGTCATCGCGGTGCCGGCCACCACCACGCCGGCCTTGGTGGCGACCACGTGGCGCAGCCCGGCCGAGGTGGTGTCCGGCGGCAGGACCCGGCCGCGGGCGTTCCAGTTGAGCCCGTCGGTGGAGACCCAGACCACCCCGGTCTCACGGTCGGCGGTGCCCGACCCGCCGACCGCCACGAACCCGCCGGGCGTCGCCGTGACGTCGTAGAGGCGCACCCCCGCCCCTCCGGCCGGCATGCTCCCCGGCGCGGAACGGGTGAACCGCTTGAGGTCGGGGCTGAACCACAGGGCGGGCAGCGTCCCTGTGGCCGACCTGTCCTCCCCCGCCAGGACGTAGCCCTTCGGCCCTGCGGCCACCACGCCGGGCGCGAGCAGGAAGTGACCCGCGGGCACCTCGATGGCGGGACCCGGCCGCCAGCTCTTCCCGTCGGCCGAGGTGACCAGCAGCGGCCGGGTCACCGCCGGGTCGGTCGTCGTGCTGCCGACGGCGAGCCATCCCCTGGGGCCGTGCGCCACGCCGCTGAGCGCCTGGCGACCCGGTCCGCCCAGCAGGTCGGGGAACGCCGCGTCCTTCCAGTTGGCCCCGTTGTTGCCGCTCGTCCAGATCGCGGCGTCGCCGTTGGCCGCGCCCACGGCCACGAACGTGCCGCTGGCGGCGGCGACGTCGGCGGTGTCCCTGGCGAGCCGGTTGAGCCCGGCGATCTCCTTGAGCGGCACGGTGTGCGCCGCCTCGCCCTTCCCCGCGGTGATCAGCACGGGGAGGTTCTCCACGTCGCCGGGCCCGCGCTTGTCGCCGCCGGCCACGAGCACCCCGGCGTCGGTGATGGCCAGCCCGCGCAGCGTCCCGGGGATCCCGCCGAGGTCGGCGCTCCTGGTCCACTTGCGCCCGTCCTGGCTGGTGTAGACGGCGTACCGTTCCCAGGCCGACTCGGCCACCGCCGCGACGCCCGCCGCCGACGCGGCCAGGCCGCGCACGCCCGTCCCCTCCGCGCCGAGCGGCCCTATCGTGCCGCACTGGGTCCAGTCGGCGCCCTCAGGCGAGCAGTAGACCCGGACCTCGCCGCCGTCCGACTTCTGCCGTGTGGGCACGAGCACGAAGCCCTTCCCGGTCACGGCCAGCGCGCCGGGCTCCGCTCGTACGTCCGCCAGGGCCGCGGCCGTGCGCAACCACGTGCGGCCGCCGTCGTCTGAGCGCAGGACGACCGAGATGGAGTCGCCCGAGCCCGGATCGGCCAGCGCCACCACCCGGTCGCCCCGAGCGGCCACCGCCCGCATCGCCCTGACCTTGTCCGGGGTGCCGATCTGGTCGGTGTCCACCCTCGTCCAGCCGACGCCGTCGGGCGACACCCAGGCGACCGGGCCCGCCGTGCCGTCACGGAGGGTCGTGGCGCCCACGGCGAGGAAGCCGGTCGCGGTCCGCGCCACGTCGGTGATCCTGTCCTGGCTCCAGAACGCGGTCAGCCGGGCGGGGTCCACCGCGGTCCAGGACCGGCCGTCGGAGGAGGTCCACATGCCGCGCGCGGCCGGGCCCGCGGAGCCGGGCGCGTCGGTTCCGACGGCGAGCCAGCGGCCGTCGCCGCCCGCGACCCTGCCGACAGCCCCGGGCGAGGACTCGTACCCCGGGGCGTCGGCGACCCGGCCCGTCTGCCAGTGCGCGCCGCCGTCGGCGGACACGAGGAACAGCGGCCGTGCGAGCGGGCTCGTCGTGTCGCTGCCCGCCGCCACCACCGTCGCGCCCGCCGCGGCGAACGCGTTGAGCACCTGGCTGGAGCCGTTGCCCGGCAGCCCGGGCGCCGAGAACGCCGCGTCGCCCGACTGGCCGTCGCCGGCGGCGAGGCGCAGCCCGGCCGTGGACGGGCCGCCGGCCCACCTGACGACGGCCACGCCCAGCACGGCGGCCGCGACGAGGACCACGGCGATCACCGCAGGGGCGACCATCCGGGGGAGGCGCGGAGGGAACCGCCGGACCGGCAGCACCCGCCTGTGGCGGCGCCCGCCGCTCCCCCGGGACGGGCCGACGGCCACGAGCACGTCGGGACGGGCCGGGCGGCCTCCCGGCGGACGCCCGATGCGCTCGACCGGCTCGACCGGCTCGACCGGCTCGTCGTCGTGCTCGGGCTCGACCGGGATCTCGGGGCTCATGCGAATGCCGGAGGGCTCTCCCACTCCGTGACGGGAGGCGGGCTCGGGTGGCGTGTGCGCCCACACGTGCTCCCCCCGCTCGCCGGGGTCGTGCTCATCGGCGTCGTGCTCGCGCAGCGGTCCCGGCGTAGGGGTGTCGATTTCGGGGGCGCCGGGCCCGTCCGGGTTCTCGCGGGGGATCTGGGCACGCCGCCGCCGGGGCGGGCCTGAGGCGACCAGCTTGTCCGGCCGGTTCACGATCCGGCGGCGCCGGCCCTCATCCTGCGCTGTGGACTCCTGTGCCGTCTCCCCCGCCGACCTGGCACCCTCGCCATGCCAGGTCGTGGGGGCGTCCGCGCGGCCGGGCGGGCCGGTCGCGCCGGCGTCGCCGGGCTCGCCGGGGTCCTCGGGACTTCGTCCGCCGGAGCGGCTGTGCCGCGGTTCGCCCGTCCCGGACGGCCCCGTCCCGTACGGCGCCGCGTACGGCCTGCGGCCTGTTCTGGGCCCGCGGTCGCGCCGTGCGTCCGGCTCCGGCCCGCCGCCCGCGTCCGATCCGGGGCGCGGGGCCCAGACGTCGCCGCGTAAGTCGGGATCGCCTAAGTCCGGGTCGCCGATCCTGGGGTACGGCCGGGTGTCCTCGTCGTCCCCCGGCTCACCCGCGTCATCCGGTGCCATGTCCTCGGGAATCGGGGCCGCGAACGGAGGCAGCGCCCACGGGGACGGGCCGGGCGGCCGGTGATGCAGCTCCGGCGGAGGCACGGAGGAGGGTTCGCCTGCGTCGCGCCGGCGGTCGCGCTCGTGGGGGCCTGAGGCCACGCTCAGTACCTCCTCCCCGGAGAGGTCAATCCGGACCGTTCCACCTGTCGTACGGCAAAGCGATCACAGTGATACCCCATCACGAATCCAGAGCAACACGGGAAAAGCGCGGGGGCCATACCTCTCTAGTGAGATTTATCGGGAGAGAGTCTGAATTGCCCACTTTCGGGCGATTATCAGCACGCCGATGCCGAAAACCGCGAACTGGACGGCCGATCCGATCAGCGCCTCCCAGGGCACCTCGCCCTGTTCCATCGCGCTTCCCATGTCCCCCGAGGCCGCGACGACTCCGAACGCCACGACGTTGTTGGTCACGTGGAGGGCGATCGGCGCCTCCAGTCCGCCGGTGCGGACCGCCAGCCACCCCATGAGCATGCCGAACGCGAAGACGTAGACGATCCCCCAGCCCGTGTAGCCGTGCGAGGCGGCGAAGGCCGCCGCGCCCACCAGGATCGCCGGCCACGGAGTGCGCAGGTACGCCCCGAACCCCTGGATGATCCACCCGCGGTAGGCGTACTCCTCGGCCGCCGACTGGAACGGCACCAGCAGCAGGATCACGATGATGGCCGGGAGGAACTCCTCCCAGCCCGCCCAGCGCAATCCGGGATCCACGCCGGCGGACATCAGCGTCCCCGCCTCGACCGCCTGACCGAGCACGACCGCCACCAGCGCGACCAGCAGGCAGGCCCCCAGCCACCGCCACCGCAGCCGCAGGGCCACCGACGACAGCGACCCCGGCGGTCTTCGCTGGAACAGCCACGCCGCGCCGAGCACCAGCGGCAGCAGCAGCGCGATGACCCCCAGCTGGAATCCGAGGTCGAGGACGGGATCGGCGAACAGCCGGGTCCCCGTCCGCACCATGGGCACGCCGGTGAAGAGCGAGACCACGAAGGCCACCAGGCCGACGAGGATCGAGAGCGCCAGAAAGACCACGATGATCGCCACGGTGCCGACGATCGGCCGCCACCAGCGGTGCAACGGCGTCCGGGCCAGGCGGTCGTAGCGGGTGCCGGGCGGAGGCGGGACGTCCCAGCGGGTACGCGGGGGCGGCCCCCACGCATACGGCCCCGGATACGACCACTGCGGCTGGGCCGCAGGGTGTGGCGGCGGCTGCGGCAGCGGCTGTCGCAGCGGCTGCGGCGGACCGGCCGGCCAGGCGGTCCCGCCCGCGTACGGCCCGGGCGCCAGGTAGGGACCGGGCAGCTGGTTCGGGCCGGCGGCCTGATCCGGGCCCGGCTGTGGTTCGTTCATATGTCCATTCTTCGCGTGCCGCGGGTGATCAGCTGGGCGGGGTGAAGGAGCCTGACCGGGGAAGGCCGGCGGCGCGGCCCTTGGCCGCCACCACCAAGGCCATCTTCCGCGACGCCTCGTCGATCATCTCGTTGCCCAGCATGACCGCGCCCCGCTTCTCGACCGTCGTGTAGTACTCGTACGCGTCGAGGATGAGCTCGGCGTGGTCGTAATCCTCCTGCGACGGCGAGAACACCTCGTTGGCCGCCTCCACCTGCGACGGGTGGAGCACCCACTTGCCGTCGAACCCGAGGGCGGCCGACCGCATGGCCACCCGGCGGAAGCCGTCCAGATCGCGGATCTGCAGGTATGGCCCGTCGATCGCCTGGAGGCCGTGCGCGCGGGCGGCCATCAGGATGCGCATGAGGATGTAGTGGTAGGCGTCCCCTTCGCCATACCCGGGGGGCTGCTCGCCCACGACGAGCGTCCGCATGCCGATCGAGGCCATGAAGTCGGCCGGGCCGAAGACCAGCGTCTCCAGCCGGGGCGAGGAGGCGGCGATGTCGTCGACGTTGACGAGGCCCCGGGCGTCCTCGATCTGCGCCTCGATGCCGATGCCGCCCTCGGGCAGGCCGGTGGCCCGCTCGATCTGGCCGAGAAGGGTGTCGAGCCAGGCCACCTGGGAGGCGTCCCCGACCTTCGGCAGCATGAGGCAGTCGAGCCGGTCGCCGGCGCCTTCGACGACCTCGATGACGTCCCGGTAGGTCCAGCGGGTGGTGAGGTCGTTGACCCGGACGACGACCGTCTTCCCCGTCCAGTCGCCCTCCCTGAGCGCGGCGACGACGTTGCGGCGCGCCTCGTCCTTCGCACCGGGGGCGACGGAGTCCTCCAGGTCGAGGAAGACCTCGTCGGCGGCGAGGCCCTGGGCCTTGTCCAGGAAACGCGGGTTGCTGCCCGGCACCGCCAGGCACGAACGTCGAGCGCGCATGGGCACACCGTAGCGCGGTCAATAGGCTGGGAGGCATGAACCTCCCGGTGATCGAAGAGGGCGCGAAGAAGTCCAACGTGCTGTGGCTCGGCCTGCCCTCCGGGGTCCGGCTGGCCTGGCACGTGTGGCACGACGGCGCGGTCTACGTGGTGACCGGCGGAGGGGAGCAGTCCCTGCCCGGGCTGGCCGAGCTCGCGGCCGGGCGGGGCGAGATCGAGGTCGTGCTGCGCAGCAAGGACAACGGCGCCGAACTCGTCCGTTTCCCTGCCGTCGCCGAGGTGGCGGACCAGGCGGCCGCCCCCGAGGCCGTGGCCGCGCTGGCCAAGGAGCGCCTGAACGCCCGCGACGCCGCCGGTCTGACCGCCCGCTGGGCCGAGGAGTCCACCGTCGTACGGCTCACCCCCGCACCCGAACCACCCAGCGCCTGAACCAGCCCGCGCCTGAGCCTCACACGCGTACGGTCTCGGCCACCTCTGCGGTGTGGTGCGCCGAGCCGAGCCGTACGGTCGCGGTCTGGGCCAGCAGTGCCCCGGCGAGCACGATCACGCCTCCGGCGATCTGGGCGGCTCCCAGCCGTTCTCCGAGCAGCACCCAGGCGATCACCGCCCCCGCGATGACCTCCACCGAGGCGACCGTCGCCCCGACCGCGGCCGACAGCCGCCGCACGGCCGTGACCCCGGTCGCGTACGCGACCACGGTGGCCACCACGACCAGCACGACGCCGGCCGCGGCGACCGGCACCGTGTGACCGGAGACCTCCACGGCGCGGGTGAACGCCGGCCAGTCGATGTTCCAGGGCCGGGAGAGGGGCAGCAGGACCACCGCCGAGCCGAGCATGCCCCAGCCGATCAGGCCCAGCGTGTCCACGTCGTCCCCGAACGAATCGCTCATTAGGAAATATCCGGCGCAGCAGGCGGCGGCGACCAGGGCGAGCAGCAGCCCGAGCGCGTCGAGGCGCAGCCCCTCCCAGACCTGCACGACGATCGCCAGCCCGACGACCGCGATCAGCGCCCCCAGGTAGGCCGAGCGCGGCAGCCGCAGCCGCCGGACGAACCGCACCCACAGGACCACCACCACCGGAGAGGTGTACTCGATAAGCAGCGCCACACCGACCGGCAGCCGGGTGATGGCCACGAAGTACAGGGCCTGCACGGCGGCCACGGCGATCACGGCGTACGCCGCGAAGAACAGCAGGCGGTCGCGGGGGATGCGCAGCGCGCGCGGCCTGACGGCGGCCAGGACCGCCAGCAGGAGCACGCCGGCCCCCGCCATGCGGACCCACACGGCCTCCAGCGGCGCGAGCCCCGCCACGCCGAGGATCTTCGCCATCGGTCCGGAGAACCCGAAGCAGAAGGCCGAGACGCCCGCGATCGCCAGGCTGACAGCCCTCATCGTCACCTGCCCATGTAATTACCAATAAACGGCTTTGATCCTGTCATAACCCGGAGCGGTCCGCATCCTTGCGTAACCTGACAGAGTGGATCGGATCTTCGTGGCCCGCCTGGCGGGGCTGGCGGTCTTCGACCCGGCCGGCGACCAGATCGGCCGGATCCGGGACGTCGTCGTCTCGCTGCGGGGACCGCTGCTCCCCAGGGTCCACGGCTTCGTCGTCGAGGTCCAGCCACGCCGCCGCGTCTTCCTGCCGATCACCAGGATCACCAGCATCGAGGCCCGCGCCCTCATCTTCACCGGCAAGCTCAACATGCGCAGGTTCGAGTGCCGGGACGCCGAGACGCTCGCCATCGGGGAGATGCTCGACCGCACCGTCGAGTACAAGGGCGAGCGGGTGACCGTACAGGACCTGGCCATGGAGCAGCCCCGGCCGTCCGACTGGCTCATCACGAAGGTGGCGGTGCGCCGCGGGACGCGGCGCAGGGGCGAGACGCTGATCGTGGACTGGGACGAGGTCACCGGCTTCACCGGGATCCAGAAGGACCAGGGCGCGGCCAACCTGCTCGCCGTCTTCGAGGCGCTGCGCCCGGCCGACATGGCGAACATGCTGCACGAGCTGCCCACCAAGCGGATGGCCGAGGTCGCCGCCGCCCTGGACGACGACCGGCTCGCCGACGTCCTGGAGGAACTGCCCGAGCGCGACCAGGTGCTCGTGCTGAGCCGGCTGCACCAGGAGCGCGCCGCCGACGTGCTGGAGGAGATGAGCCCGGACGACGCCGCCGACCTGCTGCAGGAGCTGCCCACCGAGCAGGCCGAGGGACTGCTGCGGCTCATGGTGCCGGAGGAGGCCGCGCCGGTCCGGCGGCTGCTGACCTACGGCGAGTTCACCGCCGGCGGCATGATGACGACCGAGCCGGTCATCCTCCCGCCGACCTCGACCGTGGCCGAGGCCCTCGCGCACATCCGCCAGGAGGAGCGGCCCCCCGCCATCGCCGCCCAGGTGTACGTCACCCGCCCGCCGAGCGAGACGCCGACCGGGCGCTTCCTGGGGATGGCGCACTTCCAGCGCCTGCTGCGGGAGCCGCCGTCGACGCTGCTCGGCAGCGTGATAGACATCACGGTGGACCCGATCAGGCCCGAGCTCACGGTGCACGAGGTGGCGGCCTACCTCGCGACGTACAACCTGGTCGCGGTCCCCGTCGTGGACGAGCTGTGCCGGCTGCTCGGCGCGGTGACCGTCGACGACGTGCTCGACCACATGCTTCCGGAGGACTGGCGGGAACGCCCATGACAGAACGTCTCGACCAGCCGCGCGAGCTGACTCCCCGCCTGCGGCTGTACTACGACCCCGAGGCGTTCGGCGAGTTCTCCGAGCGGTTCGCGCGGTTCCTCGGCACGGCGCGGTTCATCGTCTACATGACCGTGTTCGTCGGGGTGTGGCTCGCGTGGAACGTGTTCGCGCCGTACAAGTTCGACCCCTATCCGTTCATCTTCCTGACCCTGATGCTCTCGCTCCAGGCGTCGTACGCCGCGCCGCTGATCCTGCTGGCGCAGAACCGGCAGGCCGACCGCGACCGCATCCAGTACGAGCAGGACAGGGTGACGGCCGAGCGCAACCAGGCCGAGATCGAGTACCTCACCCGGGAGATCGCCGGCCTGCGCATCGCGCTCGGCGAGGTGGCCACGCGCGACTACATCCGCTCCGAGCTCCAGCGCCTGCAGGAGGAGCTGAGCGAGGCCGGGGCCAGATCACGCGGGGCGGGTTCGGAGGATTCCCGCTGAGTCCATAGCATGGATTCATGGCACCATCCCCTGAACTGGTCATGGCCGCGCTGGCGACGGTGAACGACCCGGAGATCCGCCGGCCGATCACCGAGCTCGGCATGGTCAAGAACGTCGACATCTCCCCCGACGGGGTGGTGCGCGTTGGCGTGCTCCTGACCGTCGCCGGCTGCCCGCTGAAGGACACCATCACCCGCGACGTCACCGGAGCCGTATCCCGGATCGACGGCGTGTCCCGCGTCCACGTGGACATGGACGTCATGAGCGCCGAGCAGCGCAAGGAACTGCAGACGAAGCTGCGCGGCGACCGCGGGCCCGAGAAGGAGATCCCCTTCTCCAAGCCCGGCTCGCTGACCCGCGTGTTCGCCGTCGCGAGCGGCAAGGGCGGCGTCGGCAAGTCGTCGGTCACGGTGAACCTCGCCGCCGCGATGGCCTCCCAGGGCCTGAAGGTCGGCGTCGTGGACGCCGACATCTACGGCCACTCGGTGCCGCGCATGCTCGGCGTGAGCGAGCGGCCCACCAAGGTCGAGGACATGATCATGCCGCCGGTGGCGCATGACATCAAGGTCATCTCGGTCGGCATGTTCAAGCCCGAGGGCAACACGCCGGTGGTGTGGCGCGGCCCGATGCTCGACCGCGCGCTGTACCAGTTCCTGACCGACGTCTACTGGGGCGACCTCGACGTCCTGCTGATGGACCTGCCCCCGGGCACCGGCGACATCGCGATCTCGGTCGCCCAGCGCCTGCCCACGGCCGAGATCCTGGTCGTGACGACCCCGCAGCAGGCCGCCGCCGAGGTGGCCGAGCGCGCCGGGTCGATCGCCGCCCAGACCCACCAGCAGATCGCGGGCGTCATCGAGAACATGGCGTGGCTGCCCTGCCCGCACTGCGACGAGCGCATCTCGGTGTTCGGCGAGGGCGGCGGCCAGACCGTGGCCGACGCGCTGACCCGCACGCTGGGCGCGCGCGTGCCGCTGCTCGGCCAGGTGCCGATCGACATGCGGCTGCGTGAGGGCGGCGACGAGGGCAAGCCGCTCGTGCTGACCGACCCCGACGCCCCGGCGGCCGCCGAGCTGCGCCGGATCGCGACCGGGCTCGGCAAGAAGTCGACCAGCCTCAAGGGCCTGAAGCTCGACATCTCACCGGTCAAGCACTAGAGCGGGTCAGGTCGCCTCGTTGTCGTACGGCGGGATCTCCCCCACGCCCAGTTCCGGCGTGGGGGCGACCGGCTCGGCCGTCGTCGTCGCCGAGGTGTCGTTCCAGTCCTTCTCGAGGTCGTCGAGCAGGTGCTTGCGCACGAAGTTCTTGGGGTTGAGGTCGGCCGGGTCGAAGTTGGCGAACTCGGGCCCCATGTTGGCCTGCAGGTCGGCCTTCGCGTTGTTGGCCATCTGCCGGAGCTGCCGCAGCGTACGGCCCGCCTGCGAGGCTGCCTGAGGAAGCTTCTCCGGTCCGAAGACGAGTAGGGCGATCACCACCAGCGCCAGGGCCTCCCCCCAGCCGAGTCCGAACATGGCGATCTCCTCCTGCACGTGCGACGCTGAAATCAGACTAATGCCCGCGCCCCAAGCTGTGGACAGGGGACGCCCTGCTTCATGAGGGATGCGCGCTGGGGGCGGGAGCCGCGCCGACCGTGACCGTCGCCGTCCGCACCTCGCCGTCGTGCCGGAACTTGATCCGCACCTGGTCGCCGGGGGCCTTGCTGCGGATGGTGACGATCAGTTCCCTGCTGTCGCTCACGGGCTGGCCGTCGACCTCCAGGATGACGTCCCCGGCGTGCAGGCCCGCCTTCGCGGCCGGACCTCCCGGCGTGACCGGCACGGCGCCGCCCGCGGTCTGGGTGGCGATCCGCACCCCCTGGCCCTGGTAGCTCTGGTCGATCGTGATGCCGATCCTGGAGGTGCGGGCCGTCCCGGTGGTGATGAGCTCCTGGGCGATCCGGCGCACCTGGTTCACCGGGATCGCGAAGCCGAGGCCGATGCTGCCGGACTGCTGGCCGAGCAGGGACCCGCCGACGGTGGCGATCGCCGAGTTCACCCCGATCACCTGGCCCGCGGCGTTGACCAGGGGGCCGCCCGAATTGCCGGGGTTGATGGCGGCGTCCGTCTGGATCGCGTTGATGAGCGCGTAGTCGGACCCGGTGCTGCCGCCCGCCTCGACGGGCCGGTTGAGCGAGCTGACGATGCCGGTGGTCACCGTGCCGGACAGGCCGAGGGGCGAGCCGACCGCGATGACCGGGTCGCCGACGACCACGCCGTCGGAGTTGCCGAGGGGCAGCTCCGGCGCCTTGACGGTCCCGTCGGGCTTGACGACCGCGATGTCGGAGTTGGGGTCGCGGCCGACGACGCGCGCCCCCGAGGAGGTGCGGTCGTTGTAGCGGATGCGGATCTCCCCGGCCTGTCCCGCGACGGCCACCACGTGGTTGTTCGTGACGATGTAGCCGCCCTTGATGACGAAGCCCGATCCGGTGCCGGACTCGCTGTTGCCCTTGACCTCCAGCGAGACCACGCTGGGCAGGACCTTGGCGGCCACCCCGGCCACGGACTCGGGCGGCCGGGCCGTGGGCTGCTTCGACGGCGTGCTCAGCGCGTATCCGGGGTCGATGCCGGAGGACTGGCGCGTCAGCAGGAACGTGCCCCAGCTCGCCACCCCGGCCGCCACGAGCGCGATGACCACGGCCAGGGCGGCGTACAGGGCGATGTTGGGGCCGCGCGGCTCCCGCTGCGGCACGACGGGATACAGCGGCGGCGGAGCCCATCCGGGGCCCATGCCGTACGGGCCGGTGGAGGGCGGAGGGCCGCCCGGAGAGCCCTGTGGCTCCTCGCCCGCGGGAAGGAACTCGGGCCGGTCCGACGCGCCGTAGGGACGCGTGTTGTCGGTCATCGCGGCAGTCACTCCTCGCACACGGCGTCATCCGCTTGGGCAGCCGCGGTAACGAGGGAAGCGGCACACGTCGGCTACGGTGTCCGATCGTATGCCGATTCCTCGAATCAGCGCGAAAGCCCTCTGGTGACGCTCGGTGACGGGGTGGGCGACACGCTCACCACGGGCGCCCTGTTCTGGGCGGGATGCTGTACGAACATCTGGCCGGGTGTCGGGTTCGGGGTGGCCGTGGATCCTCCGGCCATGAGCATGGTGCCGAGGGCGACGGCGGCGCCGGCCATTCCCACGGCGACGTATCCCGCGCGTCTGGCCCTTCCTGGCCGTCCCGGCCCCGATCGTCCCTCGTCCCGGCCCCGGGGCCGGTTGTCCATGGGCCCGGCGGCGTGCATGCCGGGGAGCCTTCCGGTGCCGAAGGCCGGATGGTCGGGAAAGGGCCGCATTCGCGGCGGCAACGGCCCTCCCGGCTCCGCCATGCGGAGCAGCGACATGGTGAGGTCCGCCGGCATGGCGGGCGGATCCATGGACCGCAGGCGGGTCTTCAGCGCCCGCATCGCGTCGACCTCCGCGCGGCAGTCCGCGCAGAACGTCAGGTGCGCGAGCGCGCGTTCCCGCTCGTTGTGACTGAGTTCGCCGTCGATGAGCGCGGAGACGCGCTCGCCAAGATGACTCACAGTCCCTCCCTGCTGATTGAAGGGGGGGTTTGATCGCCGTTCCGGTTCGCGGAGGGCGCCCGGTGGTCGAGTGCCTCCCGCAGTTGGGCGCGGCCGCGGTGAATGCGGCTGCGCACCGTGCCGAGTTTCACGCCGAGCGTCGCGGCGATCTCCTCGTAGGACAGTCCCTCGATGTCGCACAGCACCACGGCCGCCCGGAACTCCGGCGCCAGGGCGTCGAGCGCGGCCTGGATGTCGGGCTCCAGGTGCGCGTCGTCGTACGCCTGCGCCGGGGACGGCTCGCGGCCGTGCAGCCGCTCGGCGGCGTCGTCCGCCAGCCCCTCGAAGCGGATGCGCTGCCTGCGCCGCGCCATGTCGAGGAAGAGGTTCGTCGTGATCCGGTGCAGCCACCCCTCGAACGTGCCCGGGGTGTAGCTCGACAGGGACCGGAAGACCCGGACGAAGACCTCCTGAGTGAGGTCCTCGGCGTCGTGGACGTTGCCCGTCAGCCGATAGGCCAGCCGGTAGACCCGAGCGGAATGAGTTCTGACGACCTCCTCCCAAGTGGGAGGCGTCCAGTCGGACACCGAAGTCTCCGCCTGGTGGTCGTGCTCGTCCACCGGCATTCCTCTCTGCAGGATCGTCGCTACAGCCATAGTGCCTGGTTTCGCCCCTTCCTGCGCACCGCGGGCTGAGCGGTCTCGAACAAAGACCGTTCAAAGCGTGCAACGTCCCCGTTGTGGCGTGAGTTCCCGTTCCGGTCCGACTCCCCTAGGCTGCGTCCAAGATGAAGCAGGGGAGGGAGAGGCCGATGGCGACACCGGCCAGCCTGGAGTACGCGGAGGAGTTCGTCCCGGAGGACGACATCCTGCGGACCGCGCGCCGGCGTGGCATCGAGGTCGGGGCGCGCCCGATCCTGCCCGGGTGCGGAGCGGCGCTCTGCTTCCTCGCCACCGTGGTGAACGCACGCTCGGTGGTGGAGGTCGGCACCGGGTGCGGGGTCTCCGGCCTGTGGCTGCTGCGCGGCATGCGCCCGGACGGCACGCTCACGAGCGTGGACGTGGAGCCGGAGCATCAGCGCATGGCTCGGCAGACGTTCGCGGAGGCGGGGTTCTCCGGCAGCCGCATCCGGCTGATCGGCGGCCGTGCGCTCGACGTCCTTCCCCGCCTCGCCGACGGCGGCTACGACATGGTCTTCTGCGACGCGGCCAAGCAGGAGTACATCGACTACCTCACCGAGTCGGTACGGCTCCTGCGCCGGGGCGGGGTCGTCGTCTTCGGCGACGCCTTCTGCGACGACCAGGTGGCCGACCCCACCCAACGCGACCCGGACACGGTCGCGATCCGGGAGCTGGGCAAGCTCGTCAGGAACGACGAGCGGCTGCGCCCCCTGATGCTGCCGCTCGGCTCCGGGCTGCTGGCCGCCGTCAGGCTCGACTGACCGGCGCCGCGGAGCGCTCCACGGACCGCTCCGCTCCGTCTCAGGCCATCTTGTAGGCCCTCACCAGGGTCTGCTTCGCCCCGCAGCGGGCGAACCTCAGCTTGTACGGCGTGCTCACGCAGGCCCAGAGCTCGATCTTTCCGCTGTTCATCTTCCTGGTCTTCTGCTCGACGCAGTCCACGTTCTTGTAGAAGTTCATGTAGCGGTAGGTGTGACCGCCGTAGCGGATCCTGGCCATCGCGTAGCGGTGGTCGGTGCTGCGGTCGCAGATGATGATCGTGTTGCGGTCGGTCAGCGTGGCCTCCGCCAGCGCGTTGCCGTGACCGTCGCCGATGCGCGCCGTGGCGAGCGGCGAGGCCGCGGCGGAGACGGAGGCGGAGGCCGATACCGAGGCGGCGCCCAGGGTGGCGAAGGCCAGACCGGCGACGGCCGTGGCGAGCAGCAGCTTCTTCATCGCTGTTCTTTTCCGTTCTGTGCGGCTTCCTGTGTCTTCCAGAGGGTTGGAGACCGGAAGCCGCCGGAAAGTTCGCAGCGGCGGAATTTGCGATCGGGCCCGTCAGACGCCGTTCGCGGAAACGGTGGTGAGGTAGCGCAGGAGCAGCCGGACGCCGAAGCCGGTGCCGCCCTTGGTGATCTCGCCCTCGTCGGAAGCGGCCCGCGCGGGCCCGGCGATGTCCAGGTGCGCCCAGGGCCGCCCGCCGGTGAACTCCCGCAGGAACAGCGCGGCGGCGATCGACCCCGCCGCGCCCGACATCGCCTTGTCGACGTTGGCCAGGTCGGCCACGTCGGAGTCGAGCATCGCGCGGTAGTCCTCGACGAGCGGCATCCGCCACAGCCGCTCCCCGCCGGCCTCTCCGGCGGCGATCAGGTCCCCGGCCAGCGACTCGTCGGTGGTGTAGAGCGCGCCCAGGTTCACGCCAAGCGCGACCTTGGCCGCGCCGGTCAGCGTGGCGACGTCGATCACGACGTCCGGGTCCAGTTCTGCGTGCGCGTACGCCAGCGCGTCCGCCAGCACGAGACGGCCCTCCGCGTCGGTGTTCAGCACCTCGACCGTGCGCCCGCCGTACTGGGTGATGACGTCTCCGGGCCGCTGCGCCGAGCCGGAGATGGAGTTCTCCGCGCACGCCACGAGACCGGTGACCCGCACCGGCGCGTCGAAGGCCGCCAGCGCGCTCATCGCGGCGATGACGGCGGCCCCGCCCGCCATGTCGGTCTTCATCGCCTTCATGCCCTCGGTGGGCTTCAGGGACAGGCCACCGGTGTCGAACGTGATGCCCTTGCCGGCGAGCACCACGTGGGCGCGCGGGTTCTCCGGCGTGTAGGAGAGCTGGACCAGGCGCGGCGGGCTGATCGATCCCTGCCCGACCGCCCGGATGCCCCCGAACTCGCCGAGCTCGGGCTCCTCCCACACGCGTACGTCGAGCCCGGACTCGGCGGCGACCGCCTTCGCCTGCTCGGCGAGCCAGGCGGGCGTCTTCACGGAGGAGGGGGTGTTGACGAGGTCGCGGGCGAGCGCGGTGGCCCGCGCGACCGCCTCGCCGCGCTTCAGGTCCCGCTCGTCCCCGCCGACGAAGACGATCTCCCCGACCGGCTTCGTGCGGCCGTTGCCGATGGTGAACGTGTACGCCGCGAGCAGCGCGCCCTCGACCAGAGCGGCCGCGTCCCCCTCCGAGGGGACGACGACCGACAGCGACGCCCGGCCCTTGGCCCGCCTCGCGACGGCCGCCCCGGCCTTGCGCAGCGCGGCGGCCGAGCCGTCGCCGGTGCCGTACAGCAGGACGCGCCGCACGCCGCCGGCCCTGACGGTGGGCACCTCCACGACCTCGCCGGGCTCTCCCTTGGCCTCGTAGTGCGCCAGCAGCGCGTCCACCGGCACGGGAGACTCCAGCCAGGGCGCCGGAGCCGGGGTCGGCCCGGGTCCGAAAGGCACGGCCACCAGGTCGGCGTCCGGCGCGGGCCCGGCACCGTGAGCACCCTGACTACCGTGAGGACCGGCGAGGACCGGCGTGGTCTCGATGGGCACGTCCACCTCCAACAGGGCGGCCCCGGGGCGGGATCACCCGCCGCCAGGGCCGTGAATCGAACAGGTCGGCTGACGGATCAGCCGACCACCTTCTTAAGCGCGTCACCGAGGGCGCTGGCCTCGTCCGCGGACAGCTCCACGACGAGTCGGCCGCCACCTTCGAGAGGGACCCGCATGACGATGCCCCGTCCTTCCTTGGTGACCTCCAGCGGACCGTCACCGGTCCGCGGCTTCATCGCCGCCATGCGTGTATCCCTTCCCGCGTTGTCGGCCGCCCCGGAGGGTAACCGGCGTATTCACGTTTCTGTGATGTTCTATTATCCCGCCTCCGAGCTCAAAAAGGTAACGGCCCGGCTCCGGTCAGTGGATCAATGCGACGGGCCACGCGTTGTGGGCGGACCGGACGTGACCCCACACTGGGTGGGGTGAACGCCCGAGCCGCGCTTTTCGATCTCTATGGGGACCACCTTCGCACCCGTGGCGGCCGTGCCTCCGTGGCCGCGCTCGTGAGGCTGCTCTCGCCGCTCGACATCGCGGCGCCGGCCGTCAGGACCGCGATATCCCGCATGGTCCGGCAGGGCTGGCTCGACCCCGTACGGCTGCCGCAGGGACCGGGGTACGCGGTCACGCCGAAGTGCGAACGCAGACTCGACGAGACGGCGGCCCGCGTCTACCGGCGGGGCGACGCGCCGTGGGCCGGCCGCTGGCACGTCCTGGTGCTCGAACCGGTCAGGGACCGGGCGCGGCGCGAGCGGCTGCGCGCCGACCTCGCCTTCCTCGGGTACGCGCCGCTGTCGGAGACGACCTGGATCGGCCCGCGGCCCTCGCCGGAACTCGACGCGCTGCGGGTGCCCGGCCACCGGTTCGACGCCGCGTACGAGGGCGACCCGCGGGACCTGCTCGCGCGCGCGTGGGACCTGGACGGCATCGGCAGCGCGTACGAGGATTGGCTGGCCAGTGCGGCGGACCTGGTGGGCTCGCTGCCGGAGGACGCCCCCGATGACCGGGTCTTCGCGGTCCGCAGCAGACTGGTGCACGGCTGGCGCAACTTCCTGTTCCGCGACCCCGGGCTGCCCGCCGACCTGCTGCCGCCGGGCTGGCCGGGCGAGAAGGCCCGCGCCTTCTTCGAGCAGGAGGCCGCCCGGCTGCTGCCCGCCGCCGCCGCGTTCGTCGAGCGCAATCTGACGGCAACCTGATCGACGACCTGAATGGAGCCGCCCGAGATGACCGTGACGTATGACGTCGACGAAGCCGTCGCCACGATCACGCTGAACCGCCCCGACGCGATGAACTCACTGACCGTCGCGATGAAGACCGCCCTGCTCGCGGCCGTGCGGCGCGCCGCCGACGACGCGTCGGTGCGGGCCGTGCTCCTGACCGGCGCGGGCCGGGCGTTCTGCGCCGGGCAGGACCTGCGCGAGCACGCCGACAACCTCGACCGGGGCCTCGGCCTGGCGAACACCGTGCGCGAGCACTACAACCCGGTCGTGCTGGCCATCGCCACGATGGGCAAGCCCGTCGTGGCCGCGGTCAACGGGGTGGCCGCGGGGGCGGGGGCCTCGCTGGCGTTCGCGTGCGACTTCCGCGTGGCGGCCGAGACCGCGAAGTTCTCGATGGCGTTCACCGGGATCGGGCTCGCGCCCGACTCCGGCGCGTCCTGGACCCTCCAACGGCTCGTGGGTCCCGCGCGCGCCCGGGAGATGCTGCTGCTCGGCGACGTCGTGAACGCGGCCAAGGCCCTGGAACTCGGCCTGGTCGGGCAGGTCGTCCCGGCCGACCGGCTGGTGTCCGCCGCCCGCGACCTCGCCGTACGGCTCGCGCAGGGGCCCACCCGGGCGTACGCCGCGACCAAGGCGGCACTGGACCACGCGGCGTCGTCCTCCCTCGCCGAGGCGCTGGAGCGGGAGGCGGAGCTTCAGGACGAGTGCGCGGCGACCGCCGACCACCTGGCGGCGACCAAGGCGTTCCTCAACAAGGAACGCCCTACCTTCGGAGGCCGGTGACCTGCGCGGTGACGGCCTCACGGACGTGACAGTCGGTCACGTGGTCGTTGACCAGGCCGATGGCCTGCATCAGGGCGTACGCCGTGGTGGGGCCGACGAAGCGGAAGCCGTGCTTCTTGAGCTCCTTGGCCAGCGCCGTGGAACCGGCGGTGCGGGCCGGGACGTCGGCGAGAGTGGCCGGGACCCTGCCGGGCTCCTCGGCGTACTTCCACACCAGCGCCGACAGCCCGCCCGGCACCTCAAGGGCGGCGCGGGCGTTGGCCACGGCCGCATCGATCTTGGCGCGGTTGCGCACGATGCCCGCGTCGCCGAGCAGCCGCTCCACGTCGCCCTCGTCGAAGGCCGCCACCGCAGGGATCGAGAACCCGGCGAACGCCTTGCGGAAGTTGTCCCGCTTGCGCAGGATCGTCAGCCACGACAGGCCGGACTGGAACGCCTCCAGGGTGATCCGCTCGAAGACGAGGTCGTCCCCGTGGACCGGGCGGCCCCACTCCTCGTCGTGGTAGGCGACGTAGTCGGGCGTCGTGCCCGCCCATCCGCAGCGGACCAGCCCGTCGTCGTGCACTGTCACCATGCCTCTTCCGCGTCGGCGCGGTCGCCGTCCCAGCCCTCGCGGGCCGCCGCCGAAGGCACTTCCTGCTCACGCTCGGAGTCCTCGGCCCGCTTCGTTTCAGCCGTTTCGGCCTGCTTCGTTTCGGGCTGCCTGGTTTCGGCCTGCTTCGTCTCCTCGCGTGCCTGCAGCCGCGCGTACGATAACTCGGTCACGCGCTGCTCCAGCACCGCGATGCGGGTGTCGCGCTCCCCGAGCGCGACCGAGACGCGGTGCAGCGTCTCGTCCACCGCCTGGGTGCTGTAGCCCACGAGGCCGATCGGAAGCTGCAGCGCGATCAGATCGGCGGGAGTCATCTGGCCGGCCGCGGGCAGTTCGAGCGGCGGCGCGTCAGGGGGGAACTCCGCCATCTCGCCGCCGTGTCCAAGCGAGACCATGACCACACAGGCGATCACGGCGAGTCCGGCGATGACGAGTACGACCAGCACATACGAATCGTGCCACAACTCTTCCGCATGCGAGCATGGAAGCATGACGCGCGTGATCGGGCCCGACGACGAGATCGAGTCCGGCTGGGTCGAGGCCGCCTCGCTGCCGGAGGCGTCCGCGCTGGCCCGGGCGGGACACACCGTCGTGGTGACGCTCCCCGGCGACGAGACCGAGGCGATCGCGGCCGCCGCGGCCTACGCCTGGGCGGGCGCGAGCGTCTTCCGGACGTCCCACGACGTACGGCAGGCACTCGACATGACCGAGGCCCTGCTGGGCCGCCGGCCCCCCGCCCTGACCCGCCGCGGCCTGGCCTAGAGGCCCTCCTAGCTCTCGCCGAGTTCCTCGCCCGTGGGGCTGAGGTGGAGGGTGGGCCGCTCCAGCATGTCGAGCGCCTCCTCCACCGTGGTCGCCCACGAGATCGCGTCGAACACGTTCGGCCGCGTGAAGCCCTGCTCGTACATGCCGTCGACCAGGTCGCGCAGCGGCCCGTACAGGCCCCACGGGTCGAGGACGACCAGCGGCCGCTCGTGCATGCCGAGCACCCGGGAGGTCCAGATCTCGAACAGCTCCTCCAAGGTGCCGATGCCGCCCGGAAGCACGAGGAACGCGTCGGACCTGGCGTCCATGATCCCCTTGCGCTCACGCATGTCGGCGGTGACGATCAGCTCGTCGGAGTCGGTGTCGGCGATCTCGACGTCGACGAGGGCCTGGGGGATCACCCCGACCGTGTGGCCGCCGCCGTCGCGGACGGCCCGGGCGACCTCGCCCATGCAGGAGACGATGGCGCCCCCGCTCACGAGGCCGTGGCCACGGCGGGCCAGTTCGGCGCCCACCTCCCGGGCGAGGTCGACGTACTTGCGGTCGATCTTCTGGCTGGACGAGCAGTACACGCAGACGAACACGTCGCAACCCTACTGAGTGGCGGAGCGCCGGTCGGCCTCCACGATGAGGCGCACGGCCTCGTCGGGGTCGTCGGTGACCGAGACCAGCTCGACGTCCTGCGGCGAGACCTTCCCTGTGGCCAGCAGCGTGTCGCGGATCCAGTCGATCAGCGGCGACCAGAACGAGACGCCCATCATGATCACCGGGAACGAGGTGACCTTCCGCGTCTGCACCAGGGTCAGCGCCTCGAACAGCTCGTCGAGCGTTCCGAACCCGCCGGGCAGGGCCACGAATCCGCTGGCGTACTTCACGAACATCGTCTTGCGCACGAAGAAATAGCGGAACTCGATGCCGAGGTCCACGTAGTCGTTGAGGCGCTGCTCGTGCGGCAGTTCGATGCCGAGGCCGACCGAGACGCCGCCGGCTTCCAGCGCGCCCTTGTTGGCCGCCTCCATCACCCCGGGGCCGCCGCCGGTGATCACCGCGTAGCCCGCCTTGGCGAGCGCCGCGCCGACCTTCACCCCGAGTTCGTACTCGGGGCTGTCGGGACCGGTGCGGGCCGAGCCGAAGACGGTCACCGCAGGAGGAAGGTCGGCGAGGGCGCCGAAGCCCTCGACGAACTCCGACTGGATGCGCAGGACCCGCCAGGGATCCTCGTGCAGCCAGCCGGTGGGGCCGCGACGGTCGAGCAGGCGCTGGTCGTGGGTGGATTCGGGGACGAGTCCGCCGCGGACCAGCGACGGACCCTGCCGGCGTTCGGGTCGGGTGTGGTTCATGACGGTCACGCTAACGGTCGGGATCGGGAACGGTGCAAGACGCTCGCACTGCCCGGCGCCCCGCGCCCCAAACGCACCGGAAGAATCTTGAAAAGATCCTCGGAAGGACGGAACCGGTCGTCGCCGAGGCTCCGTCTAAGAAACGAGGGTGCTGCTCGGGACGAAAGTGGCTTTCCCCGCCAAATGGCCGGCGAGGAAAGCCACTTTCTTCTGTCTACGGGCTATCCGGCCAGCCAGGCCGTCATCCGGCGCTCGCTCTCGACGATCTTGGCCAGGCTCACGTTCTCCCCCGCCGTGTGCGCGATGTCGGGATTGCCCGGGCCGCAGTTGACGGCGGGCATCCCGAGGGCCGAGAACCGCGCGACGTCGGTCCAGCCGAGCTTGGCCCGGGGCGTGCCGCCGATCGCGGCGGCGAACGCCGCGGCGACGGGGTGGGTCAGCCCCGGCCGCGCGCCCGGCGCTCCGTCCGTGAGCCGCACGTCGAAGCCGTCGAAGACCTCCTGGACGTGGGCGAACGCCTCCTCCAGGGTGCGGTCGGGGGCGAAACGGTAGTTCACGGTCACCACGCACTCATCCGGGATCACGTTCCCGGCCACGCCGCCGCGTACGCCCACCGCGTTGAGCCCCTCACGGAACTGGAGGCCGTCCACCAGCGGGCGCCGCGCCTCGTACCGGCCGAGGGTCTCCAGGACCGGCGCGACGCCGTGGATGGCGTTGACGCCTTCCCACGACCGGGCGCTGTGCGCGCGCACGCCCTTCACCGTGATCTCGGCGCGCAGCGTGCCCTGGCAGCCGCCCTCGATCAGCCCGTCCGTCGGCTCCATCACGACCGCGAAGTCGCCCGTGATCCATTCGGGATGGGTGCGGGTGAGCCGCAGCAGGCCGCTCCGCTCGGCCTCGATCTCCTCGCAGTCGTAGAAGACGAAGGTCAGGTCGCGGTTCGGCTCGGCCAGCAGGCAGAGCTTGAGCTGGACGGCCACGCCGCTCTTCATGTCGGACGTCCCGCAGCCGTACAGCACGCCGTCCTCGACCCTGCTGGGCAGGTTGTCCGCCACCGGGACCGTGTCGATGTGCCCGGCGATCACCACGCGCTCGGCCCGGCCGAGGTCGGTCCGCGCCACCACCGCGTCGCCGTCCCGCAGCACCGTCAGGTGCGGCAGCGGATCGAGCGCCTCCTCGATGGCGTCGGCCAGCGCCTTCTCCGCGCCGCTCACCGATTCGATGTCCACCAGTCGCGCCGTCAGCGCGCCCACGTCCTGGGCAAGGTCAAGCCGCATGCCATCCGACCTTAATCCACGGGAATCCACGGGCTCACGCGACCTGCACGGTGGCGACGGGCTTGGTGGCCTTGCGCCAGCCGTCGTGGCCGCTGGCGGCCGTCCAGGTCACGCCCTCGAAGCGCACCTGGCGCAGGCCGTACTTCTGCGCGTGGGTGACGTACCAGGCGGCGACCAGCCAGCCGCGCTTGGGCGCGGAGTCCGTGCCGAGCGCGCGCACGAGCTGCTTGCGCGCGGCCTCGGTCTGCGGCGTGACCGGCTTGTCGGACGGCGGGTACCAGCAGTGCACCGCCTGGGGCACGCGCCCGATGAACGCCGCCGAGAGGATCTTGGCGTTGTACTCGTGCTCCGCGTAGGCCGAGCCGTCGGCGGAGCGCTGCACGGCCTGGGCCGCCTCGTGCAGCGGCAGGGTCCGGTAGTGCTTCACCTTCTCCAGGGCGGCGAAGAACTTCCGCGCCGCGTAGACCGGGTCCTGCAACTGCTCGGCCGTCCCCCAGCCCTGCGAGGGCCGCTGCTGGAAGACGCCCACCGAGTCGCGGTCGCCGTACGGCAGGTTGGCCAGCTTGGACTCCTGGATCGCCGTGACGTAGGCGATCTGAAGGGCGCGCTCGGGCAGCTTGCGCCGCACAGCGACGGCGGCGATGGTCGCGGCCACCTGGGCCTGCTCGATGTCGAGGTCGAGCGTGCCGTCGGCAGTCTTGATCATGCAGTGTTCGCCGAGAGCGAACGGTTGGGTCCGCTTCAGCAGGTGATAGGCGCCGTAGAAGATGGCCGCGCCCAGCAGGACGACGATGACCATGACGGTCACGACAGGTTTGGTAAGGCGCCGTTCCACAAGCAGAACCTACCCGTGTGATCAGGGAAGCCGATCCACTCGGATGGACCCCGGAGTGAGCGGCCGGGCGTAGGACGACTCCCATTGGCCGCCCTGCACACGCTGGAACGACAGCAGGCGGCCGTCGCCGGCCCGGTAGTCGGCGAAGTCGAGCAGGCCGCGCTCGGGCAGCCCGGTGGTCCCCTCCGAGCGGAAGGCGGCCGTGCCGCGCTCGATGGGATAGAACTCCAGGCCGTCCACGATGAGCATGTGCCTGGCCGGCACCATGCCCTGGGTCGGCACGTCGGTCCACAACAGGACCTCCAGGTGGAGGGGCTCGCCCTCCTTGCCCGGCCGTTCCTCGACCGACAACCAGTTGTAGCGCCGGGCGCCCTCGTCCAGCAGGTACTCCGTCCACTTCTCGCCCTGCATCGTGCAGTGCAGGGCGCCGACGGCCCGATAGCGGGCGGCCTCCACGTAGACGGTGTCGCCCACCCTGATGGTGCGGGGGTCGAAGAAGTCGGGATCGGCCTCGGGGTCACGCGCGGGCGACTCCCCCGGAGCGGCGGGCGGAGTGCGGACCGGCTCGCGCGCACGCGTGCGCCGGGTCGCGGCGATGGCGCCCAGCACGACGACGACCGTGGCGAGGCCCAGCACGATCACGATCGCTGTCGTCATGGCGGGCGATCCTACTGGAGGCGGCTCACCGCCGCATCGACGCGCTCGTCCGTGGCGGTGATGGCGATGCGGACGTGACCCCGCCCGGCGTCGCCGTAGAACTCGCCCGGCGCGACGAGGATGCCCCTCTCGGCCAGGGCGCGCACCTGGTCCCAGCAGCCGGTGCCGTCGGTGGCCCACAGGTAGAGCCCGGCGGACGAGTGCTCGATCCGCCAGCCGGCCCGCTCCAGCGCGGGCCGCAGCACCGCCCTGCGCCGGGCGTACCGCTCCCGCTGCTCGTCGGCGTGCGCGTCGTCGTCGAGCACGGCCGCCGTCGCGGCCTGAACCGGGGCGGGCATCATCATGCCGGCGTGCTTGCGCACCTCCAGCAGCCGCCGTACGAGCCGGGGGTCGCCGGCGACGAAGCCGGCGCGATATCCGGCGAAGTTCGACCGCTTCGACAGCGAGTGGACCGCGAGCAGGTTCTCGTGGGAGCCCTCGCACACGTCCGGGTGGAGGACGGAGATCGGGTGGTCCTCCCAGCCCAGCTCGATGTAGCACTCGTCGGACGCGACGATCGCGCCGCGCTCGCGCGCCCACGCGACGACCTTGCGCAGGTGCTCGGCGGGCAGGACGCGCCCGGTGGGGTTGGACGGCGAGTTCACCCAGACGAGGGGCACCCGCTCGGGGCCCAGCGCGAGGAGCCCGTCGGTCGCGTAGGGCTCGGCCCCGGCCAGCCTCGCACCCACGTCGTACGTGGGGTAGGCGAGCTCGGGGAAGACCACGCGCTCGCCGGGCCGCACGCCGAGCAGCGTCGGCAGCCAGGCCACCAGTTCCTTGGAGCCGATGGTCGGCAGCACGTCGGCGGGATCGACCGTGACACCGTGCCGCCGCCGCAGCCAGCCCGCGGCCGCCTCACGCAGCCGCGGCGTGCCGTACGTCAGGGGATAGCCGGGGCTGTCGGCGGCGGCGGCGAGCGCCTCACGGGCGACCGGGGGCACCGGGTCGACCGGCGTGCCGACCGACAGGTCGACGATCCCGCCGGGATGCGCCCGCGCCAGGTCCTGATAGGGCACGAGCCGATCCCATGGGAAGTCCGGCAACACAAGCAAAGAAAATCCCCCAGTCGTCACGGACCGCGCCGGTTCAGGCGTCGGTCAGTGGTCCTCGCCCTGCGGCGGGAGCGCCGCGACGAGCGGGTGGTCCTTGTTGATCTTTCCGACCTTCGAGGCGCCGCCGGGCGAGCCCAGCTCCTCGAAGAAGTCGACGTTGGCCTTGTAGAAGTCCTTCCACTGCTCGGGAAGGTCGTCTTCGTAGAAAATCGCCTCTACGGGGCACACCGGCTCGCACGCACCGCAGTCCACGCACTCGTCGGGGTGGATGTAGAGCATGCGTTCGCCCTCGTAGATGCAATCGACGGGGCACTCCTCGATGCACGCCTTGTCCAGGACGTCCACGCAAGGCTGCGCGATGACGTACGTCACCTCGGGCTCCTTCTGGGTTGCACGGCTCGACCGCGGGTTGCTAGCCCTAGTATTGCGGTGCCTGCCGACTAGCCGGAACAGGAGGGGGGCAATCGTCGTGGCCCCTCGGCTCGGAGCCCGTCTCGTGGTCGCCATCACCCCTGCCGACGTGGGCAAACGGGTGACGACGCGACGCAGGGTGCCCGGCGGGCACCGGGACGCCGTCGGCGTGTTGGAATCCTGGCACGACGGGGTGCTCACCGTGCGGAAACGGGACGGAAGCCTCGTAGAGATCGCCGAGGACACCCTGGCCGCGGCCAAGGTCGTGCCGCCCGCGCCGCCCGCCCGGTAATCGCCGCGCCAGTAATCGGCGTGCATGATGCGGACGCCGACTCGGTAATGCCTCAGCGCGCCGCCGCGAACGACCGCCGCGACGCGGGGAGCATACGCGGCGTGACCAAACGTGCCTGCGTCGTGACGATCTCCTCGGCGGCCGTCCTCCTGTTCGCGGCCTCGGCGTGCTCGAAGCCGTCGTCGTCGGACAAGCCGCTGCCGCCCCTGAACCCCCGGGCCGACAGCCTGGAGTCGGGGTTCGGCACCATGGACAGGCTCGTCGAGGCGGCCAAGAAGGAGGGCGCGCTCACGGTCGTGGGCCTGCCGGGCGGCTGGGTCGGTTACAAGGAGATCATCGCCCGCTTCTCCGACAAGTACGGCATCAAGGTGACCTCGATCGTGCCGGAGGCGAGCAGCAAGCAGGAGATCGACACCGCGGCCCGTCTGAAGGGGACGAATCAGGCGCCTGACGTGTTCGATCTCAGCCTGGAGGTCGCGGTCGCCGACGCCAAGCTGTTCGCGCCCTACCGCGTGACCGGCTGGGCGGACATCCCCGACGAGGCCAAGGAGCAGCGGGGACGCTGGTTCGCCGCCTACGGCGGATACATGTCGATCGGCTACGACCCGAGGAAGGTTCCCGCCCCCGCGTCGTACGGCGCGCTGGTCAGGCCGGGGACGATCGTGGCGCTGCCGGGCGACCCGCGCCGGGTGGCGTCGGCGTTCAGCGCCGTGATGGCCGCCTCGCTCGGCAACGGACTGCCGAACGCCGCGCGGGGCGTGGACCTGTTCGCGCGGCTGAAGAAGGGCGGCATGCTCGGCCGGCCCGACCAGGCGACCGCGGTGGTGGACTGGGACTACATGAACGCGGCGCGGGCGGCCTCCGGCCGCGGCGCGGCGGCCTGGCGGGTGACGATCCCGAAGAACGAGGTGCTCGCCTCCTACTACATGCAGGCGATCAGCGCCGACGCGCCACACCCGGCCGCCGCCCGGCTGTGGGAGGAGTTCCTGCTGTCCGACGAGGGCCAGAACCTCTTCCTCAAGGCGTACGCGCGGCCCGCCCGGATGGAGGCCATGGAGATGCACGACACGCTGGACGGGGACGCCGCCGCCAGGCTGCCGGAGGCGTCCGGCGACCCGGTGATCCTGAACATCCCCGAGCAGGATCAGGCCAAGTCATACGTGACCGCGCATTGGGCCCAGATGGTCGGCTGAGTCCCCCGATCTCGCGGAGGCGACGGAAGCCGTAAAGTGTGTCGTTATCCCAGCAGTCTCACAAGTCGGCATGAGATTGCGGCAATCCCGACACCGGGCACCACGTGTCAGAATGCGAGCCGATCTTGAGGTACGAAACTCCCAGTCTCACCCGATGGAACGCTCGCGCCTACGACAGCTCCTTCGGCTACGTCTCGGCTCAGGGCGCGCCGCTGGTGGAACTGCTCGACCCGCGCCCCGGTGAGCGCGTGCTCGACCTCGGATGCGGCACCGGCGTGCTCACCGCCGACATCGCCAGGCGCGGCGCCCACGTGCTGGGCATCGACGGCTCCCACTCCATGATCGAGCAGGCCATCGCACACCATCCCGGACTCGACTTCACCGTGGGCGACGCTTACGACTTCACCGTCGCGCAGCCGTACGACGCGGTCTTCTCGAACGCCGCGCTGCACTGGATGAGCCGCGACCCCGACGCGGTGATCGACTGCGTGCGGGAGGCGCTGCGGCCGGGCGGCCGGTTCGTCGCCGAGATGGGCGGCGCGGGCAACTGCGCGGCCCTGACCTCCGCCGTGCTCACCGCCTGGCGGGAGTACGGCCTGCCCGAGCCCGAGCTGCCGTGGTACTTCCCCAGCCCCGCCGAGTACGCCCACCGCCTGGAGAAGGGCGGTTTCACGGTCCGGCTGCTGGAGTATTTCGACCGCCCCACCCCGCTCGACGAGTGCCCGAACGGCGCGGCCGACTGGGTCCGGATGTTCGCCGGTTCGCTGCTCGGCCGGGTCCCCCCGGCGGCCGTGGAGCCGCTGCTGCGCCGGGTCAACGAACTGGCCGCCCCCGCGCTGCGCCGGGAGACCGGCTGGATGGCCGACTACGTCCGTCTCCGTTTCGCCGCAGAACGTCACTGACATCTCCACCACGACGGGGCGATTTGCCAGACTATGGACTGGTCTTTGTGAGTGATGGGGAACGCATGAACTTCTGCCTGAGTGACCTCGTGCCACCGCTGCGCTGGAGTGACGCTGCCCGCATCACGGCCCTGGCCGACCGGCCAGGCCTGCCGGACGCCTGGTGGCGGACGCTGCCCCTGCACCGGGTGCTCGCCGTCCTGGACGCCGAGGCGCTGGGCGACCTGCTCACCGAGCTCGCGGTCGACCACTGGCCGGCGGCGGCCGTCGGCGACGTGCTGCCCGCGCTGCACGTGCTCGACCCCGACGAGGCCGACGACCCGCAGGTCGCGATCGCGCTCGACCGGGCGGGGTCGTGGCACGGCCTGCTCGCGCTGTCCGGCCGGGAGCTGGCCGACCAGCCGTTCGTCAAGGCCCGCCCCGTGCTGACCGCTCTGTTCACCGCCGTGTTCTTACGGATGTCCCCGGAGGAGGCCCCGCCGGTCTCCAAACCGGTCTCCAAACCGGTCTTCGGGCCGGTCTCCGAGCCCGTGGAGGATCCCCCGGAGGAACAGGTCGCGGAAGAAGAGGTCCCGGAACAGCAGGTCCCGGAACAGCAGGTCGCGGACATCCCCGAGCTGATCGACGCGGCGTTCGGCGACCTGGACGACCAGACCTGGATGGTGGCGCAGAACCGGGTCTTCTCCGAGGAACCGTCCGACCCCGAGCAGCTGGCCAGGCTGCTCGCCGTCCATCCCGCCGTCATCCAGGACCTCGAAGCGGCCCTGCGCGACCGGCTGTCCCGCTGGCTCGCGCTGCCGGAGGCGAAGCCGTACAACGAGCATCTGACCTGGCTCACCGACACCTTCGGGGCCGCGGTCCCGAAGGAGCGGTTCGTCACGGCGGCCGAGTGGCACGGGCGCGAACTGCGCTCGCTGGAGGTGCCCGCCTGGCGGTTCGTGCTCGCCACGTTGCCCGGATACCGCCTCTTCGGCGACTGGCTCGTGGCCGGCGACATCGAGGAACTGCGGGAGAGGACACGGAACCTGATCGCCTCGGCCGAGCGCCCGCCGACCGTCCCCCAGGCGCTGGAGATGATCGGCACTCTCGGCGTCCGTCCCGACGTCGCCAGGCAGTGGCTGGAGAGCGTGCCGCAACTGCGCGCGCAGAAGGCGTCGGAGATCAGTACGCCGGACCGGCAGCCGGGCGGGCAGCAGGACCGGCAGCCGGGCGGGCAGCAGGGCGGCCTCAAGGACGTCGCGCTGACCCGGCGGTGCTTCCGGCAGCCGGACGGCAGGTGGTGGCTCAGGGTCGACGTCTCCGGCGACCACCTCCACGGCGGCGAGGTGCCGCTGCCGAGCGGGTTCGCGGCGTACATCGGTCTCGCGCCGGGCGAGGACCGCACGGTGCGCAGCGCGGGCGGGGAGGTCGGCCTGTCCTGGCACGCGCGGCCGGTCCTGGGCTCCCTCCAGCGGATTCTCAGCGAGGTCTCGGCCGAGGAGGGCAGCCACATCTTCCTGACCCTGTCCGAGGAGGGCATGCTGCGCGTACGGCACCTGCCGGCGGCGAACGGCGGCGACGAGACGAGCCGCGCGCTGCGTCTGGTGGGCTACACCGCGCCGAGCGGCACGCCCGAGCAGGCCGCGCGGGTGATCGCGACGCGCGTCGGCCTCACCGCACCCGTCGGGCGGCCCGAACTCCTCGCGCGGCTGCGAGAACGCGGGGACCGCGACCTGCTGACCCTGCTGGGATAGCCGATGCCCCGGCTCGCGATCTCCCCGGAGTTCCTGCGCGGGCTCGGCGCGCTCACCCGGCCGGTCCGCCGGGACGTCGCCGTCGCGCTACGCCGATTCCTGCTGAACGCGTCCGCCGCGCCGCACCCCGAGAGGGTGCGCAACTCCCGCGACTCCCGCGTCGCCACGCTGCGGCTCGCCGACCGCCACCGGGGGGTGGTGGTGCGCCAGGAGGACGTCTACTGGCTGCTCACCGTGCTGCCGGACGCCGAGGCGTGGTCGTACGCGCAGCGGCACAGGTTCGGCGTCAACACGGCCATCGGGATCGTCGAGACCTGGGACGCCGAGGCCCTGGAGCGGATCGAGCCGGCCCTGCGCCGCGCGTCGGAGACCGGCGGCCGGCCGCTGTTCGAGAACTGGTGCGACGCCGATCTGCTGAACATCGGCGTCGACGCCCACCTGCTGCCGCTGCTGCGGCTGATGACGTCGGAGTCGCATCTCGCGGCCGTGGAGCCGCTGCTCCCGTACAGTCAGTACGCGCCGCTCGCCGCGCTCGCCTGCGGCGGCTCGCTCGCGGCGGCCTGGCGCGAACTGGACGCCTGCCGCTCCCGCGTCGCCGACGAGATCGATCCCGAGGACCTCCTGGCGGCGCTGCGGCGCAGCCCCGACCGGGCCGCGTTCGCCGCCGACGCCGCGGAACTCGAACGCATACTCACGCTGCCCGGCTGGTGCACGTTCCTCTACCCGCCGCAGCACACGTACGCCAACTGGCCGGCGTACGAGCAGCCGGTGCTGATCACCGGGGGCGCGGGCACCGGGAAGACGGTCATCGCGCTGCACCGGGCGGCTCTGCTGGCTCGCGCGGCCACCGGCCAGGTGCTGCTGGTGACGTTCTCCCAGAGCCTCGCGACCGAGCTGTCCGCGCGGCTCGACATGATCATCAAGGACGAGGTGGTCCGCAAGCGCGTCGAGGTGGGCAACGTCGACAGGATCGCGCACCGCATCGTCGCCGAGGCGGAGGGCCGCGCCCCCGCCCTCGTCTCCTCCGACGACCTGGCCGAGCTGTGGCAGGAGGCGGCCGTCGGGCGCTTCGGCAGCGCGTTCCTGCTGCGCGAGTGGGAGCAGGTGATCCTCGCGCAGAACCTGCGGACGCTGGAGGAGTATCAGTCCGCCGCCCGGCCCGGGCGCGGCGTCCAGCTCGACGCCGATGCCAGGACGATGGTGTGGGAGGCCGTCCAGCAGGTCGTACGGCGCCTGCGCGAGTCCGGCCGGCGCACCCTGCTCCAGCTCGCCTCCGAGGCGGCGGGCCTGCTCGGGCGGGCCGTGGGCGACCTGCTGGGCGACGAGGCGCCGGGGCGGGAGCCGTACCGGCACATCGTGGTGGACGAGGCGCAGGACCTGCACCCGGCCCAGTGGCGGCTGCTGCGGGCGGCGGTCCCCGTCGCCCCGAACGACCTGTTCATCCTGGGGGACCCGCACCAGCGCATGTTCGACACGCGGGTCGCGCTGGCGGACGTGGGCATCCCCGCCCGCCAGTTCCGCCTGAAGATCTCCCACCGGCTGCCCGCCGAGACCCTGTCGTGGGGAGTGCGCCTGCGCGGCGGTGGTCCGGCCGACGGCCTGGTCGCGGGCAGCGCCGCGATGTACGGCTACCGCGCGCTGGACTACGGCACGCGTCCGATGGTGCGCGAGTACGTGGACGCGGAGGCGGAGATCGCCGGGCTCGTCTCCACCGTGGCCGAATGGCTGGAGGAGGGCGTGCCGACCGCCCAGATCGCGGTGGCCGCGCGTACCTCCGACCTCGTGCGTACCGCCCGCACCGCACTACGCGAAGCGGGCATCACGGTCAAAGTCACCTCCCTTCATGGCATGAAAGGGCTGGAATTCCGCCGGGTGGCCGTGATAGGCGTGGCTGACGGAATCGTGCCGGCGCCGGACGCGCTGACCCCGGCCGACGAGGACCCGACGGCCCGGGCGCACGATCTGCAACGCGAACGGGGGCTGCTCTACGTGGCGTGCACGCGAGCGGGGGAGTTGCTCTACGTGTCCTATTCGGGGCGCGCCAGTCCCTTCATCCCGGCCTGACGTCCGATCCCCTAGTCTGAACTGCGGATATATTCCCCTTGCCGGTTGGACCTGCATGAACCTCAGCCTTAGCGACATCGTGCCTCCGCTGCGCTGGACCGCGCCCAGCCAGGTAGAGCCGATCGCGAGCGACCCCGGTCTTCCCGACGCGTGGTGGCAGGCGCTTCCCCTCGACCGGGCCTGCGCGGCGGTGGGAACCGCTCAGGTCGCCTCCCGGCTCGCCGACCTCACCACCGCCTGCTGGGCACACCTGGTCCTCGGCGACATCCTCCCGCTGCTGAGGTTCACCCACCCGGAGGAGAGCCTCCAGACGCCCGGCCCCCGGGAGAGCGTCCACGACCTGTACGTCGACGTGATCGACAAGCTGCTGGCCACGGAGCCCGCACGGGAGCCGGCCGGGGCGCCGGTCCCTCCGGCCCTTCCCGAGCGGCCGATGCCCGAGATCATCGACGAGATCTTCGCCCGGCTGGACGACCGCCAGCGGGCCATCGCGCGCGACCGGCTCTACTTCGACACCTCCCAGCAGCCGGGCCAGGCCCAGCGGGCCACGCTGGACGAGCTGGCCCAGCGCTTCTCGGTCACCCGCGAGCGGATTCGGCAGATCGAGCGCGACCTGCGCGACCACGTGATGGACTGGCTGAACGGCCCGGCCGCCGCGCCGCTCAACGCCCACCTGTCCTGGCTGCGCACCCGGCTGGGCTCGGCCGTGCCCGCCGACGACGTCGCCGCCGCCGTGCCGTGGCACCGCACCGAGCTGACCACTCTCGCGATCCCCGCCTGGCGGTTCGTCCGTACGCTGCTGACCGGGTACGAGCAGGTGGACGGCTGGCTGGTCGCGGGCGGCGCGGACGAGCTCAGGGAGAAGACCAGGCAGCTGTTCGCCGACGGCCCCCGGCCGCTGGAGGAGGCGGTGTCCCTCGTCGCCCAGCTCGGCATCCGGGAGGACGTCGCCGAGCGCTGGCTGGCATCGGTGCCGCACCTGCGGGTCATGGACGGCCACGTCGTCCCCTGGCCGCGCAGCATGGGCGACAAGGCGGAGGCCGTGCTGGCGGTCGCCCACGCCCCGCTCACCCCCGAGGACATCCAGGGCCGCATCGGCGAGGACTACAGCATCGTCGGCATCCGCAACCAGCTCGCCTCCGACGAGCGGTTCATCCGGCTCGACCGCACTAAGTACGGCCTGCGGCGCTGGGGCGGCGACGAGTACCTCGGCATCCGGGAGATGATCACTCGGGAGATCGAGCGCGCGGGCGGCGAGGCGTCCGTGAGCACGGTCGTCGACAACCTGACCTCCCGCTACGACGTGAGCGAGAGCTCCATCAGGGCGTACGCCGGAGGTCCCGGGTTCGAGCGGACCCAGCGCGGCTACATCAGGGTGGCCGGCCAGGACCAGGCCGAGCCGTACCAGCCGCGCCGGGACGTCTCGATGACCCGCCGCTGCTTCCGCAGCAGGGACGGCCGCTGGTGGCACCGCGTCGACGTGAACGCCGAGCACCTGCGCGGCTCGGGCTCCCCGCTGCCGACCGGCTTCGCCGCGCACCTCGGCATGGCGCCCGGCGGGCAGCTCACCGCCTCCACCGCGTCGGGCGAGGTGGTGATCAGCTGGCACAACCAGCCGACCATCGGCTCGATCAGGAACGTTCTCGCGGAGTACAACGCGTCCGAGGGTGACCATGTCTTCCTCACGGTCTCCGACGGCGGCGAGCTGCTGACCCGCTTCCTGCCCGCGGCGGGCGCCGGGCTGCCCGCGATCAACCATGCGCTGCACCTGATCGGGTACACCGCTCCGGTGGCGTCGGAGGCCGAGGGCCTGCGTCTCATCGGCGCCCGCATCGGCCTGCCCGAGGGGGCCGTCCGCGAGGACGTCCTCGACCGCCTGCGCGAACGCGGCGACCGCGACATCATCCGCTTCCTGACCTGATCCCGGCCAAGGGGCCGGGGCGGGGATGTCGGGGGCAGCACGTAGGCTCGGAGCATGTTGCGGCTCCACGACACCCTGACCCGGCAGGTCGTGCCCGTCGCCCCGGCCGGTTCGCGGGTTCTGCGGATGTACACCTGCGCCGCGCACGGGCCCGCCGGCCTCACCGACCTGCGCCCCGCCCTGCTCGCCGACCTGGTCCGCCGCGTCGCCGAACGCGCCAATCTGCGGGTGCTCGCGTGCCGCAACGTCTCCGACCTCGTTCGCCGAGACGGCGGTGACGGCCGTGATGCCGGTGACGCCCTTGAGGGAAACGGCGCGTCTCTCCACGCCGACACGCTCGCGCTCAACATGCGCGCCCCCGAGCACTCCCCCCGGACCAGCGAGACGATGGGCCTGGTGATCGAGCTCATCGGGCGGCTCATCGAGCGCGGCCACGCGTACGCGACCCCGGAGGGGGCGGTGTTCTTCGACGCGGCGTCCTTCCCCACGTACGGCGAGATCTCCGGCAAGCCGGGCTCGGCGTCCGACTGGCCCCTCTGGGAGCCGGTGGCGGAGTCCCAGGGGGATTCGGCCGGCGGCGACGCCGGAGCGGTCTGGGACGCGCCCTGGGGCCGTGGTCTCCCCGGCCGCGACGTGGAGTGCTCGGCCACGCCGCTGCGCTTCCTCGGCCCCCACTTCGACCTGTACGTGGGCAGGGCCGACCTGTGCTTCCCCCACCACGAGAGGGCGCGGGCCCAGTCGAACGCCGCCACAGGTCAGGAGGCCGCCGCCCACTGGGCGCACTCCGGGCACCTGCTGTTCGAGGGCCGCCCGGCCGACACCGGGCACGTCGTGCCACTGTCCGGCGTCGTCGCCGCCGGTCTCGATCCCCTCGCCGTACGGCTGGCCCTGCTGGAACACCACTACCGGCGGCCGATCGACCTCACCTGGGACGCTCTTCACGCCGCCGACGAGGAACTGCGGCGGCTTCGGCGGCGGGTGGCCGAATGGGCGGAGTCACCGAGCCGTCCGATCGACGACGCCCACTCCGGGCGCGTCCAGCGGGCGCTGGAGGACGACCTCGACACGCCCGCGGCGCTACGCCTGCTGCGCGACCTGGAAGCCGACGAGTCGGTCGCGCCCGGGTCCAAGTTCGAGACCTTCCTCCACTTCGACCACGTGCTCGCCCTCGATCTGCCCGCCGACATCGGCCGGATCTAACGGGCACTCCTCACGCGTCTGCACGGACCGGGCGCTTCTCACGCGTCTGCACGGGGCGGCCGGTCCGCTTCTCACGCATCTGCACGGGCCGGGCCTACCTTCCGTTCGCACGTGCTGGCGGCCGGCCCCGCAGCGGGTCCACGTCCGGCGCGCAGGAAGGCCGGAGCCGCGTGAGCGCCCGGCATGGGGGACGGCCCCGGCAGCCACCTCCGTTCCCTTCCTGTCCTTTCTTTTCCTGCGAGCTCGTAAGTCCCGGGTTCCTGCGGCCGGTGACGGCCCTGCGGCGGGAACGGCGGCGCGCCCCGCCTCCCCCGCCCGGCGCGCGCCCTTACCCCACAGGGCGTCGAACACGACTGAGAGGGGCACCCCGGACAGCCAGCCCTCGCGGCCCTCAAGCGCGCGAGCGCAGCCGGACGGCTCAACCTGTCGCTCCAACAATTCCCTGCTCACCGGGTGTGCAAGGCACAAGGGCGTGAAAGAATTCATACACGTATTCGAATCAAGCGAGGAGGGCGCAGTGGATCTGTTTGCTGTCGATCCTGACCGCTCTCGTCGTTCGAATAACGCTGAAGGCGACTGGTGGGACCGGTTGACCGCCGACTCGCCGTTGTGGGCGCCCAGGGGCTCACATTCCTGCGGCTGTCGAGCCGACAACAAGGTCTCGGGCTCCGCCGGCAGCGACACCGCCGGCAGCGACACCGCCGGCAGCGATACCGCTGCCAGTGATGCGGCCGAAGGTGATGCCGCTGAGGACGGTGCCAGTGCTGCAAATGGCTCGGGAGCCGGTCCTTGTGGATCAGGCGCCGGTCGAGGCCGATCGTCGTGGGTGCTGGTTGGCTCTCTTCGCGAGTCGGCGCAGGCGTTGGCGCTGGCGCCGTTGCCGGACGATGCGGATATCTGTCTTGCTGAGGCTGAGGAGTTGCTGTTCGCGCGGGATCGGATCACGTGTGCGTTGGCGGATCGGGTGGGGCGGGTGCATGGTGCGGGGCAGGCCAA
>NZ_VIRJ01000031.1:0-128738 GCF_006874435.1 Microbispora sp. KK1-11 | reverse complement strand
CCTGCCAGGTGATCAGTTCGGCGGCATCAGCCAGGGCCTGCAGCCCGGTGAGGATCTTCTGCCAGACACCGGCACGCTGCCAGCGGCGGAACAGGGCGTACACCGCCTGCCAGGAGCCGTAGCACTCGGGTACGTCCCGCCAGGGTGCCCCGACCCGTACCCGCCACCGGATCCCGTCGATGAGCTGCCGCTTGGTCCACTTCGACGGCCGCCCTGGTCTGCTCGGCGCAGGCAGCAGCGGCTCCAGCCGCGCCCACTGCGCATCGGTCAGGTCGAACCGCCTCGTCACCGCTAAGGTGGCCAACGAGGTCTCCGGTGTTCAGGTTCTTCTTGGTCGATGAACCCTCTACCGGAGACCTCACTGCTTGTCCGGGCACGACACGCCGCCAGATAGCGGACTTCGAAACAGGCCCTAGCCGTACGAGCAGAAGGGGCGCCGTTCCTCCGGGAGCGGTGCCCCTTTGTTGCGCTATATCAGGATCCGGTGATCGGCGCTGCAACTTTCGATCAACATCCTGTAACAAATCAATGCCGCTGAGGGCTTGTCAAGCGCGGACCGGTGATGCACTGTGACACAAAGCAGCCTTTTCCGTGGAGGTGCCCATGTCGTTGAACCACTCACCGGAGACCCAGAACAAGCTGATCGCCCGCGTCCCGTCCATAACCGGGCGCGACCTCCCAGAGTGGTTCGAAGCCATCGACAACGGCCCGTCGTTCCTACGCTGTGAAGAGCGGGCCAACTGGCTCGCCGACGAGCACGGGCTGAGCCACGGCTACGCCGCCGCGATCGTCCTCGAGCACGAACGGCGCCGTCGCTTCTAGACCGGGGGCGCGGGAGGGGCAGTGACGTCCCGCGCACACCAGCAACAGCCGTCCCACGTTCTGTACGGAGACTTCCGTCTCGAGGCAGGACCGACGCGCCCGCACCGTCCCGGTGCGGGCGCATCATTGTTCTATGGATCTCGACAAGGCGCGTGAGTTCGTCAGGAGCAACCACCGAGCGGTCATGCTGACCCGCTATCCGGACGGGCGGCCGCAGACCTCCCCGGTGACCGTCGGCTGCGACAAGGACGGCTACATCGTGATCAGCAGCCGCGAGACGGCCGTCAAGACCCGCAACCTGCGGGAGAACCCCCAGGTCGTGCTCACCGTGATGACCGACGCCTTCTACGGCGAATGGATGCAGATCGAGGGCGTCGCCCACGTCGTCTCGCTGCCGGAGGCGATGGAGCACCTGGTGCAGTACTACCGCGACATCAGCGGCGAGCACCCGGACTGGGACGACTACCGCGACGCGATGATCCGGGACAAGCGGGTGATCATCCGGGTCGAGCCCACGCGCGCGGGCCCCGATTACCACGGCTGAGTTCACGCCGGCCCCGGCCCTGGGCGGGGCCGGCGTGGTTCCCTTCGCTCAGGACAGCCGCTCCAGGACCATCGCCATGCCCTGGCCGCCGCCGACGCACATCGTCTCCAGCCCGATCGACTTGTCGTGGAACCGGAGGCTGTTGACCAGCGTGGAGGTGATGCGGGCGCCGGTCATGCCGAAGGGGTGGCCCACCGCGATCGCGCCGCCGTTGACGTTGAGCCGCTCGATGTCGATGCCCAGCTCCTGGTAGGAGGGGATCACCTGGGCCGCGAACGCCTCGTTGATCTCGACCAGGTCGACGTCGCCGATCGACATGCCCGCGCGGGCGAGGGCCTGCCGCGACGCCTCGATCGGGCCCAGCCCCATGATCTCGGGGGACAGGCCGGTGACGCCGGTCGACACGATCCGGGCGAGCGGCGTGATGCCCAGCTCGGCGGCCTTGGTGTCGCTCATGACGACCACCGCGGCGGCGCCGTCGTTCAGCGGGCAGCAGTTGCCGGCCGTCACCGTGCCGTCCGGCCGGAAGACCGGCTTGAGCTGCGAGACCGCCTCGTACGTCGTGCCGGCCCTGGGGCCGTCGTCCTTGCTCACCACGGTGCCGTCGGGGAGCGTCACCGGGGTGATGTCGCTCTCCCAGAAGCCGTTGGCGATGGCCTTCTCGGCGAGGTTCTGCGAGCGCACGCCGAACTCGTCCTGCTCGCGCCGCGAGACGCCCTTCATGGCCGCGACGTTCTCGGCCGTCTGACCCATGGCGATGTAGACGTCCGGCAGCGCGCCGTCCTCTCGTGGGTCGTGCCACACCGGCGCACCACCCTTCGCGGTCTCCTCCGTTCGCGCCTTCGCCTCGCCGAACAGCGGGTTCTGCGCCTGGGGCATGTCGGAGCTGCCGTTCACGAAGCGGGAGACGGTCTCGACGCCCGCCGAGATGAACACGTCGCCCTCGCCCGCCTTGATGGCGTGGAACGCCATCCGGGTCGTCTGGAGAGAGGAGGAGCAGTAGCGGGTCACCGTGGTGCCCGGCACGTCGTCGAGCCCGAGCATCACCGCGACCACACGTCCCAGGTTGTGGCCCTGCTCGCCGCCGGGGAGCCCGCAGCCCAGCATGAGGTCGTCAACGTCGTTCGGGTCGAGCTGCGGCACCTTCGCCAGCGCTGCGCGGACCATCTGCACGGTCAGGTCGTCCGGGCGGATGTCCTTGAGTGACCCCTTGAAGGCGCGGCCGATCGGCGACCGCGCGGTCGCCACGATGACTGCCTCGGGCATGTGACTCTCCTGCCTGATCTCGTGCCCCTCCACTCAGGGTTCGGGGGGCCTCCTCCCCGGAGGTTACCCTTCGGTACGCCGCCCGCCACGCCCCGGGCCCCACTCACCAGAATTTTGTACTACTGCACAAGTCGGTCAATCAGCCGTACATGCCGGGGGTGGTGGCGGTGCCGTCGTTGACGGCGTGGAGGCCGCCCTTCTCGTCGCGCCACAGGCGCCAGCCGTTCTGGCTGCCGGTGAACCAGGAGGGCGGCGCGGAGGAGGAGTCCTTGCGCTTGCCCGTGGCCAGGTCGAACTCGCACAGCGCCGCGATCGAGTAGAACCCGGAGATCATGCCGCGCAGCGGCAGCGGCTTGGGGTCGGTCACGCAGAACGACCAGCCGGTCGCGCCGCTCACCGGGGTCGGTTCGCCGGTGCTGAGGTCGAAGACCGAGCCGGGCGCGTCGCGCTTGAGGAAGCCGAGCTTGTTCATCTCGGGCGGGAAGGCCAGCCACCAGCCCGACCCGGGGACCTGGGTGGGCGTGATCTGCCCCAGGACCCGTCCGGTCTCGGCGTCGAGCCGGGCGAACCCGCCGTACTGACCCTGCTCGTCGACGGGCCGGACCACCGGCGCGTACGCGGGGTTGCCGCTGGGGTAGACGCGGACGACGGACGGCCGCATCCAGTCGACGGCGCCGTCGGCGAGACGCGCGGAGAACAGGCCGAAGGTCGAGGCCTCCTTGGTCTCCGGGTTGGTGTACGGGGCGACGTACCCGATGATCTTGTCGCCTGTCGCGCCGAAGGCCCAGCCCCCGCTGAGGTCGACGTCGGGGCCGAGGGCCTGCTCGATCGGCAGCTGCCAGACGGTCTTGCCGTCCTTGAGCGCGCGGGCCTCCAGCACCGGGTGGGAGGCGAGCCTGAGCAGGACGACCCTGGACGCGTCGGACCACTCGACCTCCGCGATGCCGGCCAGGCGCCACTTCACGGCGCCGTTGCGAGGGTCGAGGACCACGACGCGGGCGGACGAGAGCGCGGTGTCCTCCGAGACGCAGACATACGGCCCGCAGCGCTGTGGCCCGAAGGTGGACCGCACGGGCCTGGTCCATTTCTGCTGCCCGGTGCGGGCGTCCCTGGCGACCAGTGCGGCGCCCTTGTGGCCGGCCGCGGCGGGGTCGAGCGCGATCACCACGGCCTGCCCGCCGCCGGTCTCCACGGTCGCCGGAGCCTGCACCCCCATGCCGGGGAGCCGGCCCGCCATCGTCGCGGGGTGCGCCCACAGCCTGCGGCCGGTGGCGAGGTCGAGGGCGACGGTCTCCAGGGAGCCGTCGGGCCGCATGGAGGTGGTGGCCGCGACGCCGCCTCCCGTGGTGGCCCGGCTGACCGCGTTCACCTGCGTGTTCTGCCAGGCCGGGTAGTCCTTGGCGGCCTCGTCGCCGCCGGAGCAGCCGGTGAGGGCGCCCCCGGTCAGCAGGGCGGTCGCGGCGAGCGCCAGAGCGGGTTTCACGTGGTTCAGCTGGGGCCGGATCATTTCGCTCCTACAGGGGGTGATGGCCCGGCCGCAGGAGGTAACCGGCTCTAGGCGTTCGGAAGCGGCCCGGGTCTCCGGCGGAGCAGCGCCGCCCACCGTCCATGGGGGCCGACCGCCCGGCCGGCGACACGGGTCGCCGTGACCTCGGTGCCGGGTTCCTCCACGGCCATTGCGGCCAAGAGGTATTGCGATCCTTCGACGCGCACGGGTTCCGGCTCGGGCCACAACCCCAACGCGGCGCATACAGACGGTAGCACTGCGTACGCGGCCTGTAGGTAACCTCGGGCAGATGGATGAAAACGATCAGGTCCGAACATCTCGGCCGGGTTCGCGTCGAACTCGGGTCCGAGCAGGTCGGCGAAGGCCACGGTGCGGCCGCCCGCCTCGACGACGGCGACCGTCTGGGCCGCGGCGAGCTGCCGCGACCAGCGCCGGGTGACCCATCGGAGCGGCTGCGCGATCGGGCGTACGGTGCCCAGGTCGGGGCAGGTCCCCACGACCACCTCCGCACCGGCCTCGCGCAGCCGGCGCACCGTCTTCTGCAGGTGCCGTACGGCCCGGGCCGGCAGGGTGGCCGTGGTCACGTCGTTGGCCCCCACGAAGACGATCGCGATCTCCGGCCGGGCCTCCAGGGCGCGGTCCACCTGGACGCCGAGGTCCATCGACGCCGCGCCCGACTGGCCGACCACGGTGAGGCGCACCGGGCGCTCGGCCACCGCCGCGAGCCCGTACGCGATGCGGACGGCCGGGGTGTCCTCGGGGCTGGTCATGCCGAGGCCGACGGAGAGGGAGTCGCCGAGGACGGCCATGCGGATCGGCTCCCCGGGGAAGGCGCCGTACACGCCGTCGGCCTGCGGGCCGTCGAGGCCGTGCGGCTGCCCCACGATGCGCCGGGCCACCATGGCCTCGGCCATCAGCAGGCCGTACGTGACCGCTCCCAGGGCCGTGAGCCCGCCTCCGCCCAGGGCGGCGGCGGTGGCGATGCGCCGCGCGGCGCGCACCGCGCCGGACGTCCAGACCACCCGCCCTCCTCACGCTCACGGTACGGTTTGAAGAAGAAACTAGCCGAGTTCCGGCCACCCCTACCGGAATCCCGGCTGACGGCAGGCTGACAAGCTTCGGCAAACAAGGTGGTCATCGCGGTGCGCGTACACGACTCGCTGGTGGAGCTGATGGGCAACACCCCGCTCGTCCGGCTGCGCAAGGTCACGGCGGGCGCGCCCCCCCCGGTCCTGGCGAAGGGGGAGTACTTCAACCCCGGCGGCTCGGTGAAGGACCGCATCGCGGTGCGGATGATCGAGGCGGCCGAGCGGAGCGGCGAGCTCAAGCCCGGCGGCACGATCGTCGAGCCGACCTCCGGCAACACCGGCGTGGGCCTGGCCATCGTGGCGCAGGAGAAGGGGTACCGCTGCCTGTTCGTCTGCCCGGACAAGGTCGCCCAGGACAAGATCAACGTGCTCCGGGCGTACGGCGCGGAGGTCGTCGTCTGCCCGACCGCCGTCTCGCCCGACCACCCCGACTCGTACTACTCGGTGTCCGACCGGCTGGCCCGCGAGATCCCGAACGCCTGGAAGCCCGACCAGTACTCCAACCCCGAGAACCCGGCGAGCCACTACCACTCCACCGGCCCGGAGATCTGGGAGCAGACCGAGGGCAGGATCACGCACTTCGTCGCCGGCATCGGCACCGGCGGGACGATCAGCGGCACCGGCAAGTACCTCAAGGAGGTCTCCGGCGGCCGGGTGAAGGTCATCGGCGCCGACCCCGTCGGTTCCGTCTACTCCGGCGGCAGCGGCCGTCCCTACCTGGTGGAGGGCGTGGGCGAGGACATCTGGCCCGCGACGTACGACACCACGATCTGCGACGAGATCATCGCGGTCTCCGACAAGGACTCGTTCGGCATGACCCGCAGGCTCGCCCGTGAGGAGGCGCTGCTCGTCGGCGGCTCGTGCGGCATGGCGGTGGTGGCGGCCGTACGGGTGGCCCAGGCGGCCGGGCCGGACGACGTCGTGGTCGTGCTGCTGCCGGACGGCGGCCGCGGCTACCTGTCGAAGATCTTCAACGACGAGTGGATGGCCGACTACGGCTTCCTCACCACGTCGAGCGAGGAGGGCCTGGTCGGCGACGTGCTGGGGCGCAAGACGCCGGGGCTGCCCGAGTTCGTCCACGTCCACCCGCACGAGTCCGTCGGCACCGCGATCTCGATCATGCGGGAGTACAACGTCTCCCAGCTTCCGGTCATGAAGGAGGAGCCGCCGGTCATGGCGGCCGAGGTCATCGGCTCGATCGTGGAGCGCGACCTGCTGGAGGGCCTCTACCGCGGCCGGGTGCGGTCCGAGGACGAGATCGGCGGCCACATGTCCGCCCCGCTGCCCATGATCGGGTCAGGTGAGCCGGTGGCCCGGGCCGTCGAGGCGCTGGAGAAGGCCGACGCCGCTGTGGTCCTCGACGACGGCAAGCCGGTGGGCATGGTCACCCGTCAGGACCTGCTGGCCTTCCTCGCCAATCACTAGGCCGGCGGCTGACGCGCCGCCCGCCGGGACCAGGCGGGCGGGGCGGCTACGCTCGACCCCATGAACCAAGGTTTCGAGACGCTGGCCATCCACGCGGGCCAGGAGGCGGACCCGCACACGGGTGCCGTCGTTCCTCCTATATACGCCGTGTCCACCTACAAGCAGGACGGCGTGGGCGGCCTGCGGGCGGGATACGAGTACAGCCGGTCGGCCAACCCGACCAGGACCGCCCTTGAGGAGGCGCTGGCCGCCGTGGAGGGCGGCGTGCGCGGGCTGGCCTTCGCGTCGGGCCTCGCCGCCGAGGACACGCTGCTGCGGACCGTCTGCAAGCCCGGCGACCACGTGGTGATCCCCGACGACGCGTACGGCGGCACCTACCGGCTGTTCTCCCGGGTGCTCCAGGAGTGGGGGGTCTCCTTCGACCCGGTGCCGCTCGGCGACCTGGACGCGGTGCGCGCCGCCGTACGGCCGTCCACCAAGGCGATCTGGGTGGAGACGCCCACGAACCCCCTGCTGAACGTCGCGGACATCGCCCCGCTGGCGGACGTCGCCCACGACGGGGGCGCGGTGCTCGTGGTGGACAACACCTTCGCCTCGCCATACCTGCAGCAGCCGCTCAGCCTGGGCGCGGACGTGGTGGTCCACTCGACGACCAAGTACGTCGGCGGCCACTCCGACGTGGTCGGCGGGGCGCTGGTGACGCGGTCGGCGGACCTCGGCGAGCGGCTGGCCTACCACCAGAACGCGATGGGCGCGGTGGCCGGGCCGTTCGACTCCTGGCTCACCCTGCGCGGCCTCAAGACGCTGGGCGTGCGCATGGACCGGCACTGCGACAACGCCGAGCGCGTGGTCGACCTGCTGCTGTCGCACCCGAAGGTCGTCCAGGTCCTCTACCCGGGCCTGCCCGAGCACCCGGGCCACGAGGTCGCGGCCAAGCAGATGCGGCGCTTCGGCGGGATGGTGTCGTTCCGCGTCGAGGGCGGCGAGGAGGCGGCCGTCGAGATCTGCAACCGCGCCAAGTTGTTCACGCTCGGGGAGTCGCTCGGCGGCGTCGAGTCGCTGATCGAGCACCCCGGCCGGATGACCCACGCGTCGGCCGCCGGGTCGCCGCTGGAGGTCCCCGCCGACCTGGTCCGCCTGTCGGTCGGCATCGAGACCGTCGACGACCTGCTGGCCGACCTCTCCGAGGCCCTCGGCTGACGGCCGGCCAACTGTCTGACACCCGCTCCGCGCCCTGCCTAACGCCCGCTCGGCGCCCTGCCTAATGTGCGCTCGGCGCCCTGTTCAATGTGCGCTCCGCGCCCTGCCTAATGTGCGCTCCGCGCCGGGGCCGTACGCTCCGGCGCGGAGGCGCGGCCGGGAGCCACCCACCGTTCGCACAGCAGGGCGGCGAGCGCCGCGGCGGTCAGGACGGCGCCCGCCACGGTCACGCTGCGAACCCCCGAGTGGTCGATGAGCGCGCCGCCGAGCAACGACCCGCCCGCGATGCCGACGTTGAAGGCCGAGCCGCTTCCGGCCGAGGCGATGTCGGTGCTGCCCGGGGCCACCTGCAGCGCGCGGCTCGCGATGGCCGCCGCCAGCGCGCTGAACGACATGCCCGTCACGCAGAGGGCCACCACCGCCACCGGGTGCAGGGCGCCGAAGACGTACAGGGCGAGCAGCGCGCACGTGATGAGGGCCAGCGGCCCCACGAGGGCGGCCCTGGGCCGGCTGTCGAGCAGCCGGCCGACCACGACGGTCCCCGCGACCCCGGAGATCCCGGACGCGAGGAGCAGCGGGCTGAGCGCGGCGGGGGCGAAGCCGCCGAAGTCCAGCAGGAACGGTGTGATGTAGGTGTACGCGGTGAGGTAGCCGCCCACGCCGATGACGGTGGCGACGATGAGCAGCGCGTAGCGGCGGGCGTCCGGGGTCGCGCCGCGGCCCGGTTCGTGGCCGTCGGAGCCTACGCGCGGCATCAGCGTCGCCACGGTGACGCACGTGACGAGGCCGACGGCGGCGGCCAGGGCGAACGCCATCCGCCAGCCGACCTGCTGGCCGAGCCAGGTGCCCGCGGGGACGCCGAGGACGGGTCCCAGCGAACTGCCGATCGACATCCGGGCGATCGCGCGCCCCCGGATCTCCGCGGGGAACATCGCCGCCGCGGCCGGGGTCGCGACCGACCAGAACAGCGCCTGGGTGGCCGCGACCAGCAGCCGCCCGCCCAGCAGCACCGGATAGTTCGGCGCCACGGCGGTCAGCAGCATCCCCGCGACGAACACGCCGAGCGTGACGGTGAGCAACCTGCGCCGCGGCACCCGCTGGGTCAGCCGGGTGAGCGGCAGCGACGCCAGCACCACGACCGCGGCGTACCCCGTGACCAGCAGGCCCGTCTCGGACGGCGATCGGTTCAGATCGGCCGCCATGACCGTGAGCAGCCCGATGGGGAGGACCTCGGCGGTGACGTAGGTGAAGGCCCCGACGGCGAGGGCGACCAGCGCCCACGCCGCCCGGCGTTGCGTCGTAAGGTGCACCCGCTCCTCTTTCCCCCGTTTCCGGCCAAAGACGTTCTACCGGACATTCAGGGAAAAGCGGGAATCTCTCTCAGGGATTGAAGAAGACCATCAGGAACAGGATGACGAGCCAGATCAGGGCGCTGATGCCGCCCAGTGCGGCGATCCGGCCGGTCTGCACCTTGGCGTCGTCCTCCGGCGACTCGCTGGACAGCGCCGCGATGGCCGTGCGCTGGTCTCGCTCGACGATGACCAGCAGGACCGCCGCGACGACGAACAGCGTCATCGACACCGACAGGTAGGGCGCGCCGAGCGCGCTGCGGCCCAGCAGCAGGCCGAACAGGAAGACCCCGATCGTGAGCAGGCCGAACAGCCGGGTCGCGCGGTGCAGATATCGCAGCACCGCGACCTCCCGGGCCCGGATGTAGCGCGGTGTGACGCTCGTGACCGCCGTGAGCGGACCGAGCGCGAAGATCGCGAACCCTATGTGCAGCCACAGCAGGAAATGGTCGAGAGGCGACATGGGCAGAGGCTATCGCCTGGGCTCGTCGGCCCGCAGTCGCCCGGACGCCCTGCACCGCGGGCGCGTCGGACGCCGGGGCGTCGAGGGACTACTTCCGGCGACGGGGGCGGTTGTGGACCGCCATCTCGTACAGCACTCCGGTGAGGATCATGAGAACGACGAGGCCGACCGCTGCGAACATGGGAGCGCTCCTTCCACCGGCATGTGGAACGACCAGCGCGAACAGGGGATGCCTGTCTATCGTCCGCCGATTGCAGCCCGGTCGGCAATCGATTATCGATCTCCCCGGTGTCGTCTCCCGGGTGACGGCCGCCGTCTCCCCGCCCGCGCCCGCTGCCCGTGCTTTCCGAGTGCCCGTGCTTTCCGAGTGTCCCGTGCTTGACGCGCCCCCGTGTCACGCCGATGCACCTAGCCATGCCCGCAGGACAGGCGGCGAACCGCCTCGCGACGTCCGGCAAGGCCGCGGCCGGGCCGCGACCATGGGCAGCGACCACGGGCAGCGTGCGGCCCGGCCCTCGTCAGCGGGTGCGGCGGGCGCGCAGGAAGTCGCTGACGACGTACTCGCCGAGGCGGTCGGCGCTGGCGGAGAAGACGCGGCCGCCGTTGCGCCGGGCGACCTCGTCCACGAACTCGCGCAGCCGGTCGTCGGCGGCCAGCATGAAGACGTTGATCGTCGCGCGCCGCCGGGTCATCTTGTCGACCTCTGCGAGCGTCAGCGTCAGCGTCTCCTGCGACGGCGGCCACTCGAAACGCGGCACGCCGTTGCGCATCAGGTGCGCCGTCGGCTCGCCGTCGGTCACCACCAGGACCACCGGCTCGAAGTCCGGGTGCCGGTCGAGGTGACGGCCCGCGATCAGCAGGGCGTGGTGCAGGTTGGTGCCCTGGACCATGTCCCATTCGAGCCCGGCCAGCTCGTCGGGCCGCAGCACCCGCGCGTAGTTCGAGAACCCGATGATCTGCACCGCGTCCTGCGGGAACTTCGAGGCCACCAGCGCCTGGAGGGCGAGCGCGGTCTGCTTGGCCGCCGCCCAGGTGCCGCGCAGGGCCATCGAGTAGGACAGGTCGACCAGCAGGCACACGGCCGCGGCCGAGCGCCGTTCGGTCTCCACGACCTCGAAGTCGTCCACCGACAGGCTCACCGGCGCGCCGCCGCCCCGCCGTACACCGTTGACGACGGTACGCACGACGTCGATGGGCTGCTCGTCGCCGAAGCGCCACGGACGGGTCGATCCGGTCGGCTCCCCGGCCGTGCCCGCGTCGCGCTGGTCGTGGTCGCCGCGGCGGCCCGAGTCGAGCGAGGCGAAGACCCGGCGCAGGGCGGTCTCCCCGAGCCGGCGTACGGCCTTGGGGGTGAGCTCCAGCTTGCCGCGGTTGCGCCGCAGGTAGCCCTGGGCCTCCAGCTCGCGCTCGACCTGCCGCAGGGCCTCCAGGTCGTCCACGGCCGAGCGGCCGAGCGCCCGGCGGATGGCGGCCTCGTCGATGTCGTCGAGCCGGGCGCCGGGGTAGTCCTGGCGCAGCGCGGTCTCCAGATCGCCGAGGTCGGCCAGCTCCTGCAGGGCCGTCACGGCGTCGCCCATGCCCATCGGCTGCTCGCCGGACACCCGTTCCGGGGCGCCCCAGGCGAGGTCGGGGCGGCGGGCGTAGAGGGCGTCGCCGAGCCGGCGCATCTGCTCGGCCAGGCCCGCCTGCTCCAGCGTGTGGTTCATCAGCCCGGCCAGCTCCTCGCGCTGCTCCGGGGTGAGCGAGGCGAGCAGCCGCTGCGCGGCGGCCGCGCGGCGGGCTAGCTGGTCGACCAGCTCGTCGAGGTTCCGCGGATTCTCGGGGAACATGTCCCCGTATTTCTGCATGAACTGGTCGAAGTCATCCTGGGTGTGCTCACCCCGGGCGTCGCGGTCCAGCATGTCGTTGAGGTCCGACATCATCTGCCTGACCCGCTCCATGGCGGCCGGGTCGGGGTTGGCCAGCGCGTCGCGCATGCCGCGGAACTGGCTGTCGAGGACCTCCCGGCGCAGCAGGTCGCGCAGCTCCTCGAACGTCTGCCGCGCGGCGGCCGACCGCCAGTCGTAGTCGGCCAGCTCCTGCACCGCCCGCGCCGTGTCCGAGGGCAGCGCGTCGAGCGCCGACTCGCGGAACCGGGCGTCGTCCGAGGGGTCGGGGAACAGCTCGGCCCGCTCCTGGCCGATCGCCTTGTCGAGCAGGGCGCGCGCGCGTTCCAGCGTGCCGTCGAGCCGGGTGTTGTCCCGCAGCTCGCGGCGGCGCCGCCGCACCTGGCGGAGCAGGTCGTCGAGGCCGCGGCGGTCGGGAGCGCCGGGAAGCCCGCGCCTGAGCAGGTCGCGCAGCGAGTCGAGCGGTGTCGAGCCGGACAGGATGGCGTCGCCCATCTCGTCCAGCGCCGAACGTACGTCGTAGGGCGGAGCCAGCGGATCCGGCCCGTCGTGGTACTCCCGGTAGAAGTAGCTCATGGCCGGGTCACGTCCGGTACACCGTCCCGCCGTCGGTCTCGTCCTTGGACAGCCTGCGCATCAGGTAGAGCCCCTCCAGCGTGAACTCCAGCGCCGCGGCGGCGTGGCCCGGCGACTCGTCGCCCTCGCCCATGCCGAGCCGCGCCATGATCTTCGACAGGCCCTCGACGCGGCCGATCCTGCGCAGCAGCTCGTGGGCCGCCACCAGCTCGCCCGACTCGACCTGCGCGCCCTCGCCGAACCTGTCGAGCAGCGGCGCGAGGTCGGCGCCGCCGAGCGAGGCGCGGAAGGTCTCGGCCGTCGCGCGGCGCAGCAGGTGGGCGAGCACGTCGATCTCCCGGCCCTCCTCGCTGACCTCGAACTCGACCTTGCCGCGCAGCGTGTGGACCACGCCGGGCAGGTCGCACACCCGTGTGACGGGCCGTTCCTCCCCGGTCAGCGCGGCCCGCCGTACGGCGGAGGCGGCGGCGGTCTCGGCGGCGGCGATCGAGAAACGGGCCGACACGCCCGAGCGGGAGTCGACGGCGGTGGACTCGCGGACCAGGCGGGTGAACCGGGCGATCACCTCCACCAGGTGGTCGGGCAGGTCGGCGCCGAGGGCGCCGAGGTCGGCCTCCTGGCGGATCAGGACCAGCTCGTCCTCGACCGTGCGGGGGTAGTGCGTGCGGATCTCCGCGCCGAAGCGGTCCTTCAGCGGGGTGATGATCCGGCCGCGGTTGGTGTAGTCCTCGGGGTTCGCGCTGGCGATCAGCAGGATGTCGAGGGGAAGGCGCAGGTTGTAGCCGCGGACCTGGATGTCGCGCTCCTCCAGCACGTTGAGCAGCGCCACTTGGATGCGCTCGGCCAGGTCGGGCAGCTCGTTGACGGAGAAGACGCCCCGGTTGGTCCTGGGGACCAAGCCGTAGTGGACCGTCTCGGGGTCGCCGAGCGTGCGGCCCTCGGCGATCTTGATGGGGTCGACGTCGCCGATCAGGTCGCCGACCGAGGTGTCCGGGGTGGCCAGCTTCTCGCCGTACCGGTCCTCGCGGTGCTTCCACGCGACCGGCAGGTCGTCGCCGTGGGCGGCGGCCAGCCGCCGGCACCGGACGCAGACCGGCGCGTACGGGTGGTCGTTGATCTCACAGCCCTCGACCACGGGCGACCACTCGTCGAGCAGGCCGGTGACGGTGCGGATCAGGCGGGTCTTGCCCTGGCCGCGCTCGCCGAGGAGCACGAGGTCGTGGCCGGCGATCAGCGCCCGCTCCAGATGGGGCAGGACGGTGTCGTCGAAGCCGACGATGCCGGGGAACCGGGTCTCGCCGGCCCGCAGCCGGGCCAGGAGGTTCTCCCTGATCTCGGCCTTGACCGTGCGGTATCGGTGTCCACTCTCGCGCAGTTCACGCAGAGTGCTGGGGGCAGGCGTGGGCGATTTGTGCACGGAGTCGAGCCTACGTCCCCATCAGACGATCCTGCAGCCCGGTTTGGGAGACACTGCCGGCCGCCCGGCCAATTGGCCGGGCGGCCCGTGCGTTGACCTCCTGTCAGTGGGGAGAATCGGCCCAAGGAAACAGTCGCGGAGGAAGAGAGGGCGAGACATGGCGGTATTGACGAGCCGCTTCGCCGACGGTCTCGCCGTGGGCGCGAACCTGGTGGAAGCGGCCGAGACGGCCGTACGCCAGGCGTTGGCCGGCCTGTCGGGTCCGCCAGACCTGGTGTGCTTCTTCATCTGCGGGGACGATCCCGACGACGTGGCCAGGGCGGGCCGGCGGGCGATGTCCGTCGCGTCCGGAGCCGACGTGATCGGTTGCAGCGCGACCGGCGTCATCGGGCACGGCCAGGGCGTGGAGCTGACCCCGGCCGTGAGCGCGTGGGCGGCCTCCCTCGGCGGCGCCAGGATCGACACCTTCGCCCTGGAGACGCTCAGGACGGAGGACAGGTTCGTGGTCGTGGGGCTGCCCGAGCGCGTCCCCGACGACCGGGCGGCGATCCTGCTCGCCGACCCCTACAGCTTCCCCACCGACGCGTTCATCGAGCACTCGCACGAGGTGCTGGGCAGCCTGCCGATCGTCGGCGGCCTGGCCAACGGGCTCAAGGGCCGTGGTTCCGTGCGGCTGTTCGCCAACGGAGAGGTCCACGACTCCGGCGCGATCGGAGTGATCATCGGCGGCGCGGTGAACATCGGCACGGTCGTGAGCCAGGGCTGCCGGCCCATCGGGCCGTCCATGGTCGTCACCCGGGCCGAGGACAACGTGCTGCTGGAGCTCGCCGGCCAGCCCGCCCTGGCCCGCCTGGAGGACATCGTCAGCGCCCTCGACGAGGAGGACCGCGACCTGGTGGCCGCCGGCTTACAGATCGGCATCGCCATGGACGAGTACGCCGAGCGCCACGAGCGCGGCGACTTCCTGATCCGCGGGGTCATCGGCATCGATCCCGAACGCGAGGCGGTGGCCGTCGGCGACGTGATCGAGATCGGCAGGACGGTGCGGTTCCAGGTCAGGGATGCCGAGGCCGCCGACGAGGACCTCTACGAACTGCTCGACGCCCATCTGCAGCAGCACTCCGGCCGGGTCGAGGGGGCCCTGCTGTTCTCCTGCAACGGCCGGGGCTCGGGCATGTTCGGCTCGGCCGACCACGACGCGCTCGCCGTACGCGAGACGCTGGGGCCCATCGGGGTGGCGGGGTTCTTCGCCGCGGGCGAGGTCGGGCCGGTCAGCGGGCACAACCACGTCCACGGCTTCACCGCGTCGCTGCTCGTCTTCTCCAGCGGCACCGGATTCTCCAGTGGCACGGGCCTGTCCACCGGTACGGGAGCGGGCGCGTGAGCGACCTCACGCTGGCCGTCGACATCGGCGGCACGAAGTTCGCGGCGGGCCTGGTGGAGCCGGACGGGCAGGTCGTGGCCGCCGAGCGGGTCGCCACCCCGCAGGGCGCCGACGCCGAGACGCTGTGGCGCACGCTGACCGCCCTGCTCGACCGGCTGGACGTGCCCGCCGCCCTCGCCGGCGTGGGCATCGGCTGCGGCGGCCCGATGACCTGGCCGGAGGGGGAGGTCTCGCCGCTGAACATGGGCGGCTGGCGCGGCTTCCCGCTGCGCGGGAGGCTGGCCGCGCGCTTTCCCGGCGTCCCTGTCCGCATCCACAACGACGCGATCTGCCTGGCCGTCGCCGAGCACTGGTGCGGCGCGGGGCGGGGGAGCGCGGCCATGCTGGGGATGGTCGTGTCGACCGGGGTCGGCGGCGGGCTGATCCTCGGCGGCAGGCTCATCGACGGTGGGACGGGCAACGCGGGTCACATCGGTCATGTCGTGGTCGATCCCGAGGGCCCGCCGTGCGGCTGCGGCGGCAACGGCTGCCTGGAGGCGATCGCCCGCGGCCCCGGCCTCGCCGCATGGGCGCTCGCCCAGGGCTGGTCTCCGGGCGATGCCGTCACCGAAGGGGACCTCTACCGGGACGCTCCCGGGGAGCTCTACCGGGAGGAGGGGACGGCCACCGCGCGCAGGCTGGCCGCCGACGCCGCGGCGGGCGACCCGATCGCGCTGGCCGCGATGGCCCGGGCCGGGCGCGCCCTGGGCGTTGCGATCGCCTCGGCCGTCAACCTGTGCGACCTCGACCTCGTGACCGTCGGCGGCGGGCTCAGCCAGGCGGGCGACCTGCTGTTCGGGCCCCTGGAGGAGGCATTGCGGGAGCACACCCGGATGGGGTTCGCCGGGCGGGTGCGGGTCGTGCCCGCCGCGCTCGGCCAGGACGCCGGTCTCGTCGGCGCCGCCGCCCTCGTGATCGCCGGAGACAGATACTGGTCGCCGGGCCTCTGAGGCGTGTCCCTCCCGGGAACCTGTGATGATTGGCGCATGGCTGTCCCACAGGTGACGTACGAGGACGTCGTCGCCGCGCGCGAGTTGCTGTCGGAAGTGGCGGCGCTGACGCCCGTCCTGCACTCACGGGTGCTGTCCGAGATCGTCGGCGGCTCGGTGCACCTCAAATGCGAGAACCTCCAGCGGGCCGGGTCGTTCAAGATTCGCGGGGCGTACGTGCGGGTCGCGCGCCTGAGCGAGGAGGAGCGGGCCAGGGGCGTGGTGGCGGCCAGCGCGGGCAACCACGCGCAGGGCGTGGCGCTGGGCTCGTCGCTGGTCGGGGCCAAGTCGACCGTCTACATGCCCGAGGGCGCGCCGCTGCCGAAGGTGGAGGCCACCCGGGCGTACGGCGCGGACGTGGTCTTCGCGGGGCACACGGTCGACGAGGCCCTTCAGGCGGCCAAGGAGCACGCCGACCGGACCGGCGCGGTGTTCATCCATCCGTTCGACCACCCCGACGTGGTCGCCGGGCAGGGTACGGTCGGCCTGGAGATCCTTGAGCAGCTTCCCGGCACGGCCACGATCGTGCTGCCGATCGGCGGCGGCGGTCTCGCTGCGGGGGTCGCGCTCGCGGTGAAGTCGCAGCGCCCGGGGATCAAGGTGGTGGGCGTGCAGGCCGAGCGGGCCGCGGCCTACCCCGACTCGCTGGCCGCGGGCCGTCCCGTCATGGTCGAGCCCACATCGACGATGGCGGACGGCATCGCGGTCGGGCGGCCGGGCGAGCTGCCGTTCGAGCTGATCCACTACCTGGTGGACAGCGTCGTGACGGTCTCGGAGGAGTCGCTGTCGCGGGCCCTGCTGCTGTGCCTCGAACGCTCGAAGCTGCTGGTGGAGCCGGCCGGGGTGGCGGGGGTCGCGGCGCTGCTCGACCAGCCGCACGCGTTCGAGCCGCCGGTGGTCGTCGTGCTGTCGGGCGGCAACATCGACCCGCTGCTGCTGGCCAGGGTGCTGCGGCACGGCCTGGCGGCGGCGGGCCGATACCTCGCCTTCCGCATCCGGCTGACCGACCGTCCCGGGGCGCTGGCCGCGCTGCTGGCCCGGCTGGCCGAACTCGGCGCCAACGTGCTCGACGTGGTGCACGAGCGGTTCGGCTCCCGGCTGCATCTGGAGGAGGCCGAGGTGCTGCTGCAGTTGGAGACCCGCGGCCCCGCGCACTGCGACGAGGTGCTGAGCGCCCTGCGGCGGGACGGCTACAAGCTGCTGTTCTCCTAGCCTCTCCCGAGCCGGCGGGGTCGTCCGGCGGTGTGGACCTCAGGTGATCGGGGCGGGACGCTTCGGCTGGAACAGCCAGGCGTCGAACAGCCCCTTGAGGTTCTTGCCGGACACGCGCTCGGCCAGCGCGATGAACTCCTGCGTCGTGACGTTGCCGTACCTGTGGGCGTCGGTCCACGCCCTGATCAGCGGGAAGAACTTGGCGTCACCGATCTCCCTGCGCAGGGCGTGCAGCGTCATCGCGCCGCGGTTGTAGACGGCCGCGCTGAACAGGTCGCCGGCGCGGGCCGCGCCCGGAGGGTAGGCCCAGATCGAGTCCGCCGCGTTCGCGTAGAAGCGCTTGAAGGCCGAATCGGCCGTGTACTGGCCGGTGTGCTCCGCCCACAGCCATTCGGCGTACGTCGCGAAGCCCTCGTTCAGCCACAGATCCCGCCAGCGCCCGATGCTCAGGCTGTCGCCGAACCACTGGTGCGCGAGCTCGTGTGCGATGATCGCGGGCTCGGGGGAGAAACCGCCGTAGATGGGCTTGGTCTGGTTCTCCAGCGCGTACCCCGCCGCGTAGTCGTCGATCACGCCGCCGGTCGAGGAGAAGGGGTAGGGCCCGAACACGGTCGACCAGTAGTCGGTGATCTTCCCCGTCTGCGTGAGGAGCTGGTCGAGCGAGCCGCGGAAGGAGTCGGCGACGGCGACGTAGATCGGCAGGCCCTTGTCGCTCGTGCCGGTGCGGACCTGGAACTTCCCGGTCGTCATGGTGGCGAGGTAGCTCGCCATCGGGTGCTTCTCCCGCCAGACGAAGGTCGTCTTGCCGCCCTTGGTCTGCGGCGTCCCCGTCATCTCGCCGTTGGCGATCGCGGTCAGCCCCTCGGGGACGGTGATCTGGAAGTCGTAGGTCGCCTTGTCCGACGGGTGGTCGTTCGACGGGAACCAGGTCTTCGCGCCGTTCGGCTCACATGTGACGAACGCACCGTCCGCGGTGGAGATGAAGCCGTACTCGCCGAGGTTGGCGGAGTCGCGCATCGGTTCGGGCACGCCGGAGTAGTCGACCGTGACCGCGAACCGGTCGCCGTTCGAGATCCGCTTGCCCGGCTCGATCACGAGCTCGTCCTGGCTGCGGGTGAACGAGGCCTCCCCGCCGTCCACCGTCACCCGGCTCACCGTGAGCCCGTGCAGGTCCAGGTCGAACGACGTGAGGTCCTGTGCGGCCTTCGCCTCGATCGTGGCGCTGCCCGTGAGCTTCCTGGACGACGGGTCGTACGACAGACGCAGGCCGTAGTGCTGGACGTCGTAGCCGCCGTTGCCGTCGCTGGGGAAGTCCGGGTCGCCGATGCCCGGGGCGCCGATGGTGCCCCTCGACGCGCCCGCGCCCGGCGATGCCGGGGCGACGGCCGCCTGGGACGGCGCGACCGCGCCCTCGGACGGCGCGCAGGCCGTTGTGGCCCCCACGGCCACGGCGCAGATCAGGGCGAGGACCGACCTGCCGGCCCGCCCGCCGGTCGGCGTGGCGGTCGGCGTCGTGGTCGGCGCTGGGCGCGGAGGAAGACGATGCGTGGACATATGTCTGGCAACTCTACGCGAGGCCGCGGTGTGGTCCGGGTAGTGACTCCGGACGTTTTCCCTGCTCGCAGGGGTCGCCGGGGGTCGCCGGGGGTCGCCGGGAGTCGCGGGGCGTCTCCGGGAGGGCGGGTCTCAGGCGTCCACGACGAGCGTCCGGGCCGCCTTGTCGTGCAGTGCCTGCCTCCTGCGGTCGAACAGGATCCACGCGAGGTTCACCAGCCCGAGGCAGCACAGCGAGCCCAGCACGATCTCCACCGCCTGCCGCACCGCGATCGGCCCGGGACCGGCCGGCTCCCCGGTCTCCCGCACGACGCGCATGCCGAACAATCTCTTGCCCATCGTCTGGCCGTTCCAGAACGACTGGAGCAGCCAGTAGTACAGGAACCCGATCACCCCGAGGAGAAGGCCGTTGCCGACCGGGACCCGCGCCACCGCCCCCGTCGTGCTGTCGTACACGACCCTCCAGTTGTCCCAGGTGAGCGGCGATGTGACGAGCCCGACGAGCACGGCGTCCACGATCCCGGCGAACAGGCGGCGCCAGCGGCCGGCGAGCCGCGGCGCCGTCTGCCCGAAGGGCGGGGGCGTCCAGGGAATCCTCGGTTCCTCGTACGGGCTTCCCGGAGGCGGCGGTGTTCCCATGGCTGAATGGTCACCCCGCCGCCCTTCGGGCAAAGCCGGGCGCGCGCAAAGGCTGGGGAGTGTCTGGCAAATCAAGCCTGCCGCGCGTGGCCCGGGCGGCGCCTCGCCGCGTTGGAGTCGCGACCCGAGGTCAGAGGGTGCCGCGGCGTTCCTGCTCGCGCTCGATGGCCTCGAAGAGCGCCTTGAAGTTGCCCTTGCCGAAGCCGAGGGACCCGTGACGCTCGATGAGCTCGAAGAAGACGGTCGGACGGTCCACCACCGGCTTGGTGAAGATCTGCAGAAGGTAGCCGTCCTCGTCGCGGTCCACGAGGATGCGGCGCTTCTTCAGCTCCTCGACCGGCACGCGGACCTCGCCGATGCGGGAGCGCAACTCCGGGTCGTCGTAGTAGGAGTCGGGCGTGTCGAGGAACTCGACCCCCGCCTCGCGCATGGCGTCGACCGTCGTGACGATGTCGTTGGTGGCCAGCGCGATGTGCTGCACGCCAGGGCCGCCGTAGAACTCCAGGAACTCCTCGATCTGGGACTTCTTCTTGCCCTCGGCGGGCTCGTTCAGCGGGAACTTGACCTTTCGGGTGCCGTCCGCGACGACCTTGGACATCAGCGCCGAGTATTCGGTGGCGATGTCGTCGCCGATGAACTCCGCCATCTTGGTGAAGCCCATGACCTTCTCATAGAACTCCACCCATTCCTCCATGCGCTCGACGTTGCCGACGCAGTGGTCGACCGCCTGGAAGAGCCGGCCGTTCTTCACCGCGGGCGGCGCGACGATGGGCTCGGCCGCGACGTATCCCGGCAGGTAGGGCCCGGTGTAGTTGGCGCGGTCGATCAGCGTGTGCCGGGTCTCGCCGTAGGTCGCGATGGCCGCGACCACGACCTTGCCGTGGTCGTCCTCGACCACGTGGGGCTCCTCCAGCCCCCGCGCCCCCTGCTCCAGCGCGTGGCGGTAGGCCGCCTCCACGTCCGGCACGTCCAGCGCGAGGTCGATCACGCCGTCGCCGTGCTCGGCCACGTGACGCGCGAGCGGTGTGCCCGCGCGTACGGCTCCGCGCAGCTCGAACCGGGCCGAGCCCGATACGAGGACGTACGCCACCTCGTCGCGACTGCCCGTCTCCGGCCCCCGGTAGGCCACCAGGCGCATCCCGAAGGCGGTCGAGTAGTAGTGGGCGGCCTGCTTCGCGTTGCCGACCGCGAAGACCACCGCGTCCATGCCGTGAACCGGAAAGACATCGTTCATACGCCAACTGTCCGTTGGCGTGGCCAATTTGCGCAACAGTGAGTTGATTCGGTGGACAATATGCTCAGTCTTCGCCTCGTACAAGGGGAAATCGTTATGACGATTGACCATCTCGACGCCCGGCTCGTCGCACTGCTGGCCACCGAGCCCAGGATCGGCGTGCTCGAGTGCTCCCGCAGGCTGAACGTCGCCCGGGGGACGGTGCAGGCCCGGCTCGACCGGATGGCCGAGAAGGGGGTCATCACCGGCTACGGCCCGGACATCGATCCGGCCGCGCTCGGCTTCGACGTGACGGCGTTCGTGACGTTGCACATCAGGCAGGTCGCGGGGCACGTGCCGGTGGCCGACCAGCTCGCGCTCATCCCCGAGGTCCTGGAGGTCCACACGATCACCGGCGGGGGAGACATGCTCTGCCGCGTGGTCGCCCGCAGCAACGCCGACCTCCAGCGCGTCATCGACCTGATCGTGGACGTGCAGGGCGTCGTGAGGACCGAATCGGTGATCGCGCTCGACACGCCGGTGCCGTACCGGACCCTTCCGCTCGTCCGCGCGGCAGGGGGCTGACGCGGTTTTCCCCAGGGGCCTTTGCCTGAGGCAGGCTTTTCCACAGACGTCGCGGGAAGTGCCGGACCATCGATGGCCATCGTTTACCGTGGTTCCATCCGCCCAGCTCAGAGGGCACAAGTGGGCGTAGCGGGGGTATCGGACTTATCGGGGGTCACAGCGTGGACAGCGCCGAGGAGGGCCCGATCGGGGAGGGCGCCGCGGATCCGCGGGCGTCACTCGGCGGCCCGGACGGGGGAGGAGGCGGCGGGGACGGCGGTGCGCCGGAGCCTCGCCGGCGAAGACGGCTGCCGCGTGTCCTCCTCGCGAGCCTGGCCACCGGGATCGTCGGGCTCGGGGTGTTCCTCGCCGTGGTGTGGGCGCTGACCCCCATCCCGGACAGCACCCAGGAGCTGGCGACGGCCCAGGGCTCGGTGATCTACTACCGGGACGGCAGGACGGTTCTCGCGACCGAAGGCGTCAACCGCAAGAACGTGCCGCTCACGCAGGTCCCCCAGGTCGTCAGGAGCGCGGTCATCGCGGCGGAGAACCGGACGTTCTATCAGGACCAGGGCGTCTCCCTGTCCGGTACGGCCCGCGCCGTGTGGTCGACGGTCACCGGTCGCCAGCTCCAGGGCGGCTCGACGATCACTCAGCAGATGGTCCGCAACTACTACAGCGGCCTGGGTCAGGAACGCTCCATCGGGCGCAAGCTCAAGGAGATCATGATCGCGCTGAAGGTGGATCGTTCCAAGCCGAAGGACTGGGTGCTGGAGCGCTACCTCAACACCATCTACTTCGGCCGGGGGGCTTACGGCATCCAGGCCGCCGCGCGGGCCTACTTCGACAAGGACGTGCAGAACCTGACGGCGGCCGAGGGCGCCTACCTCGCCGCCGTGATCCAGCAGCCCACCCGTTTCGCCAACCCGGCAGGGGTCGCGCTCGACGCGGTGAAGGCCAGGTGGACGTCGGTGATCAAGGGCATGCGCGAGATCGGCGCGATCACCCGTGAAGAGGCCGGCGCCCAGGTGTTCCCCACACTCGCCAGGCAGCGGGCGCCGCTGTCCCTCGGCGGCCAGAACGGCTACATGCTGGCGCAGGTGCGCGCGGAGCTGAACCGGCTCGGCTACACCGACGAGGACATCAACCACGGCGGCCTGAAGGTCACCACGACGTTCGACAAGAAGCTGATGGCGCAGGCCCAGCAGGCGGTCAAGTCGGTCCTGCCGGACGACACCCCCAAGAAGGTCCGCACCGGCCTGGCGGCCGTCGATCCCGCGACCGGCGAGGTCGTCGCCTTCTACGGCGGTCGTTACGAGACGAACCAGTACGACAACGCCTTCTCCGCCAAGGTCCAGGCCGGCTCGACCTTCAAGCCCTACACGCTGGCCGCCGCGCTCGAGGCCGGATACGGGCTCGACACGCTGGTCTACGGCAACTCCCCCATCCGCATCGGCTCCGCCGACATCCCCAACTCCGGGGGCAAGTCGTACGGGCAGGCGATCACTCTGCTCCAGGCGACGCAGTTCTCGGTCAACACCGCCTTCGTGGACCTGGGGCAGCGCATCGGCCTCGACAAGGTCGTCGCCGCGGCGCGGGCCGCCGGGATCCCCGCGGCGCAGCTCGCCCCCCACCAGAGCGCCGCCACGTTGCCCCTCGGCGTGGCGTCGGTGAGCGCCGTGCAGCAGGCCTCCGGCTTCGCCACCTTCGCCGCCGGGGGCATCCATCATGAGCCTCATGTGATCCGTGCGGTCACCGACAGCACCGGACTCACCCGGAAGTTCGCCCCACCCGGCACCCGCGCCTTCGGCGAGAACACCGCCGCCGACACGACGTACGCGCTGGAGCAGGTGGTGCGCAGCGGCACGGGCACGGCCGCGCGGCTGTGGGACCGCCCGGTGGCGGGCAAGACCGGCACCACCGACGAGTCGGCGGCCGTCTGGTTCTCCGGCTACGTCCCCCAGCTGGCCGTCGCGGTCGACATGTTCCGCGACGACAACAAGCCGGTGACCGTCCCCGGTTACGGCGAGTTGTACGGCGGCACGCTGCCCGCCGAGATCTGGAGGACCTTCATGAGCACCGCCATGGAGGACAAGCCGGTGCGGGAGTTCCCCGACCCGGTCACGTGGAACCCCTACTACTGGGACACCTACGGCATGGCCATGCCCCAGCAGAGTGGGGCTCCCACGGCGTATCCGTCGGGGCCCGCCGCGTCGCCGATGCCGTACGGGACGGGTGACGGGGTGACGGCGCCCGGCACCGGCGCGCCTGGCGCGCCCGGTGTGCCCGGCCCGCCCACAGGGGCGGACGAGGAGCAGCAGGGCGCGACCGGTCAGGACGGCGAGGCCGGCCCGAGAGGCGGCGCGAACGGCATCAGTGGTGCGACCGGCCCGAACGGCCCGACCGGCACGGGCCGTTCCCGCGATACGGGTGCCGCGGACCCCGCCACCCGCGCCGCCCCCGAGACGGGGACCACCAGGTCCGACGCGGGCGCCACCGGTACGGGCGCCAGGCGGACCGGCCAGACCGACCCGGGCGCCAGGCGGACGGGCCAGAACGGCCAGAACGGCCAAAATAGTCAGAACGGGCAGGGCGGCCAGAACGGGCAGGGGGGCCAGGGTGGTCAGACCGGCCCGGTCGCGCAGATCCCCGGACCGCAGCTCCCGGTCGCCCAGGTTCCCGCCCGCTGACGGCCCCAGCCGGGCACTCCGGCGGCGGGCGACCGGGACCTTCAGGCGAGGACGGGGAAGTTGCCGCGGAAGACGCCATGAGGGTCGTGGCGGCGCTTGACGTCACGGAGGCGGTCGAGCACGGCGGGGGTGAAGGCGTCGGCCACGCTCTCCTGCGGGTTGAGGAAGGTCAGGGGCTTGCGCCCGCTGACGGGGAGGGCTTCGACGAGTGCGCGCTGCGTGGCCCTGATCGCCTCGGCCGTCGCCGGGCCGGCCGGAACACCGAACAGGTAGAGCGCGTACGGCTCGGCCAGCGGTCCGTGCGGGCTGTCGGAGGGGCGGGCGAACGCGCCGCCCAGATGACGGATCTGCACGCTCAGCAGCGGGGCGACGGGGCCGGCGAGCAGCGTCTTGGCCGTCGTGTCGTCCAGCCCGGTCAGCAGCTCGCCGCGAGAGGAGCCGGCGCCGGGGTCGGTGGGTTCGGCGGTGATGGACCCGAGCTCGGAGACCGTCATGGTCCGCCGGGTGTCCGACAGCGGCCGGGGAAGGCGGGCCAGGGGAGCCAGCAGGTCGCGAGCCTCGGACGCCTCACCGAGGTATGCGGCGTCCACGGCCACCATGGGCGCTGAGCCGGGGAAATGCAGCAGATCCAGCCAGACGGTCAGCTCGTCCGGCGCGGCGGCGGTGATCCGCCGGTAGGCGTCCATCACGTCCGGCGCGTGCTCGGCGGACCACAGCACCCGCCCTCCATGGAGTCGTGGCGCGGGGTGGAGGGACAGCTCCAGCGCGGTGACGATCGCGAAGTCGCCGCCCCCGCCGCGCAAGGCCCAGAACAGGTCGGGGTCGGCGTCGGCCGTGACGCGCCGCTGCCGGCCCTCGGCGTCCACGATGTCGAAGGCCGTGACGCTGTCGGCGACCCAGCCGTGTGCCCGGCCGAACCAGCTCAGCCCGCCGCCGAGGGCGACGCCGGCCACGCTGACCACCGAAGAGCTGCCCGGCAGGCCGGTCAGGCCGTACGGCGCGGCGGCGGCCTGCAGCCGGCCCGAGGACACTCCGGCTCCGACGCGGGCCCGCCGGGCGACCGCGTCGATCTCCACGGAGTCCAGTGGCCGGGTGCGCAGCAGGACGGCGCCGTCGGTGCGGCCGGTGGCGCCGTGCCCGTTCGGCTGGGCGGCGACGGTCAACCCGGCGGCGCGTGCATGCCGGACCAGCGCGGCGACGTCGTCGGCGTCGGCGGCCTCGACCACGGCCGCCACCGGTTGTTCGACGGCCAGGTTCCACGGACGGCGGGCGGCGTCGAAGCCGGGGTCTCCGGTCGACCAGACCCGGCCGCGGACGGCGGAGCGCAGGGTGCTCAGAGCGTTCACGATCGTTTTCTTTCCGTGATGGCAGGTCAGACGGCTTCCGCACGGCCGAAGAAGGCCGTGGGATCGCCGGTGTACCAGGCGTTGTGGATGCGCATGCGGCGGATGACCCAGCGCTCGCCGTCCCGGACGAGTTCCACGTCGTACGGATTCTTGAGCAGGGCGAAGGTGGCGTGGTCGGCGGTGAGCAGGTGCTGGGCCTCCACCAGGGCGGTCAGGCGCGCGGTGTCGCCGTCGACCGAGATCCGGGGATTGGTGATCTGGTGGGTGGTGTCCACCCGGCCGGTGAACATGGCCAGGATCGTGCTGACGATCACCTCCCGCCCGGACATCAGGGGTGGCCGGCCGCCCCACCTGGCGGCCGCGGGGCGGAAGTCCAGCTCCGCCTCGGCGGCGAAGGCCGAGGCGAACAGTTCCTCGTCCTTCAGGTCCTGGCCCAGGCCGAACCGGTACAAGGCGTCCAGGATCTCGGCGTGGTCCCGCAGTTCCCGGACGACCGCGGTCATGTCAGCGGACTGGGTGGAGTGAGCGGACAGCGCGGATTCACGGGTGACGAACATCGGCCACTCCCGTCGCAGGTCTGAGGGGTCTTTCGAACGGGTCCACTCTCGGCCGGAGCCGGAAGCCGATCAACGCGGTCCTGTGCAATGATCGTGAAGCCTGAGTTAACGATGGGGGGAGCATGCTGGAGCGGCACGAGCTGGAGGCGTTCCTCACCCTCGCCGAGGAGTTGCACTTCGGCCGCACCGCCGAACGCCTGCGCGTGTCCACCGCCCGGATCAGCCAGACGATCGCCAAGCTCGAACGCCGTGTCGGCGTCCCGCTGTTCGACCGCACCAGCCGCCGGGTGGAGCTGACCCCGCTGGGACGCAGGCTGCACGAGGAGGTGCGGCCCGCCTGGCAGCAGATCACCTCCGCGTTCGAGCAGGCCGTCGCCGCAGGCCGTGGCCTCACCGGCACGCTGCGGGTCGCCTTCGTCGGCGCCGCCGGCGGGCAACTGCTCGTCGGGGCGGCCGAACTCCTGCGACAGCGCGAGCCCGGTTGCGACGTTCAGCTCCGGGAAGCGCAGATGGTCGATCTCATGCCCTGGCTGCGCGCCGGGGAGGTCGACGTCGCGCTGGGCACCTTCCCCATCGAGGAGCCCGGCATCGCCACCGGGCCGGTCCTGGTGTCAGAGGCGCGCATGCTCGCGGTGCCGTCCGGGCATCCGTTCGCCCGCCGGGAGTCGGTCTCCCTGGAGGACCTGGCCAGGGTTCCCCTGCTCCAGCTCCCCGGCACGCTTCCCGACTCCCTGCGCGAGGACCGCACCCCGCGCACCACGCCCTCCGGACGGGTGATCGAACCGGGCCCCTCGGCCGCCACGTTCAACGAGATGCTCACCCTCATCGGCGCCGGCCACGGTGTCTTTCCGGTCGGCGCCCAGGCCAGGCGCTACTACGTCCGGCCCGACGTCGCCTACATCCCGTTCAGCGACGCCCCACCGCTGCGATGGGGCCTGCTGTGGAGAGCCGACAACTCCACCGCACGCGTCCGCGCCTTCGTCCGGGCGGCCGGCGATCTGGTCGGCGGCCACGCCTGACCTGAGGGCGTCCCGCCCTGCCGCTTCCGCCCGTATTGCTTCTGCCCTGTCGCTTCTATCGGGCCAGTTCGGCGCGCAGCTCGGCGGGCGTGGTGACCGGCGCCCGGCAGGTGAACCGCCGGCACACGTAGGCCGCGGGCGAGCCGTCGACCATGCCCCGCCCCTCGAGCAGCGGCACGTCCACCGGCACGCTGTCTGCGGGCCCTGTGCCGACCTGTCCTGTGCCGGCGTGTCCTGTGCCCAGCGCGACGACCAGCCCCGGCGTGCCGGACATGAGGGCCGCCCTGTGCAGCGCGCGGGTGCGGGCGTCGTCGGCCGGGCCGACGATCGCCACCTCGGCGGGGCCGCGTAGCGCCGCCTCCGCCACCGCCAGACCCCACCCGGCGAACCGGGCGTACCGCTCCGCCAGCGCGGAGACCGTGCCCAGCGCCGCCTCGGCCGCCTCCCGGTGCCGGGCCGAACCGGTGAGCGCGGCGTACGACAGCAGCGCCCCCGCCGCCGCGAACTGGCCCGAGGGCGTCGCGTTGTCGGTCGGGTCCTGAGGCCGCTGGAACAGCCGCTCGCCGTCGTCGGGAGCGTCGTAGAACCCGCCCGAGCCGTTGGGGAACCGCGTCAGCACGGTCTCCAGGAGGTCCCCGGCGCGGTGGAACCACCGGCTCTCGCCGGTGACGCCATAGAGGGCGAGGAAGCCCTCGGCCGTGTTGGCGTAGTCCTCCAGCATGCCGGCGTTGGCCCCCGCCCGGCCGTCACGGGAGGTCCGCAGCAGCCGGGCCGGGGCGCGGCTCACCGTGTGCAGGTCGTCGAGCAGCTCGGCCGCCTCGCGTGCGGCCTCCAGCAGGTCCGGCCGGTCGAATAGCGCGCCCGCCTCGGCCAGGGCGGCGATCGCGAGCCCGTTCCAGGAGGCCACGACCTTGTCGTCCCGGCCGGGCCGTGGCCGCTGCTCCCGCGCGGCGCGCAGGGCCGTACGGACCCGGTCGAACCGGGCCGGGTCGTCCGGGTCGGCGAGAAGCTGGAGCACCGACGTGCCGTGCTCGAACGTGCCGGTCACCTCGAACACCGATGCGGCCCAGGCGGCATCGTCCTCCCCGAGGACCTCGCGGAGCTGCTCGGGGGTCCAGACGTAGAACACGCCCTCGCCGTGAACGCCGTCCGGTCCCTCGCTGTCGGCGTCGAGGGCCGAGGCGAACGCGCCTTCGGGCGTGCGCATCTCCCGCAGCAGCCATTCGGCGGTCTCCAGGACCACCCGCTTGGCCAGGATCGAGCCGGTCGCGCGCCACCAGTGGGCGTAGACCCGCAGCAGCAGGGCGTTGTCGTAGAGCATCTTCTCGAAGTGCGGCACCACCCAGCCGGCGTCGACCGAGTAGCGGGCGAAACCCCCGCCGAGCTGGTCGTACATGCCGCCCCTGGCCATCGCCTCCATGGTCGTCTCCGCCATGGCCACGGCCTCCCGGGTGCCGTGCCGCAGCAGGAACTCCAGGACCATGGACGGCGGGAACTTGGGTGCCCCGCCGAATCCGCCGCGCCGCTCGTCGAAGCTCTCCGCGAGGTTCCGTACGGCGAGGTCGAGGGTCTCGGCGGTGGGCAGCGGGCCCGAGGGCGCCCCGGTGCGCTCGCTGAGCGCCTCCACCACCTTCTCCCCCTGGGCCAGCACGCCCTCCCGGTCCTGCCCCCAGGCCTGCGACACGGCGTGCAGCAGCCGCTGGAAGTGCGGCCGGGGGAAGTAGGTGCCGGCGTAGAACGGATGCCCGTCGGGGGTGGCGAAGACCGTCATCGGCCAGCCGCCCTGCCCCGTCATCGCCTGGACCGCGCCCATGTAGACGGCGTCCACGTCGGGCCGCTCCTCGCGGTCCACCTTGACGTTGACGAACAACTCGTTCATCAGCCGCGCGGTGGCCTCGTCCTCGAACGACTCGTGCGCCATCACATGGCACCAGTGGCACGCCGAATAGCCGACGCTGATCAGCAGGGGGACGTCGCGCCCGCGCGCCTCCGCGAACGCCTCCTCGCCCCAGGGGAACCAGTCCACCGGGTTGTCCGCGTGTTGCAGGAGGTAGGGAGAGGTCTCGCCACCCAGCCGGTTCATAGGGCCAGCCTCTCACACCGTCGGAAAAGGACGATCCGAGTGAGGACGACGTGGTGGTCCGGCCGTTACGGACGCAGTTCCAGGGAGACGTACGGGGACAGCGCGCGGAGGAAGTCGAGGGCGTCGAAGATCTCGCCGGCGGAGGCGACGCCGACGGTCCTGGTCCGTCCGGTGAGGATGCGGTCGACCGCTTCCACCACCAGCGGCGCGGTGATGGCGTAGATGTCCTGGCCGCTCGCCACGGCACGCCGTTCGCTGCCGCCGGAGCGCACGACGACATCGACGAGGAAGGTCTGGTCGGACCGCCCGCGCTCGTCGACCGGGGCCGGCGCCGGCGTGTCCGGGTCCGACAGGTCCCTGGCGGCCTCGACCGTCATGTAGGTGCGCACATCGGGGATGGGCAGGTGGCTGGGAATGGTGACGACGTCGGCCATCGTGAACTCCCCGATGACGGCCCGAGGTCCCATCGGGTCGGGGAAGGGCCACTCCAGGGTCGGCGCCTTGTCGTCGCGGTACTCCAGCCGGCCGTTCGCGTAACGGACGCGCCGGCCGCCCCGCCGCTGCCCGGAGACCACGCCCGAGGCACGTGTCCCTGCGGTCGGGTGCCAGCTGCTCAGCCCGTACGCGACGTGCGCCTCGTCGGCCGCCGTCCAGTCGCCCATCGCGGCGGTGGCCAGCAGGTCGCCGAAACCGCCGTAGAAGGCCATCGCGGGGACGATCACGGCTCCCGCCGCACGGGCGCGCTCCGCGAAGTTCGCGAACGTGTCGACGTTGGCCTCGATCTCGGCGGCCACATCCACGTACGGGATCCCGGCGCGCAGTGCCGCCTCGATCACGGGAGCGGCCGTCGCGGCGAAGGGTCCGGCGCAGTTGACCACGGCCGCCGCACCGGCCAGTGCGCGGTCGAGCGAGGCCGGGTCGTCGACCGACGCCGGGCGGGCCTCCAGCCCGGATTCTGACGCCAGCACCTTCAACTTGCCGGCGTCGCGCCCGGACAGAACCGGAACGAACCCGCGATCGCGCAGCTGTGCCACCACAAAGCGCCCGGTGTGCCCGTACGCGCCGAACACCGTCACCGTGAGACCCGATCCCATCGGTTCTCCTCCTGCTCGAACGTCCCCTGCGATCTGTCGTGGACATCCTGACGAGGATGGGCGTCTCACACGAGTGTCCGGAACGCCATCACCCGTACAATTCCGGACATGAGCACTGTCGCGCTGGCCGTCACCGACGGGATGCTGCATTTCGAGCTGTCGTTGGCGTACGAGGTCTTCGGGACCGACCTGACCCACGTGGCCGATCCCTGGTACAGCCTCGTCGTCTGCGGGCCGGGCGCGGTGCGGGCCGGCCGGTTCCGGCTGGAGCCCGACCACGGTCTCGACCGGCTCCCGCACGCCGACACCGTGATCGTCCCGGGCTGGGCCGACGTCGACGTCGATCCACCCGCCGATCTGGTCGACGCGGTGCGCGCGGCCCACGAGGCGGGCGCGCGCGTGGCCTCCCTCTGCACGGGCGCTTTCGTGCTGGCCGCCGCCGGCCTGCTGGACGGGAAGCGCGCGACCACGCACTGGGCGCACACCCGGGATCTGGCCGCCCGCCACCCCCAGGTGCAGGTGGACCCGGACGTCCTGTACGTGGACAACGGCAGCGTGCTCACCTCCGCGGGCAAGGCCGCGGCCATGGACCTGTGCCTGCACCTCGTCCGCCTCGACCACGGCTCCTCGGTCGCCAACACGGTCGCCCGCCGCCTGGTCGTGCCGCCGCACCGGGACGGCGGCCAGGCCCAGTTCGTCACCACCCCGGTGCCCGCCCCCGACAACCATCCGCTCGCCGAACTGTTCCCCTGGGTGATCGAACGGCTGGACCACCCGCTGACCGTGGAGGACCTGGCCCGCCAGGCGCGGATGAGCTCGCGCAATCTGAGCCGCCACTTCAGGTCGGTCACCGGCACCACTCCGCTGCAATGGCTGCTGACTCAGCGGATCCGCCACGCCCAGGAGTTGCTGGAGACCACCGACGACGGCATCGACGCCATCGCGGAGGCCACCGGCATGGGCACCGCCACGACACTGCGCCGGCACTTCAACCGCACGGTCGGCGTGCCTCCGGACACCTACCGCCGCACCTTCCGCTCGCGGACCCGCCCCGGCCCGGGCGAGCCGCCACGTCCGGGGAAACTCGTGGGGGACCGCGGGGATGTGTTCCGGCCCGTCCCAGCGTAGGCTCACAGGACGTGGGCTTGGATCTGGACTTCGCTATCAGGCACTCGGGACGCCCCGCGGCCGCCATGACGCGGCGCGACGTCGCGCGGGTGCTGCTGGCCGTGCCGTCCGGACAGGCCCTGGTCGCCCTTCCCGACCTGCGGCGGCAGTTGCTCGCGGCGGGAAACCCGCTGTCGCCCAGGTTCTGGGAGTCGGCGAAAGCCGTGCTGATGAGCATCGAGTCCGGCGTGGCGACGGTCGGCGACGTGCAGCGCTGGCTGGAGTCCAGCGGGACCGAGCCGATCATGCTGACCCGCAGCTACTTCCTCTGGCCTGAGGAGAGCGAGCGCGGCCCGGTGGCCACCGAGATGTACGAGCGGCTGGTCGAGTTCCTGGAGGAGCGGCTGGCGGCCGGGGAGATCGACGCGGACGCGCTGGCCGCGGGGGATCCCGACGCCCGGCACGCCTACGAGGAGCTCCAGGAGCGCTGGCTCGGCACTCCGCTGCCGGACGGCCGGGTGCCCAACGTCGTGGTCAACGACGAGCAGGACCAGGAGCTGTACGCCGCCTGGGACGAGGAGGAGGCGTTCGCGCTGAGCGAGCTGCGGCGGGTGCTCGACGACCTGCCCGAGCCGCCCTTTCCTGCGGACGATCTCCGCTCGGCCGCCCGGCGGCTGCGCGTGACGCTGACCCGGCCCGGTTATCCGGGCAACGTGCTGCGCGCCTGCGCCGGGCTGGAGGACGGCGACCTGCCCGAACGGGACGAGGACCTGTGGCTCACCGTCGCCGCCGGGATCGCCGCGCCGATCTCCGACCTTCCGGACGAGGAGGACGCCGCCCGGTTCTTCGACATGGAGGGCGAGCTCAGCCACGAGGACTCGATACTGGCCTCGTTGTGCGCCATCCACCACGCCGACTGGCTCGCGTCGGTGATCACTCTGGTCCGCTACGGCCCGGGGGTGCTCGCCTCGCCCGAGCGGATCGCCCGGTTCATCGCCGACTCCGAGGACGTCGATGTGGACCCCGACGAGCCGGAGGACCTGGAGGCGACGGAGATGCTGTTCACGGCGGTGACGCCGCTGTGGGCGCACCTCGGCATCGTGGACCGGGCCGAGGTGCTGACCCCGCTGGGCTGGTGGGGCCTGCCCAAGGCGCTGGAGCGCGCCTGGTCCTCGGGCCCCGCGCTGCCCGACTGAGCGGCTCCCGGGCGAAAGGCCACACCGCCCGGCTGAGGGATCAGCCGGGCGTGTCGACCAGGTCCTGGTAGTCGTCGTCCACCAGATCGCGGTATTCCGGATGCCGCTGGATGTAGTAGGCCACGAACGAGCACAACGGCACGACCCGCAGGCCGGCCGCCCGGGCCCCGTCGAGGGCCCCGCCCACCAGCCTGCCGCCCAGCCCGCGGCCCTCGAACTCGCCGCGCACCTCGGTGTGCGGGAGGACCATCGAGCCGTCCCGCAACCGATACTGCGCGAACCCGGCGACCACGCCGTCCACGACGATCTCGTAACGCGACGCGGCGGGGTTGTCGACGACCCGGGTGCCCGCGCTCACGCCTCGGGCCCGTTCCCGCGCCGTTCGTCCTCATGGTGGTCGTGCGGCACCTGGATCTTCCGCATCTGTTTGTTCATGTTCTTCAGCAGGAAGAACAGAGCCAGACCGATCGCGGCGACGACGACGAAGCCCAGGAGACCCGGCCCGTAGCTGGTTGCATCCACGACTTCAGCTTACGAGCAGGCAGGGGTGACCTCGGCGGCGATCCCCGCGAACAGGTCGTCCTCCGGCAACGTGGTGTCCACGAGCGACCGCGCGAGGTGGTAGTCCTCGGTCGGCCAGATCTCCTCCTGCAGCTCACGCGGGCAGACGAACCAGAACCCGTCCGGGTCCACCTGTGTGGCGTGCGCGAGCAGGGCGAGATCGCGGATCTCGAAGTACTCCGCGCACGGGACCTTCGTGGTGACCTCCCACTTCTGGGGCCGGTCCTCCCACCGCGCGATCCAGTCGGCGTACGGCGAGCCCATGCCGCGCTCGGTCATGACGTTGTGCAGCGCCTCGAACCGCTCCCGGGTGAAGCCCATGTGGTAGTAGAGCTTCAGCGGCTGCCACGGCTCACCCGTGCCGGGGTAGCGGTCGGGATCGCCGGCCGCCTCGAACGCCTCCACCGACACCCGGTTGGTCATGATGTGGTCCGGGTGCGGATAACCGCCGTTGTCGTCGTAGGTGAGGATCACGTGCGGCCGGAACTCCCGGACGGCGGCGACGAGCGGCGCCGACGCCACCTCGAGCGGCTGCAGCGCGAAGCACCCCTCGGGCAGCGGCTCGTTCTCGTCCTCGGGAAGCCCGGAGTCGACGAAGCCGAGGAAACGCTGCTGGACGCCGAGGATCTCGCGCGCCTTCTCCATCTCCTGGCGGCGCACCTCGCCCATGTTCTCCAGAATGTCCGGCCGGTCCATCTTGGGGTTGAGGATCGAGCCGCGTTCACCACCCGTACATGTGACGACGAGCACCTCCGCGCCCTCCGCGACGTAGCGGGCCATCGTGGCGGCGCCCTTGCTCGACTCGTCGTCTGGGTGCGCGTGCACGGCCATCAGCCTCAACGGTGCACTCACGTCTCTCCTCAGGTGTTCTATGGCTACGAAAAGAGGTTAGCTTCTAAGGGACCGTGCGTTCCGGACCCGGTATGGCCCGCGTCGCCGACACGGTCGACTTGTGCGGACGATCGTCTCGCACAACACCGACAATCCTCAGGGAGATTCCGCGATGCCCACCGATGAGGCCGGCGGTCAGGGGACACGCCCGGTGCTCGGCACGCCGGACGACTTCGCGCCCCGCCCGGCGCGGCCCGCCAGGCTGGTGCCGTACATCGTGATCGCGCTGATCGTGGCGGTGATGGCGGGCGGCTGGGGCTATGTCATGCTCCGCGCGAACGGGAACCCCTCGGTGAGCGCCGACGTGATCACCTTCGACGCGAGCGCAGCGGACTCCGCCGTCATCACCTTCACCGTGCACAAGCCCGCCGACCGGGCGGCGATGTGCCGGATCCAGGCACTCGACACCCAGCACCTGGAGGTCGGCAGCCGTGAGGTCGACATTCCCAGGGGCCGGTCGAACCTCGAGTTCACCGAACGGTTGAGGACGAGTTCCCAGGCCACAGCAGTACATGTCGACTACTGCGATCTCGTATAGTGGAATCTTTGGGGAAGCGTTCGAAGGCGTTAACTTGACAGCCTTTCGAGTCACTTACGGAAACAAGGAGAGCCCGTGGCCGTCTCCCAGAACGACAACGTCACCTGGCTGACGCAAGAGGCGTACGACCGCCTCAAGGAGGAGTACGAGTACCTTTCGGGCCCGGGTCGCACCGACATCGCCAAGAAGATCGAAGCCGCCCGGGAAGAGGGTGACCTCAGGGAGAACGGTGGCTACCACGCCGCCAAGGACGAGCAGGGCAAGATGGAGGCCCGCATCTTCCACCTCCGGCAGATCCTGGACAACGCCAGGGTCGGTGAGGCTCCCCGCGCCGAGGGCGTCGTGGGTCCCGGCATGACCGTGACGGTCCGCTTCGCCGGCGACGACGAGGAGGTCACCTTCCTGCTGGCCTCCCGCGAGGAGAGCGGCGCGCCCATCGACGTCTACTCGCCGAACTCCCCCCTCGGGTCCGCGATCAACGGCAAGAAGATCGGGGAGAAGGCGACGTACACGCTGCCCAACGGCAGGCAGAACACCGTCGAGATCCTCGAGGCCGTTCCGTACATCGGCAACTAGGTTCCACCCTTTTCGCCCCGGCCGGGAATTCCAGAACCGTTTGCGGTATTCCCGGCCGTGCGGCAGTCTCGTCGTGGACCGGACCATTCGCCGCGGGAGGGGTGAGATCGTGCTCGATCGCCGAGCGCGTCCGTCCGCCCGTTTAGGCAGGAAGCTCGCGAGGGCCGTGTCCGAGGCTCGTCAGGATCTCGCCTTTCGCCCCCGTCTGCCCCGTCCGGGGCGCCTGCGCAGGACGGTTCCCCTCATCGCCGTGGCGCTCGTCGCCGTGCTGACGATCGACGTGCTCGTCCTCGGCGACCTCGGGTCGGAATCCGCCGACTCGGGTGTGATCACGGCCCTGTCCGAGCGGCGCACGGGCAACGGCTACGTGGCGGCGGCCCGGCAGGCCCGCGACGTGTCGGCCCCGACGCCGGGACGCCAGGCCCCGGCCGCCCAGACGGTGACGCAGCAGCCGGTGGCTCCGCTGGCGCGGCTGATCCGGCCGCACCTGTTCGTGGTGGCCAACCGGCCCCTTCCCCCCGAGGTGGTGGAGAAGGTGCGCAAGGAGAAGGGCGTGACCGCCGCCGAGGTGACCGGCGCGGCCGACGTGGCCGTGGACGGCAAGCGGGTGCCGACGATGGGCGTCGACCCGTCCACCTTCCGGTCGTACACGCCGAAGGTGACGGCATCCTCCGACGAGCTGTGGCGCAACATCGCCGCCGGTGACATGGCGGTCTCCTTCGAACTCGGCAACGACGGCGGCGTGCAGCTGGGCTCGCAGGTCCACAGCGGCGCCAGGCGCCTGCGCATCGGCGCGTACGCCACGGTGGGCATGGGCTCGATCGCGGCGATCGTCTCGAAGGGGACGGCGGCGGCGCTCGGCATCCCGGACGGCAACGCCCTGGTCGTGAGCGCGCCGAAGGTCGACTCCCGCAAGCTCCGCCTCAGGCTGCTGAAGATCCTGCCCAAGGGCAGTCAGGTCGCCACGATCAACCCGGTGGTGGTGACGCCCAAGGGACGCACGGTGTGGCCGCAGACCGCGTTCATGTCCGCGGAGCAGCTCAAGGTCGCGCTCACGGCGGCCGTCAGCAAGCTCGGCCGGCCGTACGTGTGGGGCGCAGAGGGGCCCGACAGCTTCGACTGCTCCGGGCTCGTGCAGTGGGCGTACGCGCAGGCGGGCGTGCGCATGCCGCGGGTGACGTACCAGCAGTGGGTCACCGGTCCGCAGGTGCCGCTGTCGCAGGCGCAGCCGGGAGACCTGCTGTTCTGGCGCAACGATCCGACCAACCCCGGCTACATCTCGCACGTCGCCATCTACTGGGGCAACGGGAAGATGCTGCACGCCCCGCACACCGGCGACGTCGTGAAGATCGCGAACGTCTACACCAAGAACCTCGCCGGGGTCGTCCGGGTCAGTCCGCAGATCTCCGCCCGCGTCCGCTGACCGCGCCGGCGGCCAGACCGTCCATGACGAGCGAGAACAGATGCTCGCGGCGCGCGGCGACGACAGGGCCCTGCTCGGCGATCCAGCCGACGGCGCTGATCAGCGCGAACACGTCCATCCCGTCGGCGTCGGGCCGGATGTGGCCGTCGTCCTGGGCCCGTTCGACCAGCCGTCCTGCGGCCTCCCGCATGGCGGAGCACGACGCGTGGAGGGGGGAGTCCTCATCGCTGATCGTCGTCATCATCGAGGTGGTCAGACCGCGGTAGGCGCTCGCGCCGCGGAGGAACTCCCGCAGCCACTGTCGTAGCGCCTCGTGGGAGTCGTCCGCCTCCTCCAGCTTCTCGGCGCGGGCCGCCAGATTGTCGAACCGCTGCCGGAGCAACGCCTCCAGCAGGGCCTCTCTCGTGGGGAAGTGCCGGTAGAGCGTGCCCATGCCGACCTCGGCGCGCCGGGCGATGTCGCGCAGCGACGCCTGAGTCCCCTGCTCCTCCACCACTGTCCTGGCGATCTCCAGGATGCGCTCGTAGTTGCGTTGCGCGTCCGCACGCTGCTGCCGGCCGGTCATGCGTCGATCCTCGCACCTCGGCATCCCGAGCATTGACATCCGGAGCGGTGCTCCGATTATTATCTGGAGCACCGCTCCGAATCGTAGTCGTCCAGGAGGATCGATGTCCGAGATGAAGGCCGTCCGCATGCACAGGACCGGCGAGCCCGGCGTTCTGGCGCTGGAGGAGGTTCCCCGCCCCGAGCCGGGAACCGGAGACGTGCTCGTCCAGGTGCACGCGGCCGGGATGAACCCGCCCGACTGGTACGCCCGCAAGGGCTTTTCGAACATCCCGGAGGAACTGCGGCCCGTGTTCCCCCTGCCGTACACCCCCGGCTCGGACATCTCCGGGGTGGTCGCCGCCGTCGGCCACGGCGTCACGGAATGGCAGGAGGGCGACGAGGTGTTCGGCCTCGTGCGCTTCCCCTCTCTGGAGCACGGGGGAAGGGGCTACGCCGAATACACCACCTCGCCCGCGCTCCACCTGGCCCGCAAGCCGGCGAACCTCAGCCACGTGGAGGCGGCCGCCGTGCCGATGGCGGGGCTCACCGCCTACCAGTTCATCTTCGACCACATCAAGCTCGACGAGGGCCGCAGAGTGCTGGTCAACGGCGCCGCCGGCGGGGTCGGCCACTTCGCGGTGCAGCTCGCCAAGGTGCTGGGCGCGTACGTGATCGGGGTCGCCTCGGGGCGGCACGAGACGTTCCTGCGCGAGCTGGGGGTCGACGAGTTCCTCGACTACACGACCACCCGTGTGGAGGACGAGGTGCGGGACGTGGACGTGCTCATCGACACCGTGGGCGGGCCGGACGGGCACCGCTTCCTGCCGGTGCTGCGGCCCGGCGGCGTGATCAGCCCGGTATTCCTCGGCGAGTACCACCGGGAGCGCGCGGCGGAGCTGGGCATCTCCTTCCGAGGCGGTCAGGTCCACTCTGACGGGGAGCAGATGGCCGAGCTGGGACGCCTGCTCGAAGAGGGCCGGCTGCGCGTCGGCCTGGACTCCGTCTTCCCGCTCGCCGAGGCCGCGAGGGCACATGAACGGGCCGAACGCGGGCACATCCAGGGGAAGATCGTCCTTCGGGTCGTGCCGGACTAGATCGGCAGCCCGGCCTCGAGATAGCCGAGAGCCTCGTCGACCAGATCGGGCAGCGGGGTGGCGCCGTCCCGCTCGACCCAGGTGAACAGGGCAGGGAGCAGGACCCCCATGACCGCGCCGACGAGGGCCCGTACGGCGAGGGCGCGGGGGTCGCGGCCCGCCCGCTCGGCCACCGCGCCCGCGAGCATGTCGATCGTGTCGAACAGCCCGTCCATGGTCCGCGCTCGCAGGGCGGGGACGGAGGCGGACAACCTGGTCCGGGCGAGCACCTTGTCGAGCTCTTCGGCCCGCATCGACGCGAAGGTCGTACGGAAGGCGGCGCGCAGCGCGGTCAGCGGAGGCAGGTCCGGCGGCTGAGCCTTGATCGTCGCCATGAGGATCGGGTCGTAGTCGCCCTGGGCGACCACGTCCTCCTTCGTGGGGAAGTAGCGGAAGAACGTGCTGGGGGAGACCTCCGCCGCCTCCGCGATCTGCTCGACCGTCGTGGCCTCGTACCCCTGCTCGGCGAACAGCCGCAGGGCCTCCTCCTGGATGGTCCTGCGGGTCTTGGCCTTCTTGCGCTCGCGCAGGCTCGTGACAACGCCGTCCGAGGGGTGCGTGGACCGGTCAGCGCGCTGTGGTGAGCTCATGTCCCGATTCTGCCGTTTTTCCATCCCTGCCCGTACTCCCCGGTAGGAGGACGCACTGACACGCACTGGGCCATTGCCGAGTAGCGATGTAATGTTGATTACATGTCTGCAGAAGAACAGTTGAGCGCCTGGTTCGCCGGCCGGTTGCCGGAAAACTGGTTCGCCGAGTCCCCCAAGGTCGTGGTGGACCGCGAGGAGATCACCGTGCTGGGCACGCTTCCGCCGCTGTCGGTGGCCGAGGGGCTCCCGGACGTGGAGCGCGCGGCGGCGATGGAAGGGTACGTCGAGCGGTTCCGCGAGGAGACGCGCGAGCGCAGGATCGACATCGCCAAGGAGGCCGAGCACCGCTTCCGCCGCAAGGTCTCCTGGGGCGTCGTCGTCGGTGACGAGACAGTGATGTTCACCACTCTTTCCGTCCCCGTCATGACCCGGCTGCGCCAGCCGGAACGGCAGGTCCTCGACACCCTGGTCGCTGCGGGTGTCGCACGCAGCCGCAGCGACGCGCTGGCCTGGTGCGTCAGGCTCGTCGGCAAACACACCGACACGTGGCTCGCTGACCTGCGCGATGCCCTCCAGCATGTGGACCGGATCAGGGCGGAAGGCCCCGGCGGATTGGACTGAACCAATTCCCGGAGAGGTCTGGACCATTCGAATTGGCCTATACCAATGTGTAAGGCCGGTCAGGCGGGTAAGGGGGAGAAGGACGTTTTTTCGACAGGGCCAGAGTGGGTAAGGTCCCACAACATCGCGGCCGCTGCCTGCGCTGATGCTGTCCGAGGCCGTGAAGTCGAGAATGGCGCCGATTTAACGGAGTGGAAACACGATGGTCTACTCCAATTGGATTCGGAGGCCATTCGTCGCTGATGATGCTCTGGCCCTGAGAGATTAAGGAGCCGCCCCCGTGTCCATTTCAGTAGAGGTACCGACGCCCACCACTCACAGCGATCTGGCGGCCTGGGTGACGCAGATCGCGGAGCTGACCCAGCCGGACCGGATCGAATGGTGCGACGGCTCCGAGGCCGAATGGACGCGCCTGACCAACCTTCTGGTCGAGCAGGGCACGCTCAAGCGGCTGGTCAAGCGTCCCAACAGCTTCTACGCGGCCTCGGACCCGAGCGACGTCGCCCGCGTGGAGGACCGCACGTTCATCTGCTCCGAGCGTGAGGAGGACGCCGGGCCGACCAACAACTGGATCGCGCCCGACGAGATGCGCCGCACGTTCGCCACGCTGTTCAAGGGCTGCATGCGGGGCCGGACGATGTACGTCGTGCCGTTCTGCATGGGCCCCCTCGGCGGGACCATCTCGCAGCTCGGCGTCGAGATCACCGACTCGCCGTACGTCGTGGTGTCGATGCGGATCATGACCAGGATGGGCGAAGCGGCGCTGCGCCTCATCGAGGAACGCGGAGCGGCGCGAAAGGCCCGAGAGAGCGAGGCACGAGCCAACGAGGGCCGCGGCAAGCGCGACCATGAGCACAGCGACTTCGTCAAGGCGGTCCACTCGGTGGGCGCGCCGCTGGAGCCGGGCCAGGCCGACGTGCCGTGGCCGTGCAGCCAGACCAAGTACATCAGCCACTTCCCGGAGACCCGCGAGATCTGGTCGTACGGCTCGGGCTACGGCGGCAACGCGCTGCTGGGCAAGAAGTGCTACGCGCTGCGGATCGCCAGCGCGATGGCCCGCGACGAGGGCTGGCTGGCCGAGCACATGCTGGTCCTCAAGCTCACGCCGCCGCAGGGCGAGGCGCGGTACGTCGCCGCGGCCTTCCCGTCGGCGTGCGGCAAGACGAACCTCGCCATGCTCCAGCCCACGATCCCGGGCTGGAAGGTCGAGACGATCGGCGACGACATCGCCTGGATGCGTTTCGGCCCCGACGGCCGGCTGTACGCGATCAACCCGGAGGCCGGCTTCTTCGGCGTCGCGCCCGGGACCGGCCAGTCCACGAACGCCAACGCGATCAAGACGCTGTGGGGCAACAGCATCTTCACGAACGTCGCACTGACCGACGACGGGGACGTCTGGTGGGAGGGCCTCACGGACGAGCCGCCCGCGCATCTCATCGACTGGAAGGGCCGCGACTGGACGCCGGAGTCCGGCGAGCCCGCCGCCCACCCGAACGCCCGGTTCACCACTCCGGCCGAGCAGTGCCCGACGATCGCCCGCGAATGGCAGGACCCGGCAGGGGTGCCGATCTCGGCCATCCTGTTCGGCGGCCGCAGGGCGACCGCGGTGCCGCTGGTGACCGAGTCGCTGAGCTGGCAGCACGGCGTCTTCCTGGGCGCGAACGTGGCCTCGGAGAAGACCGCGGCGGCCGAGGGCAAGGTCGGCGAGCTGCGCCGCGACCCGTTCGCGATGCTGCCGTTCTGCGGCTACAACATGGGCGACTACTTCGGCCACTGGCTCGAGGTCGGCAAGATGACCGACCCGGAGAAGCTGCCCAAGATCTACTACGTGAACTGGTTCCGCAAGGACGCGAACGGCCGCTTCCTGTGGCCGGGCTTCGGCGAGAACAGCCGGGTGCTCAAGTGGATCGTCGACCGGCTGAACGGCGTGGCCGACGCCGTGCCCACGCCGATCGGCAACCTGCCGGCGTCGCTCGACACCGAGGGCCTCGACATCGCGCCCGAGGACATGGAGCTCCTGCTCAGCGTCGATCCCGAGGTGTGGCGCGAGGAGGCCGCGCTGATCCCGCCCCACTTCGAGACCTTCGGCGACCACATGCCGAAGGAGCTGTGGGACGAGTACCGCGCCCTGGTGCAGCGGCTCGGCTGAGCCCAGCGGCTCGGCTGATTCGGGCCGTCCGGCCGGTCCGGGAGGCACGAGGGGCACACGAGGGGCCCCCGGACCTGGCCGAGGCCCTCGGGGCCGAGCTCGCCTCCCGGCCGCGGGCACGTGGGCGCCTCCGACCGCGAAGCGGGTTACTCCGGCCGTGCCCAGGAAAGCCTGAGGGCAGGGCATGCCGGTTCGCCCGCGATAATTGGTGATCGAGCCCACCGTCGCGAGGAAGAGGGTCGCATGAGCATGCGCGATCTCGTGTACAAGCTGTACGAGCGCAGGCTCGAACGGAAGCTGTCCTCCGACCAGATCCCCCGCCATGTCGGCGTCATCGTGGACGGCAACCGCAGGTGGGCGCGGGCCATGGGCCTGCGGGACGTCAGCCGGGGCCATCAGAAGGGCGCCGACAAGATCTCCGAGCTGCTGGTGTGGTGCCGCGAGGCCGGGGTCGAGTACGTGACGCTGTGGCTGCTGTCCACCGACAACCTCGCCAGGGACAAGGCCGAGCTCGAGCCGCTGCTCCAGGTGATCGAGAACCTCGTGCAGGATCTCGTGGACCAGGGATGGCATCTCAACCCCATGGGCTCGCTCGACCTTCTGCCCGATCACACGGCTCGTGTCCTCAAACACGCAAAAGAAACCACATCGCATCGTCCAGGCCTGATTGTGAACGTTGCCGTTGGGTATGGAGGAAGGCGTGAGATCGCTGATGCGGTGCGCTCCCTCCTCCAGGAGCACGCCAGCAAGGGCGCGAGTATCGAGGACCTCGTCGAGGTCCTCGACGTCGAGCACATCGCGGAGCATCTCTACACGCGCGGCCTGCCCGACCCGGATCTCGTCATCCGGACCTCGGGAGAGCAGCGACTCTCCGGATTCCTGCTCTGGCAGAGCGCCCACTCCGAGTTCTACTTCTGCGAGGCCTACTGGCCCGACTTCCGCAGAGTCGACTTCCTGCGGGCGCTCCGCTCGTACGCCGCACGGCACCGTCGGTACGGCTCCTGAGACGGTACGTGACCAGCATCTTTTAGCCTGCGTAAATCTATTGGGCTGGGGAGATTCGTTACGTAACGTGGTAGCTGAGCGGCCGTCGAGGGGATCGGCGGCCACCACCTCGGGAGAGGGCCCGTCCTTGCGCGACCACCATGCGAGGAGGGCCGGAGCCCCGGTCTGCCTTCGCAGGTCACGGGCCCGGTCCGTTCACCACCAGTCAAGGCAGGGCGCCCACCTCAGGCGCCCGGGGGAGAACGCGTGGCAGTGTCCTCGAGCAACCCGTCCACATCCCGCACCTACGTTCTGGACACGTCTGTCCTGCTCGCCGACCCGGCGGCGATGAGCCGCTTCGCCGAGCACGAGGTCGTCGTCCCGATCGTCGTCATCACGGAACTGGAGGCCAAGCGTCACCACCCCGAGCTCGGCTACTTCGCCCGGGAGGCGCTGCGCTTCCTCGATGACCTCAGAGTGCGGTACGGACGGCTGGATGAGCCCATGCCGATCGGCGACGGGAACATCCGGGTCGAGCTGAACCATAGTGATCCATCCTGCCTCCCGGCGGGCTTCCGCCTGGGCGACAACGACACCCGCATCCTCACCGTCGCGCAGAACCTCGCGGCGGAGGGCAAGGACGTGGTGCTGGTGTCGAAGGACCTTCCGATGCGGGTCAAGGCGGCGTCCATCGGCCTCAGCGCGGAGGAGTACCGCGCCGGCATGGTGGTCGAGTCCGGCTGGACCGGCATGGCGGAGCTCCAGGTCACCACGGAGGAGATGGACGCCCTCTTCGAGGCCGGCACGGCCGACATCGACGAGGCGCGCGACCTGCCGTGCCACACCGGCCTGCGGCTGCTGTCGAGCCGCGGATCGGCGCTCGGCCGCGTCCTGCCGGACAAGTCGGTACGTCTGGTGAGGGGCGACCGTGAGGTCTTCGGGCTGCACGGCCGGTCGGCGGAGCAGCGGATCGCGCTCGACCTGCTGATGGACCCGGACGTCGGCATCGTCTCGATGGGCGGCCGTGCGGGCACCGGCAAGTCCGCGCTGGCGCTGTGCGCGGGCCTGGAGGCGGTGCTGGAGCGCCGTCAGCACCGCAAGATCATCGTCTTTCGCCCCCTGTACGCCGTGGGCGGCCAGGAGCTCGGCTACCTGCCCGGCTCGGAGAACGACAAGATGGGCCCGTGGGCCCAGGCGGTCTACGACACGCTGGGCGCGGTGACGTCCCCGGAGGTCATCGAGGAGGTCATCGACCGGGGCATGCTGGAGGTCCTGCCGCTGACCCACATCCGCGGCCGTTCCCTGCACGACGCCTTCGTGATCGTGGACGAGGCGCAGTCGCTGGAGCGCGGCGTGCTGCTGACCGTGCTGTCCCGCATCGGGGCCAACTCGCGGGTCGTGCTGACCCACGACATCGCCCAGCGCGACAACCTGCGGGTGGGCCGGCACGACGGCGTCGTCGCCGTGGTGGAGAAGCTCAAGGGCCACCCGCTGTTCGCCCACATCACGCTGACCAGGTCCGAGCGGTCGCCGATCGCCGCCCTGGTGACCGAGATGCTGGAGGACATCACGCTCTAGGGAGGGCACAGATCACGGGGGGAGATGGCCGTCCTTGGGGGCCAGATCCCAGAACTCCCGGCAGGTGTGGACCTTCAGGGGGCCGTTCCTGTCGGGAGTCGCGTGAGCGATCTCCACGGCCCAGATCTCCGGGCGCAGCCGCGCCGTACAGGTGATCTGGGCCATGGCGGTCCTGGTGATCTTCCAGCCGCTCACGAACAGCCGTACGCGCAGGCTGAGGGTGTTGTCGGGGTCGTTGCGGCTGCCCGCGTCCGGGACGTACCTGACGAGCTGCACCTGGGCCAGCGTGAGCCCGGTCAGCGCGGTGGACAGTCGGTTCGACGTCCGCCCGCTGGCCGCGAACAGCGCGTCCAGCACGTCGTTGACGTGCGGCGAGCGCGCCGCGACCCGGGTGGGCCACAGCCGGCCGTCCCGCAGCAGGTAGATCGTGACGAGGGTGGGAGTGCCGCTGATGACCGGCGCAGGACCGGCGTCGACCACCCCGGTCGGCACGACCCCGCAGGCCGCCGGCGCCATGAGCAGCCCCGCGAGCAGGGCCGCGGCCGCGCGCCTGATCCGTCTCCCGCTCATGGTTTCGGGATCCAGACGCGAAAGAGGGTGCCGGGGTCGCATCGCTCGGCCATGATCGCGCCGCCGTGCAGTTCGGCGTTGGCCTTGGCGATGGCCAGGCCGAGGCCGCTGCCCACGCTCCTGGCCCGGTCGGTGCCCGCCTTGTAGAAGCGGTCGAAGACGTGGGGGAGGACCTGCTCCGGAATGCCGCTCCCGTGGTCGCGCACGGTCACCTCGAGCGCTCCGTGGTTCTCGCCGCCGACCGCCACCCGCGCGCTCACCACCACGGGGGGCGCGCCGTGGTTGAGCGCGTTGCCGACGAGGTTGGCCACGATCACGTCGAACCTCCGGGCGTCCAGGGAGAACGTGAGCCCGACGGGCACGGTGAGCTTCACCCGGTCGGCCCAGCCCCGCACCTCCAGGCAGTCGGCCAGCGTGTCGCCCACGTCGACGGTCTCCCGGCGGAGCGTGGCGGCGCCCGCGTCGAACCGGCTGATCTCGATGAGGTGCTCGACCAGCACCCGCAGCCGGTCGATCTCGCGGACGACGATCCGCACGGCCTCCCCGGCGTCGTCCGGCAGGTCGTCGGCGTCCTCCGACAGCATGTCCGTCACCGCCGTCATCGCGGTCAGCGGCGTGCGCAGCTCATGGGAGACGTCCGCGACGAACCGCCGCGACATCGACTCCAGCGTCCGCAGCTCCGAGACGGTGTCCTCCAGCGCCGCCGCCGTCTCGTTGAACGTCGCGGTCAGCTCCGCCAGCTCGTCCCTGCCCCGTACGGGGAGGCGGACCTGCAGCTCGCCGGCGCCGAGGGCGCGGGCGGCCGCGCCCAGCCGCCGTACGGGCAGCAGTACCCGCCGGGCCGACAGCAGGGCCAGGGTCAGCGCCAGGATGAGCGTGATGCCTCCGGCCTGCGCGAGGGCGGCCTTGAGGCGGGACAGCACGGCGTTCTCCTCCGACAGCGGCACGAAGACGTAGGCCGTCAGGCCCGTCGGGCGCAGCACGCCGTCGCGGGTGGCCCGCTGGATCTGCGTGGCGACGATCAGCCACGGATGGTCCCTGAGCAGCACCCTCTGGTAGACCAGCCGCCGAGCCGCCTGCCACCGGAGCTGGTCGGGCACGTCGGTCATGGTGAACCTGGCGCCGGTGTTGGAGCGCCGGTGGTCGCCGTAGGTGACGATGACGGTCCGCTCCGGGGCCTCGAGCGCCTGCACCACCCCGGCGAGGTCCTCCTCGGTGACGGTGGTGTCGCTCGGCCAGACCACGTCGCTCGCGCCGATCGGCAGGGTGATCCTGGACAGCGTCTCGCGCACGTCGGCGACCGCGCCCCGCTCCGCGCGCTCCAGGAGACCCCGCCGGACGATCTGGTATCCCAGGCCGGCCACCATGGCGGACGCGGTGACCGCCACCAGCAGGAAGGTGATCACCAGCCGGGCCCGCAGCCCGGTGGGCACCCAGGTCATGGCGGGCTGAAGCGGTACCCGAAGCCGCGCACGGTGTGGATGTAGACGGGGTCGGCGGGCACCGGCTCGATCTTGGCCCTGATGCGCTGCACGCACGCGTCGACCAGCCGCGAGTCCGCCACGTGCGTGTGGTCCCAGACGGCGCGCAGGAGGTAGCGGCGGTTGAGCACCTGACCGGGGTGGCGGACCAGTTCGAGCAGCAGGCGCAGCTCGGTCGGGGTGAGGTGGATCTCCTTGCCCGAGAGGCTCACCTTGAGGGCTCCGCGGTCGATCACGAGGTCGCCGAAGGTGAGGCGGTCGGGCGAGGCCGACTCGAGGCGGCGCAGGATGGCGCGGATGCGGGCGTCCAGGACCCGCGGCTCGACCGGCTTGACGACGTAGTCGTCCGCGCCGGCCTCCAGCCCCACCACCACGTCGAGGTCGTCGCCCCTGGCCGTGAGCAGGATGATCGGCAGCGGGTCGAGCCTGCGGATGCGGCGGCACACCTCGACCCCGTCGATGCCGGGCAGCATGACGTCGAGGATCGCGATCTCGGGACGGCGGGAGCGTACGTGGTCCAGGGCTTCCTCACCGGTGGCGTACGCGGTCACCGAGTGGCCCTGCCGGGTGAGCGCGAGCTCGAGTCCGGCACGGACCGAGGGGTCGTCTTCGACCAGGAGGATGCCTGCCACCAGGTCATTATGGTGCGGACCTCACCAATTCCCCTATTTGTCACAGTCCTGTGACCTCGTCCGCACGCCATCATCAAGAAGCAGGAGCAGGCTGGTGCCGGGCACCCATGCCTCTCCCTGTGGCGCAAAGTGTGACCAAAATCACATTATGGGGGAAAGTCCATGTGATCAGCGGTCGGGTCAAGACGTCACCAAACAGGTACCACGATTCGGTTGCGGAGCACCCCCCACCACAGGGCAAGCTCATAAGCCGTGAGCTCTGGTCAGCAGTTGAAGGATCGCCCCCGCGCCTCCCGGCCCCGGCGGGGAGCCGGCGGCCGCTCCGGGTCGGGCCGGCTGACTCCCAAGCGGATCGCGATCCTCGGCGTCAGCGTGGCCGTGGTCGCGGGCGGGACGGCCTTCGTGGTCCGCACCTCGATCGAGCACAGCAACGCGCCCAAGCAGGTGCTGGGCCCGGACAGCTTCCTCGCCCTCGATCCGAACGCGCCCGACCCCGAGACCGACATCCTCAAGGAACAGGCGGTCCAGGCGCTGCGCAAGGACAGGCTGCAAAGCACCCGTGACGACCGGAAGAAGGGTCTCGACCCGGTCGAGATCGCGCAGAAGGCCCCCGGCGGTGGCGGCTTCACCCCGGCCGACTTCCCGCCCGGCTCCACCCCGGACCCCGGCAGCAACAAGGCGCTCGGCAAGCAGATGGCCGAGGCGCGCGGCTGGGGCGGCGAGTGGGGCTGCCTGGAGAAGCTGTGGGACAGGGAGAGCCACTGGAACGAGCGGGCCATGAACCGCTACAGCGGCGCCTACGGAATCCCCCAGGCGCTGCCGGGCAGCAAAATGGCGAGCGCGGGCTCCGACTGGCAGACCAACCCCGCCACCCAGATCAAGTGGGGCCTCGGCTACATCGCCGGCCGCTACAAGACGCCCTGCGGCGCCTGGGGGCACTCCCAGTCCACCGGCTGGTACTAGACCGCGAAACTCTGGTCAGGGTTTCTCGACCTTTCGGCAAGCCCGCGCGTACGGCGGGGGTCGCACTGCACCCTTGGCCTCATGGGTGTGAAGGTCAGCGTGGTTATGCCCGTGTCCAACCCCGGGCTGTCGAATGACGCCTTCGGCGCGTGTGTGCGCTCGGTGCTGGAGCAGTCGCTCCCGCCGGAAGAGTACGAGGTCGTCTTCGCGGACGACGGGTCGACGGACGGGACCCGCAGGCGGCTCGACGTGATCGCCGAGCAGCGCGACAACGTGCGGGTCCTGCACCTCGACCACAGCGGCTCGCCCGCGCGCGGGCGCAACGTCGGCCTGTCGGTGGCCCGCGGTGAGTACGTCTACCTGCTCGGCCAGTACGACAGGCTTGAGCCGCACGCGCTGGAGCGGATGTACGACAGGGCCGTGGAGACCGACGCCGACGTGCTGATCGGCAGGCTCGCCGACCAGGGGCCGCCGCCGGCCGCCTTCGCCCGCGACCGGGACCGGGCCGACGTGCTGCGCGACCACCTCCTCGCCCTGCCGACGGCGAACAAGCTGTTCAGCCGCGACTTCCTGGAGACCTGCCAGCTCCGCTTCGCCGACCGGCCGCTGTCCGAGCAGGCGTTCGTGACCAGGGCGTACCTCGCCGCGAAGGTGATCGCCGTGCTGGCCGACGAGATCTGCTGCCACCTGGGCCCGGCTTCCTCAGGGACGGCGGAGGACGTGCCGGACGCCGAGGCGCTCTTCGACGGCCTCAACGCGATCTTCGACGTGGTGGACGCCTACACCGAGCCGGGCTCGCAGCGGGAGCGCATCCAGGCCCACTGGTATCGGACGCTCGGGCTGCGCCGTCTCGCGGGCGCGCGGTTCCTCGCCGCCGAACCGGACGAGCGGATGGTCCTGTTCTCCTTCCTGCGCCGCTTCACCCTCGACCGCTTTCCGGCCGCGCTCGACGTCCACCTGCCCGCGCACCTGCGCGCCCGTACGGCGCTGCTGCGCCTGGACCGCCTCGACGCGCTGGTCGCGCTGGCCGAGGCGTCCCGGGGCACCAGGCTCAGCGCGGAGCTGCGGGAGCTGCGCTGGGACCAGGGCGTGCTGCTGCTCGACCTGAGTGTGGAGATCCTTCGGGCCGGGGGCGCCCCGCTGTGGCTGCGGCAGCGGGGCGACCGGCTGCTGTGGACCCCGCCTCCCGGGGTCGAGGGCCTGCTCGACGGCCTGCTCGACGACGAGGGCGCCGACGTGACCGACGCGGTGCGCAGGGCCCGCGTGGAGGTCTGCGTCCGCCACGTGGAGACCGGCGTGGTCCACTCCCTGCCGGTCACCTGCTCGGTGGGCCGCGCGGGCCTCGGGGACCAGGCGCGCGGTGGTCAGGTGCGCGTGTGGGTGAACGGCCAGGCCCGCCTCGACGCCGGCGCGGCGGCCCTCGGACGGCCGCTGCCCGCCGGGCTGTGGGAGGTCCACGTGCGCATGCGGGGCGTCCATGCGGGCCGCACCCGGGTGGCCCGCCCCGCCCTGCCGATGAGCTGCGCGGGCGCGCTCGCCGGCGAGCCCAGGCGGCTCGTCGTGCCGTGCTGGTCCGAGCGCGGCGAGCTGGGCGTCTGCGTGGAGCCGAAGTCGTTCCCCGAGTCGATCGCGCTGGTCTCGTCCCGGGCCACCGTGGCCAGGCAGGAGGGGCACGTCTTCGTCGTCGTGCCCGTGCCGTACGTGCCGCCGAGCGGCGGGCCGCCGGCCGAGCTGGTGCTGCGCGAGCAGGACGGGCGCGGGCGCAGCATGGTCGTGCCCGCGCTGGTCGAGCCGGGGATACCCGGCCGGGTCGCCGGGCAGCTCGTCGCGCGGGTGCCGGTGAGCCGGATCGGCGGGGACGACTGCCTCGGCCCTGGGTCCTGGCGGCCCGCGCTCCGGGTCGACCAGAAGGACGTGGACCTGCTGTTCGGGCTGACGGTGCGCCGCGGCGGGCAGGTGCACGTCCTGCCCGCCGGGGCGTCGCCACAGGCCCCCTCACTGCTGCGGCGCATCGCCGTCCGCGTCCTGCGCGAGCGCCGCTGACCTCGGATCGCGCAGGGCTATCCGCGCAGGTGCGCGAGCAGCGCCGCGCGGAACTCCGCCGGCTTGTCGATGTGCGGGCCGTGGCCGGCGCCCTCGACGACGACCTCCCGGTAGACGCCGTAGCGGTCCAGCGCGGCCCGCGTCTGGGTCACCATGGGCTGGGCGGGCGTGCCGTCCCAGCCGGGCACGGCGCCGATCGCCCCCAGGTGCGCGAGGTCGAACAGCGACGTGTCCGAGACGATCACGTCCTGGTCTCCCCTGATCCAGAGGATGGGCGGCTTCGGGTCGATCTCGTGCAGGTCGTCGATCCGGAAGTTGGTCGGCGCGATCGTGTTGAGCACGCCCCGCTTGCCGGGGACCACGCCCGGCCAGGCGTCCGAGGGCAGGGAGTCGCCCGGGTAGTGGTCCTCGCCGATCCGGGTGGACAGCATCGACTCCACGAACGCGTCCTCCTCCTCACCCAGGTCGGTTCCTGCGGCGACGTACGTGGCGCGCAGCACGGACCGGGGCGAGACGGGGGAGTCGGCCGACCGGTCGCCCGCCTGGAGCGCCGCCACGAACTCGGGGTTGGCCGCGCCGCCGCCGGAGCCCACGCCGTCGGGGCTGGTGAGCACACCGTCCGTGCCCGTGGTGCCGCCGAAGCCGTACGGCGAGACGGGGTTGACCAGCGTCGCGCTGCGGACCGCCTCGGGCCGGTCGCGCATGGCCTGCATGACGACCCCGCCGCCGAGGCTCCAGCCCACCAGGTGCGCGGGCCCGAGCTGGTCGAGCAGCGCGAGCAGGTCGTCGGAGTAGTCGCGCACGCCCCGGCTCGCGTCCACAGGCTCGGGGTCGGAGTCGCCGAAGCCGCGCAGGTCGAGCGCGTAAGGACGGAACCCCTCCGCCGCGATCGCGGTCATCGTCGAGCGCCAGAACGCGCTGGAGGAGACGTTGCCGTGCACGAACACCACCGGGTCGCCCGACGAGTCCGGCACGGACAGGACGTTGAGGGTCAGCCGGGACGTGCTGACGCGCTCGGCGGATATCGGCAGGGTCATGGTGTTGCTCCCAGGGTGCAGGTGTTCTCGAGGTCGCCCGTGGCCGGGCGAGGCAGGGTGGCGTTCGGGGGCGGCGGCGTGCCGGTGCCGATCCACGCCTCCAGCGCGGTGAACGCGCTGCGGAAGCAGGGCAGCAGGGGCCGCAGGCGGTCGGGGAAGGCCGGGTAGAGGCTGTCGACGTGGTTGCCGCCCTCGACGCGGTAGTAGCGCAGCAGCCGGTCACGGTGCCGGTCGGCGATCATCTTGGCGTAGACGTCGGAATCCTCGCGGATCGGCAGCAGCGTGTCCAGGGTGCCGTGGACGACGATCAGCGGGCGCTTGATCTTCCCGCTGAGGCTCACCCTCGCGACCGCCTGCTTCACGGCAGCGGGCCTGGAGGCGTAGTCGTAGTCCGTGTCGCAGCCGGGCGTGCCGGAGGCGCAGAACGGCGTGCCCGCCTCGGCGTCGCCGTCGTAGGTCGGGTCGAACTCCTCGCGGTAGAGGCGCTGGGTGAGGTCCCAGTAGTACTGGTAGTGGAACGGCCACAGGAAGTCGGACTCGGGCGCGAAGCCCGCCGCCGCGACCCCGGCCGTGTCGCCCTTCGCGTACGCGCGCAGCGCGGGCGGCAGGAACGTCAGCAGGTTGGGCCCGTCGGCGGTGAAGAGCGTGCCCTCCCAGTCGACGCCGCCGTCGAACAGGTCGGGACGGTTCTCGATCTGCCAGCGGACCAGGTAGCCGCCGTTGGACTGACCGGCCGCGATCGTCGTGCGGGCCGGCCTGCCGTAACGCTGGCGGACGACGGTCTTGGCGGCGACCGCCAGCTCGCTGACCCGGCGGTTCCACTCGGCCACCGCGTCGCCGGGCCGTACGCCGTCGCGGTAGAACTGGACGCCGGTGTTGCCCTTGTCGGTCGCGGCGTACGCGTAGCCCTTGGCCAGCGCCCAGTCGGAGATCGTGAAGTCGTTGGCGTACGTCTCCCGGTTGCCGGGCGACCCGGCGACGACCAGGCCGCCGTTCCAGTGCTGGGGCAGCCGGATGACGAACTGTGCGTCGTGGTTCCAGCCGTGGTTGGTGTTCCCGGTTGAGGTGTCGGGGAAGTAGCCGTCGATCTGCATGCCGGGCACGCCGCTGGGGTTGACGGCGCCGGGGGAGTTGAGGCCCGACCAGTCCGACTGGTCGGTGTGCCCGGAGGCCAGCGTGCCCTTCGTGGTGAGGTCGTCGAGGCAGGCGATCACCTGCTTCTGCGCGCCGGGCACGGTCACCCCCGGGCAGGCGGCGGCCTCGGACGGGACGGCGGCGGCCAGGGGGAGGGCCAGCGCCAGCGCGGCCAGCATGACGGAGCCGAGGCGCATCAGGCCTCCTTCACGATCGCGGCGGCCTTGGCGGCGCCCGAGGTCGGCTCGATGGCGGACAGGTCGCGGTCGCGGGTCTCCCTGGAGGCGATCACCGCGATGATCGTGAGGATCGCCGCCGCGACCACGTAGACGGAGACCGGCACGCTCGATCCGTACGCGTCGAGCAGGGCGACCGCGATCAGCGGGGCCACGCCGCCGGCCGCGATCGAGGCGAGCTGGTAGCCGATCGACACGCCCGAGTAACGCATCCGGGTGGCGAACAGCTCGGAGAAGAACGCCGCCTGCGGGCCGTACATCGCGCCGTGGAGCAGCAGGCCGACCGTCACCGCCACGGTGACCAGCGCGAAGTTCTTGGTGTCGATCAGCGGGAAGAACGCGAAGGCCCACAGGCCGACGCCGACGGCGCCGAGAAGATAGACGGGCCTGCGGCCGATCCGGTCCGACAGCGCGCCCCACAGCGGGATCGTGATGAAGTGGAACGCCGAGCCGATCAGCACGGCGTTGAGCACGGTGCCCTTGGGCAGGCCCGCCGCCGTCGTGCCGTACACGAGGACGAACGCGGTGATCACGTAGTAGGAGACGTTCTCCGCCATCCGGGCGCCCATCGCCACCAGGACGTCGGCCCAGTGGTGGCGCAGCACGCCGACGATGGGGGCCTTCGGCGCGGGCTCCTGCCGCTCCAGGGCCTCCTGGAACACCGGCGACTCGGTGACCGTCAGCCTGATCCACAGGCCGATCAGCACGAGCACGCCGGACAGCAGGAACGCGATCCGCCAGCCCCAGGCGAGGAAGGCGTCGTCGGGCTGCACCGCGGCCAGCAGCGCCAGCACACCGGTGGCGATCAGGTTGCCGCCGGGAGCGCCGGCCTGTGGCCAGGACGCCCAGAAGCCGCGGTTGCGGGGGTCGCCGTGCTCGGAGACCAGCAGCACCGCGCCGCCCCACTCGCCGCCGAGGGCGAAGCCCTGCACCAGGCGGAGCGCGGTCAGCAGCAGCGGCGCGCCGGCGCCGAGGGCGGCGTACGTCGGCAGGCAGCCGATGAGGAACGTCGACCCGCCCATCATGAGCAGGCTGATGACCAGTAGTCGCTTGCGGCCGAGCCGGTCGCCGTAGTGACCGAAGACCAGGCCGCCGAGGGGCCGGGCGACGAAGCCGACGGCGTAGGTGAGGAACGCCAGCAGCGTGCCGGTCAGCTCGTCCTCGGTGGGGAAGAACAGCTTGTTGAATACCAGGGCGGCGGCCGAGCCGTACAGGAAGAAGTCGTACCACTCGATGGTGGTGCCGATCAGGCTGGCCCCGACGACCTTTCCGATCCGGGCAGGTGGGGTGTTTGCCATGGGAACTCCTCCGATGGGGGGTTCCGCACACGGTATGCAGTGACCGAGGTCACTCCTATGGGGCGCCGCCACACACCTCAGGCGTCCGGCATGTGGGTGCGCAGCCGGTGCAGCCGCAGGGCGAGCTGGATCTCCAGGGCGCGCTCGGGCTCCTGCCAGTCCTCGCCGAGCAGCTGCCCCACCCGGTCGAGCCGCTGGGTCACCGTGTTGACGTGGATGTGCAGGGCCTCGGCCGTACGCGACAGCGAGCCGCCCGTGCCGAAGTAGGCGTTCAGCGTCTTGACCAGGGCGGTTCCCCGGCGCGCGTCGTAGTCGAGCACCGGCCCGAGCGCGCCGGACAGGAAACCGGACACCTCGCGCCGCTCGCCCACCAGCAGGCCGACGAAGCCCAGCTCCTCGGCGCTCGCGCCGTCACCCGTACGGCCGAGGGCCACCAGCGCCCCGGCGCAGCGCCGGGCCTCCTGGTAGGCGGACGCCACCGCCGTCACCGGCCCGGAGGCCGGCGCGGCCCCCGCCGTCGCCGGGCGGCCGAGCGAGGCGCTCAGCTCGGCCGCGACGCGCCGGGCCAGCGCGCCGGGCCGGTCGCCGGGCAGCAGCAGCACGACCTCGTCGCCCCGGGCGGTGGCCAGGCCGTGCGCCAGCGTCGCCTGCGACGACGCCCAGAAGGCGCCGCGCTCCCGCTGCCCGTCGTGCCGTGCCACGACCAGCACGTGCGGCGCGTCGAGATCGACGCCGAGCCGCCGCGCCCGGTCGTCCAGCCCGCGCAGCTCGGGACGGGAGACCAGGTCGTCGAGCAGCTCGCCGCGCACCCGTCCCTCCGCCTCGGCCACGCTGCGGCGGAACAGCAGCAGCAGCGCGGTGACGATCGCGGCGCGCTCCAGGATCCGCTGGTCGGTGTCGGACACCGGGTCGTCGGTCCGCAGGACCAGCGTGCACAGCGGCGCCGCCCCGACGTCCACGGACGCGACGTACGCGTCGCCCCGCTTGACCGTGCGGCCCAGCGCCCGCGAGGACTGGGCGGCGTCGAAGACACCCGTGTCCAGGTCGCCGGACTCGCCCACGAGGGGGCGGCCCTCGTCGTCCAGCACGGTCAGGCGGCCGCCCAGCACCTCGGTGACGACCGCGGCGACGTCCTCGACCCCGCCGCCGCGCAGCACGAGGCCGGTCATCCTGTCGTGCGCGTCCGCGGCCCGCTCGATCGACTCGCTGTGCGCTCTGATCAGCGTGTTCGCCCCGCTCAGCTCGGCCAGCGCGGCCCGGGTCTCCTGCAGCAGCCGGGCGGTGTCGATGGCCACGGCGGCGTGCGCCGCCAGCGAGCACAGCAGCGCCACCTCCTCCTGCGCGAACGGCCTGGCGCTGCGGTTGGCCGCGAACAGCACGCCGATGACCTGCGTGCCGAGCCGCAGCGGCACCCCGAGGATCGCCACCAGGCCCTCCTCGTGGACGGCCACGTCGATCGTGTTCGTGTGCCGGAACCTGGGGTCGGCGAAGTAGTCCGCCGTGTTGTACGGCGTGCCGCTCTGCGCCACCAGCCCGCCCAGCCCGGCGCCCATGGGCAGCCGCAGCCGCCGGAAGCTCGCCGAGATCGACCCGTCGGTCACCCGCATGTAGGTGTCGCCGCGCTCGGGGTCGTTCAGCGTCATGTACGCGATGTCGGTCGCGAGCAGTTGCCTGGCCCGGTGCACGATGGCCTCGAGCACCGCGTCGAGGTCGCGCAGCCCGGCCAGGTCGCTCGCGGTGTCGAACAGCGCCGACAACTCCGCCTCCCGCTTGGCCCGCCGCCGCAGCACGGCCCGCACCTGCAGCGCCGCGACCTTGGCCCGCTCCAGCTCCTCCAGCGTCGCGGAGTCGGCCCCGGCCGCCCTGGCCTGCAGGATCGGGCCCTCGAACTCGACCGCCGAGGCCTCACGGGCGAGCAGGTCGAGGTAGGCCCGGGCGCCGTCCGTGTGCTTCGGGGCCGTCGCGTTCTTGGGAACCGGAGTGGTCAGCGCGCGCTCCATCCTCCGTCGACGGGGATCGAGACGCCGGTGACGAACGATCCCTGCGGGCCGCACAGGTAGGCGACCATCTCGGCCACCTCGTCCGGCTCGATCAGCCGCTTGATCGCCGCGGGGGCGAGCATGATCTGCTCCACCACCTCGTCCTCGCTGATCCCGTGGGTGCGCGCCTGGTCGGCGATCTGGTTCTCCACCAGCGGCGTCCGGACGTACGCGGGATTGACGCAGTTGGAGGTCACGCCGTGCGGCGCTCCTTCGAGGGCGATCACCTTCGACAGGCCCTCCAGCGCGTGCTTGGCCGTCACGTAGGCGGCCTTGAACGGCGAGGCGCGCAGGCCGTGCACCGAGGAGATGTTGACGATGCGGCCCCAGCCGCGCTCGTACATGCCGGGCAGCACGTCGCGCGCGAGCAGGAACGGCGCCTCGACCATCACCCGCATGATCTTGCTGAAGATCTCGGGCGGGAACTCCTCGATGGGGGCCACGTGCTGGAACCCCGCGTTGTTCACCACGATGTCGGCCTGGAGGCGGGTGTCCGGCGAGGGCGGGAGCTGGCCCCGCCAGGCCATCAGGAACTCCGGATCGGACAGGTCGACGGCCACCGGCGTGCCGCCGATCTCGGCCGCCACCTTGCCCGCGGCCTCGGCGTTCATGTCGGCGACGACGACGTGTGCGCCCTCGGCGGCCAGGCGCCGGGCACACGCCCGTCCGATGCCGCTCCCCGCGCCGGTGACGAGGGCCGTACGCCCTTCAAGGCTCATGCTGCCTCACGATAGGAACCAGGTTCCGCCCGGCACATGGCCGCCGACGACATAGATGCCCGCCTTCCTATGTGGGGCGGGTCATGGACAGCACGTCCAGTGCCTGGTCGAGCTGCTCCTCGGTCAGCGCGCCGCTCGCCACGTGGCCGCGCTCTATGACGACCTCCCGGATCGTCTTGCGCTCCTTCAGCGCCTGCTTGGCGATCTTGGCGGCCTCCTCGTACCCCACATATCGGTTGAGCGGGGTGACGATCGAGGGCGACGACTCGGCGTACTCGCGCAGGCGCTCCACGTTGGCGGTGATCCCGCCGACGCACCGGTCGGCGAGCAGCCGTGACACGTTGGCCAGCAGCCGGATCGACTCCAGCACGTTGCGGGCCATCACCGGCAGCATCACGTTGAGCTCGAACGATCCCGAGGCCCCGGCCATCGTGATCGCGGCGTCGTTGCCCACGACCTGCGCGGCCACCATCGTGACGGCCTCCGGGATCACCGGGTTGACCTTCCCCGGCATGATCGACGAGCCCGGCTGCAGGTCGGGCAGGTTGATCTCGGCCAGCCCCGCGCGCGGGCCCGACCCCATCCAGCGCAGGTCATTGGCGATCTTGTTGAGCGAGACGGCGATCACCTTGAGCATGCCCGACAGCTCGACCAGCCCGTCACGCGCGCCCTGCGCCTCGAAGTGGTCCCTGGCCTCCGTGAACGGCAGGCCGGTCGTCCGGCTCAGCTCGGCGATCACGGCCTGCGCCCAGCCGGGGCCCGGCACGTTCACGCCGGTGCCCACGGCCGTGCCGCCCAGCGGCAGCTCGGCCAGGCGCGGCAGCGCGGCCTGCAGCCGTTCGAGTGCCAGCTCGATCTGGGTGGAGTAGCCGCCGAACTCCTGGCCGAGCGTGACCGGCGTCGCGTCCATCAGGTGGGTGCGGCCCGACTTCACCATGTCGGCGAACTCGGTCGCCTTCTCCTCCAGTGCGGTCGCCAGGTGCTCCAGCGCGGGCGTCAGCTCGTGCACCACGGCGTACGTCGCCGCGACGTGGATGGAGGACGGGAAGACGTCGTTGGACGACTGGGCGGCGTTGACGTGATCGTTCGGATGGACGGCCCGGCCGAGCCGCTCCTGCGCGAGCGTGGCGACCACCTCGTTCATGTTCATGTTCGACGAGGTGCCTGAGCCGGTCTGGAAGACGTCCACAGGGAACTGGTCGTCCCAGCGTCCCTCGGCGACCTCCTCGGCCGCCTCCTGGACGGCCTGCGCCATGTCCTTGTCGATGACGCCGTACTCGGCGTTGACCTTCGCGCAGGCGGCCTTGATGCGGGCGAGCGCCGCGATGTGCGCCGGCTCGAGCCCCCGGCCGGACACCGGGAAGTTCTCCACCGCCCGCTGCGTCTGGGCCCGCCACTTGGCACGGGCGGGCACCCGGACCTCGCCCATGGAGTCGTGCTCGATGCGGAATTCGTCCATGTCCCAGTCCTTCAGCCTCTCCCCGTCGCATCGTTCCTGCCCGGATGCGCGCCTTCTGAACGGTCGGTCTCGACCACCGCGCCGCCCGTGACCTCTGCGGGCAGCTCCGAGCCCGTCGCCCTCCGGAAGGCCGCCGCGACTCTTTCAGGGTCGTTCCGGTACTCATCACGCAGGTCTGCCGTGATCGCCTCGATCGTCTCCCGCATTCCCTCGGTGAGTCGCCACGCGGCGGCCAGGTGCTCCACGGCTTCTTCGCTGTAGCTGAAGAGCTGGGCGGCGGAGCGGAGATCCGCGGCCATGACCGCCGGCTCGGCGGCAAGGGCCAGCCCGTCGAGTTCCGGGTCGCCGAGAAAATGCACCATGTCGAGTGTGTGAGGACCCGGCAGGGGTCCGTCCTCATCCCGCCCGGGTCCGAAGCCACCCACGCGCCGGTAGGCGGCATGGCCGATGTATCGGACGATCAGGTTGCGGTTGCCATGCCGGAATATCCGCTCGACCTGGAAGTGCCGGACCAGGCTCTCGAATGCCTCTCCGCTCAGGCGCGCGTACCAGAGAGACGTCAGGTGAGGCCAGGAGTAGACGGGACGCCTGTCGCCGGGGAACAGCCGGTCGGCGGTGATTCCGTCGGCGACGAGGGAGGCGAGGATCACGAGGTTGGCCGTGTAGTAGGCGCACCGGGTGACGAACGTGTTCCTCCCGGGCCGGTAGTCGGTGTGGCTCTGGACGGTCCGGGTCTCGGCGCCGTGCAGCAGCCGGACGAGCAGGTCCGTGGCCGGCTCGCGATCGAGAGCGGGCAGCAGGTCGCGGAGGAACGCCACGATCGGCTGTCGTTCGGTGAGCACCGAGAACGACAGCAGCGCGTAGAGGAGTCCGTCGTCCGGCTGCGGGCGGCCGGGGAACGGGTCGGCCGCAGTCGCGATCTCGCGGGCGACCATGCCGCGCAGGACGTCACGCGTCATCCGGGCGACCAGGTACTCGCCGAAGGTGGCGTGCAGGAACTCGTACGTCTGTAGCGAGGCGTTGTCCCGCACGGCGGACGCCTGGTGGACGAAGAAGAACTTCCCGATCACCCGGTCGGCTCGGGAGAGGGGTGCCTGGAAGCTCGTCGTCTGGGCCGCCGGAGCCGGGAGTAGCGCGGCCAGGTCGCCGTTGAGGTCGTCTGTCGTGACCCACTGCCTGCCCCGGTTGAACATCGCGAACGCCGCCACGGCCAGGGTGCGCAACTCCAGCTCCACGGCCTGCGCCGCCGCCGTCTCCGGCAGCCCCGGCTGGTGCTTGTCCACCTCCCGGCGGGCGAAGCGGGTCAGCAACCGCTCGTACAGTTCCGCCTGGCTGAGCCCGGTCTCACCGCGTTGCAGGGCATTGGCGTCGGCGTCGTACAGCGCGAGCATCAGCAGCAGCAGCGGTTGCGACGCCAGGTCGCCCTGCGCCAGCGCGGTCTCCGGCGACAGCGGTTCCAGGTCATGCGCGGTGAAGTAGTCCTGGTTCGCGGCGTTCCATACTGCCAGCCAGCGGTGGACCTGCTCCGCGCTGAAGGGGTCGAGCCGGATCGTCAGGCATCCCGGCGGGAAGCGCATCCGGTCGGCGACAGCCGTGCGTGTGGTCACGAGCACGACCGCAGGGCGGCCCAGCTCAGCCTCCCGGCGCTGGAAGTCGGCCACCCGGCTCAGATAGTCGGACCGGTGGACGCCCGTGGCCTGGAGCAGCTCGTCCAGCCCGTCGAGCATGATCACCGGCAGCGCGCCCTCCGCCGACCGCGTCAGCTCAGGCCAGCTGAGGTGCTCCCCGATGGCCTCCCGCACGGCGGCCTCGATCTGCTCCTGGATCGTCCCGTCGGCAGGCACCTCCCGCAGCGGCACCCGCACCGGGAGATAGTCGCCGGCCGGGAGGCGACCGGCCAGGATCTTGGTGAGCACGGACTTCCCGGCCCCGGGCTGGCCCAGCACGACCAGCGGCGTCCTGGTGGCCTCTGCCGAAGTGAAGTAGCGGGCCAGGAAGCCTGCGATGTCGTCGCGCGGCTCCCTCTGGTCCCACCACGATTCGGCGCTCGGATCGGCCTGCTCTCCGTACTCGGCCGGCCGGAAGTCCGGGTTCACGTACGCCTCGACGAGGGTGGGCATGCGCATGCCCGGGGGGACCTCGCCGGACTGTGCGATCGGGCGGTCGAGGACGGCCCGATGGGCGCGCGACAGCGTGTGCCCGTGCTCGGGTGCTCGGGTGCGGGCCGCGACCTCGGTGAGCAGCATCTCCAGCTCGCCCAGCCCGGTGGCGAGTCGCCGCCGCTCGATCACGTCCCGCCACAGCGCGAACTCGGGGATGTCCAGAGCCAGCCGCCGGTGCAGCTCCTCGTACTTCCGGCAGGCGGCCTCGGGCAGTTCCTCCTCGATCGCCGTTTTGGCGCGTGCCCATTCGGTCGCGTCCAGCCGGTCGCGGACCGCCAGCCCCGAGACGAACCCGGTCAGCGCCGACGCGAGCCCCTCGTAGTACTCCTCGATGGAATCGAGCAAGTCCGCGTAGGAGCGATCGGCCCGTAGACCGGCCGGCGCGATCCTCATCAGCGTGTCGACGATCGATCCCGGTCGTGGGCCGGATCCGGCCAGCATCCCCTCCTCGGCCCTGGTGAGGCGGAGTTCCTTCGGATCGAACGGCAGGGGCAGCTCGCCGAGGGCTTCGAAGAACGCCGCGACGACGAGGACGGCCTGGGCCGCCTCCAGCCGGGCCGTACGGTCATACCGGTTGAGGCCCGTCGCCCGGTCGCGAAGCACGCCGGTCGCCTCGCCCACCAGCCGTACGGCCTCGTCCTTGATGTCGAACAGGGACAACCCCGGCACGGCGTCGATCAGGGTGCCGGTGAGGGCCTTCACGACCTTGCTCTCCTGCCCGAGCAGGCGGACGGCATCGGCGTAGCTGATCCCTTTGCGCACCGGTCACTCCAGGGGATACCGAATCACTTGGCGAAGATGAAGACGCCCAGGAGGATCAGCACGAGGACGCCGAAGAGCGCGATCACCATCGTCACGAGCACCCGGACCTGCGTCTTGGCGTCCGGGCCGGCGGGACTCTGCATCGCGAACAGGTCCGTGCCCAGGCTGGGCGGCCTTCCCGGGCCGCCGTCCCCGGGCTGGAAGGCGCCGGGCTGGAAGGTATCGGGGTACGGCGGGCCGGCGGGAGGCCCCGGCATGACGGGCACGGGACGGTTCTGGGCGACAGGGCCGGGTGGCGGGGGCGTCGCCGGTCCCCGGCCGGGCAGCCTTCCGGGCACCGTGGTGCTGTGCCTGTCGGCGGCGTCGGGGACGGGCTCGCCTGCGGCGCCGTTCTGGGGCCCGCCCGGGGGCGGGGAAGGGAGGCGGAGGCCGCCTGCGGGGCGGGGGACGACCATGGTGCGGTTCGCGTCGTCCTCGTCGTCTCCGGTCATGTTCCCTCCGGGGGGTCGGGCGGCCGCCCCAGTGGCGGCCCCAATGGCGGCCCCAGTGGGGGCCGGGGCGCCGCCGCGAGACTCCGCGACGGGGGCATGGTCGGCCGAGCCGTTACCGTCAGGGCGCGCCTTCGCCTCACCTGGGGGAGCGGGGGCAGGCGGGGGCGATGCCGGGGGCATTGCGGGCACCGCGGGAATGGAGCCCGTGGGGGTGTCGGCGATCAGGCGCAGCATCGCGGCGGCGCGCTCCGGCGTGAGGCGCGCGGTGTGGTCCTTCACCAGCAGCCCGTCCAGGACCTGCCGCAGCGGCCCGGCCTGGGCGGGCGGGTCGGCCTCCTCTGTCATCAACGCGGCCAGCGTCTCGCCGACGGTCGAGCGCTCGTAGGCCGGTCGTCCCTCGACGGCGAAGTACAGCGTCGCGCCGAGCGACCACAGGTCGGACTCGGGGCCGGTGTAATCGCCCCGGGCCCGCTCCGGGGCGGTGTACCCCGGCGAGCCGATCACCATGCCGGTCTGGGTGAGCGCGTGGTCGCCCAGCGCCTTGGCGATGCCGAAGTCGGTCAGCACCACTCTGCCCGTCTCGGTCAGCAGCACGTTCGCCGGTTTGACGTCGCGGTGCAGGATGTCCTGGGCGTGGGCCGCCCGCAGCGCGCCGAGCAGGTCGTAACCGATCTCCGCGACCAGACGCGGCGGCAGCGGCCCCTCCTCGTCGATCACCTGTTCCAGCGAGCGGCCCTCGACGAGCTCCATGATGATCCACGGGATGCCGTCGGACACGATCACGTCGTGGATGGTGGCGACGGAGGGATGGCTCACGCGCGCGGCCATGCGGCCCTCGCGCATCATGCGTTCGCGCAGCTCCTGCCGTTGCCGTGGGCTGAGCGAGGGGTCCTGGCGGATCTCCTTGACCGCGATCTCCCGGCCCAGCGACCGGTCGTACGCCCGCCAGACGGTGCCCATGGTTCCCCGGCCGATGCGGGTGCGCAGCTCGTAGCGGTCGGCGAGCGGCCGAGGGTGCTGTTCCGGCATATCTAGAAAGATAGCGATTCCACCTTGGAAATCGCTTTCTGGTTACTTGATGAAGATTCTCGGCCAATACCGGCGCGGGAGCAGGATCTTGATCATCTTTGCCACGTGCCGCATCATGGGGATGCGTACGACGTGGTGGAGGGCGGGCTCCGGCGGCTTGCGGTGCAGGCCCTCGCTCGGCCGCCGCCGCTGGGACGGCACGGCCGGCGCCTCCCGCGAGTAGCCGAAGTCACGCGGATGGCCGCGGTGGTGGCCGGACTGCCCCGACTGCTGGTGCGGGCCGCTGAAGGAGCCGCTGTGCTGCCCGCTGTGTGGCCCGCTGTGCGGGCTGCTGTGCCGCAGCTGACCGCTCTGGCCGAACTGTCCATACTGTCCGGACTGCCCGTGCGGGCCGTACAGGTCGTACCGCCCGGAGGTGTACGGGTCGTACGACTGGGGCTGGACGTACTCCGCGGGCCGATGCGGCTGGCCGTACGGCCCCTGCTGGCGGTGGGGCCCGGAGTCGCGGTCACGCGGGGTCACCTTGGGTGTGGGCCGCGAGTCGGCCCGGTGCTGTCCCCGCTGGCTGCGCTGCGGCGGCTTGCGGGGTTCGGGAGCGGTGGGCTGCGGGGCGGTGGGCGGCGGCGTGGGCCGGCCGGCCCGGAACGGGGACCCGAACGGGTCCTCGGCCATTCCTCCGGCCGCGATCCTGGACAGCGCGTGGGCCGCGCGGACGCCGTCGAGCCTGGCCGCGGGGTCGATCTGGAGCAGGCCGCGAAGGACCGGGGCGAGCGGCCCCGCCTTGTCCATGGGGATCGGAGCGCCGCTGGTCAGCGCCGCGAGCGCGGCCGCCGCCGTACGGCGGCCGTGCAGGCCGCGGCCCTCGACCGCGGTGTAGAGGGTGGCGCCGAGCGACCACAGGTCGGCCGCCGGGCTCGCCTTGTCGCCGAGGACGCGTTCCGGGGCGATGTAGCCCGCGGAGCCGAGGACGATCCCGGCCTGGGTGATGGAGGCGTCGCCCTCCAGGGCGGCCAGCCCGAAGTCGGTCAGCACCGCCCGGTCGTCGTCGGTCACCAGCACGTTGCTGGGCTTCACGTCCCGGTGCAGGATGCCCTTGGCGTGGACGGCGCGCAGCGCGCCGAGCACCTGCCTGCCGAAGTCGGCCACCCGGCGCGGCGGCAGCGGGCCCTCCTGGCGGATCAGCTCCTCCAGCGACCGCGCCCTGAGCAGCTCCATCACGATCCAGGGACGGTCGTCCTCGGTGATGACGTCGAAGACCGTGATGACCGAGGGGTGGGCGACCATGGCGGTCGCCCGGCCCTCGCGTTCGGTGCGCGCGCACAGCTCCGCCCGCAGCTCCTCGTCGAGGACCAGCGGGAGCCGCACCTCCTTGACAGCAACCTCACGGTCGAGCAGCTCGTCACGCGCGCGCCACACAGTGCCCATCCCGCCGCGCCCGACCGGCTCGATCAGCCGATAGCGCGCGGCTAACAGGTATCCGGACGGCGCACGCATGGGTGGCAGCTTACCGATTTGTGCAGTGCGACCTGTAGAGACCATGCCGGGAAATTGTTGAGATCTTCTGTCAAAGATCCTGACAACCTCCCTGCAGATCAGCGCCGCCCGATGGTAAGGACGGGACCGGTCGTGTCGGCGAAGAAGTCGTTGCCCTTGTCGTCGACCACGATGAAGGCGGGGAAATCCACGACCTCGATTTTCCAGACCGCCTCCATGCCCAGCTCCGGATATTCCAGGACCTCCACCTTCTTGATGCAGTCCTGGGCCAGCCGGGCGGCCGGGCCGCCGATCGAGCCGAGGTAGAAGCCGCCGTGCTTCTGGCACGCCTCGGTGACCTGCTTGGACCGGTTGCCCTTGGCCAGCATCACCATCGAGCCGCCCGCCGCCTGGAAGCGCTCGACGTACGAGTCCATCCGCCCGGCGGTGGTGGGGCCGAAGGAGCCGGACGCGTAGCCCTCGGGGGTCTTGGCCGGGCCGGCGTAGTAGACGGCGTGGTCCTTCATGTACTGCGGCATGTCCTCGCCGGCGTCGAGCCGTTCGGCGATCTTCGCGTGGGCGATGTCGCGGGCCACGACGAGGGGGCCGGTGAGCGACAGCCGGGTCTTCACCGGATACTTGCTCAGCTCGGCGAGGATCTCCGGCATCGGGCGGTTGAGGTCGACGCTGACCACGTCGCCGCCGAGGTGCTCGTCGGTGGTGTCGGGCAGGAAACGGGCGGGGTCGGTCTCCAGCTGTTCGAGGAAGACGCCCTCCGGTGTGATCTTCGCCAGCGCCTGCCGGTCCGCGCTGCAGCTCACCGCGATGGCGACCGGGCAGGACGCGCCGTGCCTGGGCAGCCGGATGACGCGCACGTCGTGGCAGAAGTACTTGCCGCCGAACTGCGCGCCGATGCCCAGCTTCTGGGTCAGCTCGAAGACCTTCTTCTCCATCTCCAGGTCGCGGAAGCCGTGCCCGCTCGGCGAGCCCTCCGTGGGGATGGAGTCGAGGTAGCGGGCCGAGGCGTACTTCGCCGTCTTCAGGGCGTACTCCGCGCTGGTGCCGCCCACGACGATCGCCAGGTGGTACGGCGGGCAGGCGGCGGTGCCGAGCGAGCGGATCTTCTCCTCCAGGAAGGCGAGCATCCGCTTCTCGTTGAGCACCGCCTTGGTCTCCTGGTAGAGGAACGACTTGTTGGCCGAGCCGCCGCCCTTGGCCATGAACAGGAACTTGTACTCGTCCGGGTGGCCGTTCGGGTCCTCGGCGTACAACTCGATCTGGGCCGGCAGGTTGGAGCCGGTGTTCTTCTCGTCCCACATCGTCAGCGGCGCCATCTGCGAGTAGCGCAGGTTGAGCCTGGTGTAGGCGTCGTAGACGCCCCGGCTGAGGTGCTCGGCGTCGTTCCCGTCGGTCAGCACGTGCCGGCCGCGCTTGCCCATGATGATCGCGGTGCCGGTGTCCTGACACATCGGCAGCACGCCGCCGGCCGAGATGCTCGCGTTCTTGAGCAGGTCGAGGGCGACGAAGCGGTCGTTGCCGCTCGACTCGGGGTCATCGACGATCTTGCGGAGCTGGGCCAGGTGGGATGCCCGCAGGTAGTGCGAGATGTCGTGGATCGCGGTCTCGGTGAGCAGCCGCAGCGCCTCCGGCTCGACCTCCAGGAACCTGCGCCCGGCGGCCTCGGTGACCCGCACCCCCTCGCTGGTGATCAGGCGGTACTCCGTCTCGTCCGGTCCAAGCGGGAGCAGGTCGGTGTAGTCGAACTCCGGCATCGTCCTCGGTTCCTCGTGGTCTGCCTGGTCGGGCGCGCCCGCCGTGCGGACCGCCCATGGTCTTTGCACAGCGTACGGCGCGCGGGCGGCGGTCATCATGTCCGGGCTATGAGTAGGTTTTGAACAACTTCACACTGAATATTCGGCCACAAAGCGGGATAATTGAGACATGGGACAATAGGGGGGAGGGGTCATGAACGCCGAAGTATGGGTCATGGTCATCTTCGCGATCGGCATTCTCGTGGCCCTGGCGGTGTCGCTGCTCACGCTCGTGCTGCGGCAGGTCAAGGACGGCGACATCACCTGGTGGTCCCCTCCCGGGAGGCGAGTGACGCCGCGCGAGGAGCCTCGGCCGGCCGAGCAGCCTGCCGAGCACTCTGAGGAGCGGGCAGGCGAGGTGAGGGCGAGCGGAGCCCGAGGGCGATCCCGCTGATCACGAGGGCCGCTCCCGCGAGGTCGGCCACGGAGGGGACGGCGATCCCCAGAAGGGCGGCCGTGGCGAGCGCGCCGACGGGGATCATCCCGGCGAACAGCCCGGCCCGGTCCGCGCCCAGGTGGGGCAGTGAGCGGTACCACAGGAAGAACGCCACGGTCGTCACCACCAGGGCGAGGTAGGCGAGGCCGCCGGCCTCCGCGGCGGTCGGCACGCGCAGCACGTGACGACCGTCCAAGGCGAGACCGGCGACCAGCAGGAACGGCACCGCCAGCGCGGACGTCCAGGCCGACAGCCTGAGGGGGCCGATCAGCGGCAGCAGCGGCAGGGCCAGCAGCGAGAAGCAGAGCTCGCAGACCAGGGCGCCCAGGGACCACAGCAGTCCGGCCAGGTTGCCGCTGCCGGCGCCGGTCGCCAGCGAGGCTCCGGCGACCACCACCAGACCCGCGGCCACGACGCGCGGGGACGGCCGGGCCCCCGTGAAGACGGGGCCCACGAGGGCGAGCGCCAGCGGCACGGTGCCGAGGACGATGCCGGGCAGCGCGGGCCCGGCCGCACGGGTCGCCTCGACCACGCAGATGTTGAACAGCACGAGCCCCGTCAGCGACAGCGCGGCGAGCAGCGCCCATTGCCGCGGCCGGAGCCGCACGAGGCCGAGGCCGCGCCCCCGGGCGACGGCGAGCAGGATCACGGCGGCGAGGGCGTAGCGGAGCGCCTGACCCCCGTAGACCGGATAGTCCGCGATAACGCCGGAGACCGCCGCCAACGTCCCCACGAGGAACATCGCACCCGCCGCTCCGGCCACATGAGTGTTCATGTCAGGTGATGCTAGGGACGGCTTGGTCCTGGTTCATGGTCCAATCACCGGCCATTAGAGTGGGCCAATGGCCGATCTTCATCTCGTGGTCGACAGGGCCGCGGGCGGGCTCGCCGGGCAGATCGCCCGCGAGGTGCGCGAGGCCGTCCGGTCCGGGCGGCTCGTCCCCGGAGTCCGTCTGCCTGCCACCCGTGACCTCGCCCGCGATCTCGGCCTGTCGCGCGGCGTCGTGGTCGAGGCGTACGAGCAGCTGGTGGCCGAGGGAGTCCTCGAATCCAGAACGGGCGCGGGCACCAGGGTCGCGGCGGGTGCCGCGCGGCAGCCCGCCCCCGGGAGCCCCGGGGACGAGCGGGAGAGCTGCTGGCCCCACTACGGCCATCGGCCCACGTCGCCGGACCTCGGCCTCTTTCCCCGGCAGGCATGGCTCGCCGCCGTCCGTCACGTCCTGGCCACGCTGCCCAACGACGCGCTCGACTACGGCGACCCGGGCGGTGTGCCGGCCCTGCGCCGCGAACTCGCCGCGTACCTCGGCAGGGTGCGCGCGGCCGACGTGTCACCGGACGACGTCGTGGTCGTGACCGGGGTGGCTCAGGGGCTCAGCCTCGTCGTCCAGGCCCTGGTGCGGGACCGGGGCCGCCGCATCGTCCTGGCCGTCGAGGACCCGACGAGCGCGCGTCAGCTTCCGCTGCTCCGGCGCGCCGGGGCGGACATCGTCCCCGTGCCCGTCGACGGCGAGGGGATCATCGTCGGGGCCCTGCCGGCCGACGCCGACGCCGTGGTGGTCACTCCCGCGCACCAGTACCCGACCGGCGTCGTCCTGTCCCCGGCCCGCCGCGCCGCGCTGGTCGACTGGGCGGCCCGCACGGGCGCCCTCGTGCTCGAGGACGACTACGACGCGGAGTTCCGCTTCGACCGCGACCCCGTCGGGTGCCTGCAGGGTCTCGCGCCCGACCGGGTCGTGCTCGCCGGCAGCGTGAGCAAGGCCCTCGCCCCGGGGCTGCGGCTCGGCTGGATCGCGGCGCCCCCGCGCGTCGCCCGTGCCGTACGGCTCGCGCGCGGGGAGTTCGACCTCGGCTCGCCGGTCATCGACCAGTACGTGCTCGCCCACCTCATCGACGGCGGGGCGTACGACCGGCACCTGCGCCGGATGCGCCGGGAGTACCGGCGGCGCAGGGACGCCCTCGTCGACGCCCTGGCCGAGCACCTGCCGTGGATCACCGTGCGCGGCATCTCGGCCGGGCTGCACCTGTACGCCGAGGTGAACGGCGGGATGGACGGCGGGATGGACGGCGGGGACGACCCGCCCGGCCTGGCCGAGGCCGCCCGCGCCGCGGGCCTGTCCGCGGAGGTCGTGACGCCGGCCCACGGATCGCCGGGGCTGGTGCTCGGCTTCGCCCGCCTGCCCGCCCACCGTGTCGCCGAGGCCGTACGCGCCCTGGCGGGGAACGCCGGGGGGGATGTCAGGGGGTGACGACGGTGGTCGCGGTGGCCGGGTCGGCCGTACGCGGCTGGAAGCCGCGCGCGAGCAGGATGATCGCGGCGGCGAGGACGAGCGGCGCGGCGAAGGCGACGCGGAAGCCGGAGGCGTCGGCGAGGCCGCCGACGAGCGCGGCTCCGACGATGAACCCCACGTAGTTGAACATGTTGACCCGGGCGATCGCCACGCCGGTGCCCGCGGGGTCGAGGCGGCCGGCCGCGGAGAACGACTGCGGGGCGACGACGGACAGGCCGATCCCGGTGAGGGCGAAGCCCGCGATCGCCAGCGGCACCGTCGGGGCCGCCACGATCGCGACGAAGCCCAGCGTCGCGACGGCGCCCCCGGCGCGCACGATGGCCGCCGGGCCCCACCTGCGCACCGCGAAGTCGCCGCCGACGCGCACCAGGAACGTGGTGAGCTGGTAGGCCCCGAGGGCCAGCGGGATCACGGTCGCCGAGGCGTGCAGGACCTTGTCCATGAAGACGGTGCCGAAGTTGGAGACCGACGAGTCGCCGACGTAGAGGAACGCCATCGCGAGGCAGAGAGGGATGATCGGGCGCCACGCGACCCCGGCCGACCTGCCGGCGCCCGCGCTCGCGCCCGCGTCCTCGGCCCGGAGCGCGGCTGCGCGGTGCTCCTCCTCCGGCCGGTAGAGCCGGAGCGAGGAGAGGACGGCGACGGCGGCGGCCGGGACGAGGACGATCGTGAACGTGGCGGGCAGGCCGAGGCCGAGCGTGGCCGCCGCGGAGGCCCACAGCGACCCGATGACCGCCGCCACGCTCCACAGCGCGTGGAACCCGGTGAGCACCGCCCGGCCGTACTCGCGTTCGACCGCGACGCCCTGCATGTTCATGCCCGCGTCCACCCCGCCCAGGCCGAGGCCGAACAGGACGTTGGCCGCCACCAGCATGGGGACGTTCGGGGCGAGGCCCGCGAGCACGACGGCGGCGCAGGCGAGCGGCTGCACCAGACGAAGGATCAGGCGGCTGCCCCACCGCGACGCGGCGGCGCCGGCGAGCGCGCTCCCGGCTCCCGCGATGAGCGGGACGACGAGGAGCAGGATGGTCAGCTCGCCGTCCGACAGGCCGTGCTTCTTCTGCAGCGCCGCGACCTGGGTGAGCAGCGTGGCGAAGGTGAGGCCCTGAACGAAGAACACCGCGAACGTGGCGAGCCGCGCCTGCCGGTCGCGAGAAGCCGGCGCCGTGTCCGCTGCCGGCGCCGTGTCCTCCACTGGCATCGCGGGCCTCCAGGAACATGAGGGGGGTTCAAGTTTTCGCCAGCGTAGGAGCCGCCACCCGCCCGGTCAATGGGGTGAGCGGGTCAGGACCGGCCGCCGGCTTCGCGTGCGGCCATCCAGGCGGCGATCTGGGCCCGGGAGGCGAAACCGAGTTTGTCCAGGATGTGCTCGACGTGGCCCTCCACCGTGCGCTGCGAGATGACGAGGGTGGAGGCGATCTCCTTGTTGCTCCGTCCCTGGGCGATCAGCTCGGCGATCTCCTGCTCACGCCGGGTGAGCGGGGACGGCTCGGCCGCCGGGACCGCCGCCGTGGGGCGGCTCGGCGGCGTGGGCTCGGCCTCCGCGACCGTCTCGTCCGCGCGAGCGGGCTCGCCCTTGGCCCGCTCGCCGAGCGCCTCCTCGATCGCCTCGTCCGGCGTCATCCGGCGGCCCCGGCGCAGCTCCCGATGGAGAGCCTTGTCGCCCATCCTGCTCCGGAGCGTGTCCAGGCAGCTCTCGCGGAACTCGGCGAGCCGCTTGACCCTGGTCGGGGCCAGGCCCATCGTGCGTCCGATCTCCTCGACGGCTCCCAGGAGCCGCGCGGCGTCCGCGTGACGGCCTTTCCTCGTGAGGAGCCAGGAGAGCGTCTGCAGGTTCGTCGCGGCGTTCAGCCGGTCGCCGAAGTCGCGGCCAAGAACCAGTCCCTCGCGCGCCAGCGCGGTCGCCCGCTCGTCGTCGCCGCACTGCCACAGGTGGATCGCGAAGATCGCCAGGGCCCAGGCCCGGCCGGCTCTCTCCCCGTGGCTCCTGGTCAGCTCGATGCTCCGCTCGAAAAGTTCCGTCGCGCGTTCGCGGTCGCCGAGGTGGCCCACCGTCGCCCCCAGCGTGGTCAGGGATATCAGCATCCCGCTCTTGTCACCGGCGGCCTCCTGTTCGGCGAGGGCCAGGCTCAGCAGCTCCGCACAGCTCGGGTAGTCACCCCTGTAGTGCGCCGCCAATCCGGCGACCAGGGACGCGTGCGCCAGGATCTCCGGATCGCCCAGTTCCTCGGCCAGCGCCCGGCCCTCGTCGAGAAGGGGCAGGCCCGCCGCCGCGTCCCCTTGTGTGAGCGCCATGAAGGCGTCGGACAGCAGAGCGCGGGCACGCAGCGGGGTGCGCTCCGGCACCGCCGCCAGCGCCCGGTCGAGCCAGTGGCGACCCTCGCCGTAGAAGGCGTTCGCTATCCAGTAGGGCTCGGTCAGCAGGGTCGCCATGCGCAGCCCGGTCTCCGCCTCGCCGGGTTCCTGCAGGCAGAAGTCCATCGCCGCCCGCATGTTGGCCTGCTCCAGGTTGAACCGGCGACACCAGGTGATCTGATGCGGGCCGAACCACTCGCGCGCGGCCCGCTCGACCAGCCGGAGGTAGTGGTCCCGATTCCGCAGCAGCAGCGCGCGCCGTTCGACGGATCCGGTGAGCTGCCGCCGGCCGAACTCGCGCAGGGTGTCGAGCATGCGGTAGCGGACCGTGCCCGAGTGCTCCTCGCGCAGCAGCAGCGACTTGTCCAGCAGCGCGTCGAGCAGGTCGAGCACGTCGTCCCGTTCGATGCCGCCGTCGGTGCACACCGCTTCGACGGCGTCCAGGTCGAAGTGAGAGGGGAAGATCGACAACCGGGTCCACAGCGTCCGTTCGGCGCCGGGCAGCAACTGGAAGCTCCAGTCGACCAGCGCGTGCAGGGTCTGCTGACGCGGCACCGCCGTACTGCTGCCCCCGGTGAGCAGGCGGTAGCGGTCGCGCAGGCGCTCGACGAGCGCGCTCACCGACAGGGCCCGCAGCCGCACGGCGGCGAGTTCGATGGCCAGGGGGATGCCGTCGAGCTGGCGGCACAGCTCGGCCACGGCCGCCTGGTTGTCCTCGGTGACGGTGAAGCCGGGCAGGACCGCCGCCGCCCGTTCCGTCAGCAGGCTGATCCCGTCGTACAACTCCAGCGACCTGCGGCTGAGCGGCCGGTCCGGCTCCGGGACGGGCAGCGGCGAGATCTTCATCTGGTGCTCGCCCGTGATGCCGAGCGACTGCCGGCTCGTCGCGAGGATGCGCAGCTCGGGAGCCGCGCGCAGGAGCCGGTCGGCGAGCACGGCACAGGCGTCGCGCAGGTGCTCGCAGTTGTCCAGCACGAGCAGGGTCCGCTGCGAGGACAGCACGTGCTCCAGCCCGTCCACCGGGCAGGCCGCCGACTCGTCCCGCACGCCCATGGTCGCCGCCACGGTCTCCGCCACGAGCGCGGGATCGGTGACGGTGCTGAGGTCCACCAGCCAGACGCTGTCGAAGGCGCGGCGCTGCTCGGCGGCCGCCCGCAGGGCCAGCCGGGTCTTGCCGACTCCGCCCACGCCCGTGAGGGTCACCAGGCGCGACACCGAAAGCAGCCGCCTGATCTCCGCCAGCTCACGCCTCCGGCCGACGAAACTCGTCAAGTCGGCCGGAAGGTTGCCGACCTGCCGTGTCACCGCCCCCGCGACCACCTCCTCACGCTAAGCGGCCACGAAGTCCCTGGTCAATTCGGGTTAGACGTCTGGGGCCGCGTCGCGTGGTGACCGGCGCGCCTGGACCGCTTACTCTCGATGGTGTGAGCAGCAGCGAGTCCTCAGCCGTGAAGTGGATCTCCGCCTTCCTCTCGCCGCGCACCCCGGACACGCCCGACCCCTCCCTGCTGCGGGCGTCCGACGCCGATCGGGAGCGCATCGTCGCGGTGCTCGCGGACGCCGTCACCGACGGGCGGCTCACGCCGCTGGAGCACGAGGAACGGGTGGAGCGCGTCTGGGCCGCGCGGACCATCGGCGAGCTGGCCGAGCTGACCGTGGATCTGCTGCCGCCGGAGAGCCAGCCTTTCCGGGTGGACAGCCGTCCCGTCACGGCCTTCTTCCGTACGGAGACCCGCGGCGGCCGGTGGGTCGTGCCCTCCGAGGTGCCGGTGACGTCCCTGGGCGGCACGGTCACGATGGACCTGTGCGAGGCGCTGCTCCAGTCGCGGCACGTGGTGGTGCAGCTCGCCGTCATGGCCGGCACGGTCAACCTGACGGTCCCCGAGGGCGTGCGGATCGTGACCGCCCCGGACGCCCGCGTCCGGTCACTCAGGAACGAGGTGCGGCTCCCGCCGGGCGCGACCGGCTTCGCGCCGGACGCGCCCGTGATCGAGCTCGCCGGGTTCGTCTTCGGCGGCAAGGTCGTCGCCCGCTCGCCGAAGCGCCCCCGCCGCCGCCTGTTCGGCCGTTGAGGTCCTACACGGCCGTGTCGAAGTTGATGGCGCTGTAGGCGCCGAGCTTCCAGAGCTGGTGCTCGCTCTCGATCTTGCGGATCGTGCCCGACCGTCCCCGCATGACGAGGGAGTGCGTGACCGCCGCCCCGCCCTGGAACCGCACGCCGTGCATCAGTTCGCCGTCGGTGATGCCGGTCGCGGCGAAGAACACGTCGTCGGAGCGTACGAGGTCGTCGGTGGTGAGCACCTGGTCGAGGTCGAGCCCGGCGTCGAGGGCCTTGCGGCGCTCCTCCTCGTCGCGCGGCCACAGCTTGCCCTGGATGACGCCGCCCATGCACTTGAGCGCGCAGGCGGCGACGATGCCCTCGGGCGTGCCGCCGATGCCGAGCATCAGGTCGACACCGGTGCCGTTGCGCGCCGCCATGATCGCGCCGGCCACGTCGCCGTCGGTGATGAAACGGATCCGGGCGCCGGTCTCCCGGATCTCCTTGACGATCCGCTCGTGCCGGGGCCGGTCGAGGATCACCACGGTGACGTCGGACGGCTTGGCGCCCTTGGCCCGCGCCACGGCGCGGATGTTGTCGGCCACCGGGGCGTCGATGTCCACATGATCGGCCGCCTGCGGGCCCGTGACGAGCTTCTCCATGTAGAAGACCGCGGACGGGTCGTACATCGAGCCGCGCTCGCTGACCGCGATCACGGAGATCGCGTTGTTCATGCCGAGCGCGCACAGCCGGGTGCCGTCGATCGGGTCCACGGCCACGTCGCACTCGGGGCCGGTCCCGTCGCCGACCTCCTCGCCGTTGTACAGCATCGGGGCGTTGTCCTTCTCGCCCTCGCCGATCACCACGACGCCCTTCATCGAGACCGTGTTGATCAGTTGGCGCATGGCGTTCACGGCGGCGCCGTCCGCCCCGTTCTTGTCGCCGCGTCCCACCCAGCGCGCGGCCGCCATCGCCGCCGCCTCGGTCACCCTGACCAGTTCCAGAGCCAGGTTGCGGTCGGGTGCGCGTTCCCCCGTCGCCAGAGCGGCCGGTACGTGATCAGCCATTGATCCCCTTTTAGGTAGGTGCCCTTCTAGCGATCGTAGTTCGCGAAGCCGTTCTTGTCCGATTGGTCTGAACCTGTTGGGCCAGGTAGGAGGCCATTTGCGAGCGCGGACCCCCGGAACGGACGGGTCGGAGATATCGTCGCCGCATGAGCGGCGACACCGAACGACCAGTGACGATGCGTACGTCGGAGCGCGGCGCGGCGACCCGGGGAGCTCTCCTGGACGCCGCGAAGGAGACGTTCATCACGAGCGGCTTCGCCGAGGCGGGCGTCACCGACGTCGTGGCCAGGGCCGGCGCCAGCGTCGGCAGCCTCTACCACCACTTCTCCGGCAAGGCCGATCTCTACCTGACGCTGTTCGAGGAGTTCCAGAAGCGGCAGACCCAGCGCACCCGGCAGGCCGTGCAGGAGGCCCGGACGGCCGGGGAGACCGACCCGATGCCCCAGTTCCTCGCCGCCGCGCGGGCCTACCTGGAGGGCTGCCTCGCCGAGCGCGATCTCGCCGCGCTCTTCCTGCGCGGCGACGCCCCGCCCGGGTTCGAGGTCATCATGCGCGACCGCCTCCGGCAGTGGGCCAGGCGCACCGCGGCGCTGTTCGAGCACGAGGACGCCCTGGTCGTCGTCGTCACCGGCGCCCTGGCGGCCGTCGTGCAGGAGGTCACGCTGTCCGACGACCCGGAACAGGCCCGGAAGATGGCCGAGGACGCTCTTCGCATCATCGGCGTTATCCGGCACCCCTGACGGCCGGTACGGCCACCACCCGCTCCACCGACTAATCTCGCATTACGTGGGACGATTCACCCAGGGCTTCTACGGCTACGCGTTCGCGCTCTTCGTCTGCCTCGCCGCCGTCGGGGCGTTCCTGCTCATCACGCCGCAGAGCCGCACCGAGCACATCCCGCGGGTGGACTTCTCGATCGACCGGGTCAACGCGGCGCGCACGGCGCCGTACGAGGTCGTCGCCCCGAGCCAGGTGCTGCCCAACTGGGTGCCCAACAGCTCGTCGCTGACCCAGAAGAACGGCGCCGTGACGTGGCGGCTGGGGTTCGCGACCGCCAAGCGGCAGCACGCCATGCTCGCCCAGAGCGACGAGAGGCCGTCCGCGGACTTCGTCAACCGCATGGCCAACACCGACAAGCCCGGCGGGAGCCGCCAGATCGACGGCGTGACCTGGGAGGAGCGGGTCCGCCAGGACAAGAACCAGCGGACGCTGGTCCGCGTCTTCCCCGATCACGCGGTGGTCGTCACCGGAACGGCCGACTGGGACGAGCTGACCGCCCTCGCCCGGACCCTCACGCCGCAGCCCAAGCCCTCTCCGGTGCCGTCATCGGGCTGAGCCCGGATCCCGGCTGACCGTGGCCAGCAGGTGCGCGACCAGGGGGCTCAGATCGTCCTCGCGCCAGCCGACGGCGACCCGGGTGCGCGCGTTCGGTTCGACCGTGCGGAAGGCGACGCCCTTGAGCCGGATGCGCCGGATGCTCGCCGGGGCCAGGGAGACGCCCAGGCCGGTCTCCACGAGGGCGCACACGGTCTGCCACTCCACCGCCCGCTGGGCGACCAAAGGTGTGAAACCCGCCACCTCACACAGGCCGGTGATCTGGTCGTGGAGCCGCGGGCCGGCCGCGCGGGGCAGGAGCACGAAGGGCTCGTCCGCCAGCCGCGCGAGCCGTACGGTCCGCAGGGCGGCCAGCGGGTGGGCGGACGGCAGCACGGCCACGAAGGGCTCGGTGAGCACCGTCCTGAAGGCGAGTCCCGCCTCATCGGTGGGAGGTTCGCGCAGCAGACCGGCGTCGATGGTCTTGTCGCGCAGGGCGGCGATCTGCGGGGCGGTGGTCATCTCGCGGATGTCCAGGCGGACGCCGGGGAAACGCTCCCGGAACGCGCGCAGCAGACCGGGCAGGACGGTCAGGGCGAGGGAGGCGGCGAAGCCGATCCGCAGGCTCCCGGCCCGGCCGCTGCCGACGGCCCGGGCGGCGGCCAGCCCGTCGGCGAGATCGGTGAGGGCGTGCCGGGCGGCGGGCAGCAGTTCGCGACCCGCCGCGGTCAGGGCGACACGTCCCGGTTCGCGGGTGAACAGCGCGTGGCCCACCTTGTCCTCCAGGCGGCGGATCTGCTGGCTGAGCGGCGGCTGGGCGATGCCCAGGCGGGCCGCGGCGTGGCCGAAGTGCAGTTCCTCCGCGAGCACGACGAAGGCGTGCAACTGCGCAAGGGGGAGTTCGGGGCGCTCCATACGCACAGAGATATCAGCCCATGCCTGAGGATGTATTAGACGTATCGACGGCCGTCGCCCTAGCGTTCGGCGCATGACGGAGCGACGCGTGATCCTCGGCGGCTCGACGTTCGAGGAGCAGATCGGCTATGCCCGGGCCGTGGTGGACGGTGACCGGGTGCACGTTTCCGGGACGACCGGTTTCGACTACACCACCATGACGATCTCCGAGAACGTGGTGGAGCAGGCAGAACAGTGCCTGCGCAACATCGGGGCCGCGCTGGCCGAGGCGGGGTGCGGCTTCGGCGACGTGGTGCGGGTGCGCTACCTGCTGCCCGACCGGGCCGACTTCGAGCCCTGCTGGCCCGTCCTGCGCCGCCGCTTCGGCGACGTGCGGCCGGCCGCCACCATGATGGAGTGCGGTCTGGCCGACCCCCGCATGAAGATCGAGATCGAGGTCGACGCGCGGCGGCCCGGCGTCTGACGGCCCGTGCCGTCACGCCGGACGTACGCTCACGTCCGCGGATCACAGCCGTGGACGATGACCTCGACCATGTTCAGGACGACGTCCCTGCTGACGTGCTCCGGCGGCGCGCTGACCAAGGTGAACAGCGCACCCCCGTAGAGCGCGATCATGGCGGGGATCTTCTCGCGTGGAATGTCGAGGCCGAGCTCGTCGTGGTGGCCGGCGGTGACCAGCGACGCCTTGTCCTGCAGGCTCGCGAGAGCCGCGGCGAGCACCGGCCGGCGCGCGGCCTCCAGTTGCAGTTCGAAGATCGCCCGATAGCGGGTACGCAGCGTGGTCGCCGCGGTGAGCAGCGATTCCGTCAGCAGGTCGACCAGCGTCGCGGGCTGCTTGACGGCCTGGCCGGTGTCCGCGTGATGCAGCTCGGCGATCCGCTCCGCGGCCGCCACCAGCAGCGCTTCCCGGCTGCGGAAGTAGTTGGAAGCCGTTCCCGGCGGGACGTCCGCCGCCTTCTCCACCGCCCGGTGCGTCAGGCCGTGCACACCCGATGACGCCAGCAGTTCGATGGCGGCATCGGTCAGGGCGTGGCGACGGGCCGGATTAGTGGGCGGCATGGGCAGATGCTACCAATAGCCGTACTAGTACGACCGTAGTGAATGAGCGGGAGGTCCCATGCGGATCGTGGTGGTCGGCGCCGGGCTCGGAGGAGTTGCGGCGGCGGTGGGGCTGCATCGCCTGGGTCATGAGGTGACGCTCTTCGAACGGGCCGTCGAGCTGCGGGAGGCGGGCACCGGGATCGTGGTCATGCCCAACGGGCTTCGAGCGCTGGACGCGCTGGGGCTGGCCGAAGACGTTCGCGGGCACGTCATCCACACGGCTCGCGGGGGATTGCGGGACCGGCGCGGACGGCCGCTGCTGGTCACCGACCCGGCCCGGGCGCGGCAGGTGGTCCCGACCCCCGCCATGATCGACCGAGCGGAACTGCACCGGGCGCTGCGCGCCCCGCTGCCGCCCGAGCTGGTGCGGACCGCGACCCCCGTCGAGCGCCTGGAGCCCGACTCCACCGGGGTGACCGTGATCAGCGAAGGCGAGCCCGTCGCGAGAGCGGACGCCGTGATCGCGGCCGACGGCATCGGCAGCAAGCTGCGCGCACAGCTCTTCCCCGATCATCCTGGGCTGCGGCGGACCGGCCGGATGGACCTGCGCGGCATGCTGCCCCGCCCTCCCGGAATGGCGCCGGACCTGCTCACCAGCCAGTTGGTCGACCGCCGCAGCGGGGCGATGTTCGGCCTGTTCCCGGTCGGGGAGGACCGCCTGTACTGGTTCACCGACTCCCTCCTGCACGGCACGCCGCCCGGCGCGGACGAGGCGCGCCGGCAGATGCTGTCCCTGATGGCCGACTGGCACCCCCTCGTCACGGCACTGATCGAGGCCACCTCGCCCGACGACATCTACGTCGACCCGATCGCCCGCCTGGCCGAACCCCTGCCCTCGTTCGCGACCGGCAGGATCGCGCTCCTCGGCGACGCCGCGCACGCCATGCCACCCGACCTCGGGCAAGGCGCCAGCCAGGCATTCGAAGACGCCGCCGCGCTGACCCGCCACCTGGCCGACGCGGAGCCGGCCGACGTCGCCCAGCGGCTCCTGCGCTACGACGCCGCGCGCAGACCCAGAGCCAACCGCATGATGCTGGCGGCGTCCCGGCAGTCGTGGCTGACCTCTCGGACCGGCGTCGCCGCGTGGCTACGCGACACGTTGCTGCGGGCCGTGCCGTCCCGGCTGGCCACCCGGCAGCTCGCCGCCCTCTGGCACGCCTAGCCGCCTGCCCGGGGTCAGAAGGGGGCCTCCTCGGGGCCGTTCGGCTGGGGCTCCTGGCGCTGGGCCATCGCGGCGGCCAGCTTCGCACGGGCGCCCTGGAGCCACTCCTCGCAGATCGCCGCCAGCCGCTCTCCCCGCTCCCACAGCTCTATCGACTGCTCCAGCGTGAGCCCGCCGGTCTCCAGGCGGCGCACCACCTCGGTCAGCTCCTCGCGGGCCTGCTCGTACGACGGGGTCTGCCTGTCCGGCGGGGTCTGCTTGTCCTCAGCCACGTCCCCACCTTAGAGGCCGTGACCGACACTCCGCGGCCTCTTAGCCCTGTCCTGTTTGGGCATAAATCGCATAGTTTGTCCGTTACTTAGATGTACTAACCATGTTCGGGGGCGATGATCGGGGGGTCATCCTTATGTGTGGAATCAGCGGCTGGGTGGACTACGGACGCGACCTTCGTCGCGAACGGGAGACCGTGCAGGCCATGACGGACACGATGGCGTGCCGGGGGCCCGACGCCGAGGGGATGTGGCTCGCTCCGCACGCCGCGTTCGGCCACCGGCGGCTGGCCATCATCGACATCGAGGGCGGGCGCCAGCCGATGGCCGCCGAGGCCGGCGACGATGTCGTGGCCGCGCTCACCTACAGCGGCGAGGTCTACAACTTCAGGGAACTGCGCGCCGAGCTCGCCCAGCGCGGGCACCGGTTCCGGACCCAGAGCGACACCGAGGTCGTCCTGGAGGCGTACCTCGAATGGGGCGAGGACTTCGTCTCCCGCCTCAACGGCATGTACGCCTTCGCCATCTGGGACGCGCGCCGCGAGGAGCTGCTGCTCGTGCGCGACCGTATGGGGATCAAGTCCCTGTACTACTACCCGACGCCCAACGGGGTGCTGTTCGGCTCCGAGCCCAAGGCCATCCTGGCCAACCCGCTCGCCGAGCGGGTGATCGACGCCGACGGCCTGCGCGAGATCCTGGCCTTCGTCAAGACGCCGGAGAGCGCCGTCTTCCGGGGGATGCACGAGGTGCGGCCCGGCCAGGTGGTGAAGGTGCGGCGCGAGGGCCTGAGCAAGCGCCGCTACTGGCAGCTGGAGGCCCGCGAGCACACCGACGACCTGCAGACCACCATCCGGACCGTGCGCGAGCTGCTCGACGACATCGTCGAGCGGCAGCTCATCTCCGACGTGCCGCTGTGCACGCTGCTGTCCGGCGGGCTCGACTCCAGCGCCGTCACCGCGCTCGCGGCCCGCGCGCTGGCCGGCCAGGGCGGGGTGCGGTCGTTCTCCGTCGACTTCGCCGGCTACAGCGAGAACTTCCAGGCCGACGACATGCGCGACACCCCGGACACGCCCTACGTCCACGACGTCGTGCGGCACGTCGGCTCCGATCACACGGACATCGTGCTGGACTCGGCCGACCTCATGGATCCCGCCGTGCGTGCGGCCGTCCTGCGGGCGAGGGACCTCCCGCTCGGCATCGGCGACATGGACACCTCGCTCTACCTGCTCTTCAAGGCGATCAGGGGGCACTCGACGGTGGCGCTGTCGGGGGAGTCCGCCGACGAGGTGTTCGGCGGCTACCGGTGGTTCCACGATCCCGAGGCGGTCAACTCCGGCACCTTCCCGTGGCTCGCCATGCAGGGCCAGACGGGCCTGTCCAGCCGGGGCGAGTTCCTGAACGAGGAACTGCTGCGCAAGCTCGACATTCCCGCCTACCGCGCCGACAGCTACCAGCGGGCGCTGGCCGAGGTGCCCCGGGTGCCGGGGGAGACCGGGCTGCAGAAGCGGATGCGGGAGGTCAGCTACCTGCACCTGACCCGGTTCGTGCAGATCCTGCTCGACCGCAAGGACCGCATGAGCATGGCCGTCGGGCTGGAGGTCCGGGTGCCGTTCTGCGACCACCGCCTGGTCGAGTACGTCTTCAACGCCCCCTGGGCCATGAAGACCTTCGACGGGCACGAGAAGAGCCTGCTGCGCGCGGCGACGGCCGACGTGCTGCCCCGCTCGGTGGTCGAGCGCCGCAAGGTGCCCTACCCCTCGACGCAGGACCCGGCGTACGAGCGTGCGCTGCGTGCCGAGGTGACCCGCGTGCTCGCCGGCGACCCGGCCATCGGCTGCCTGGTGGACGCTGGCAAGGTGCGCACGATGCTCGACCAGCCCATGGGCGCGGTCAGCCTGCAGGGCGCCCGGACATCGCTGGAGGGCATCCTGCAGATGAACGCGTGGCTCGGCGCCTACGACGTGCGTCTCGCGATCTGACCCGCCGCGGCCCGTGGCGCGGGTCACTCGTCCTGGGCGGTCACCGTCACGCGGTCGTCGGAGAAGCGGATCGTGAGCTCGTCACCCGGTTTGACGTCCCCGGCCAGGCGGACGACCTCTCCGGAAGGACGCTGCGCGATGGCGTAACCCCGCTCCAGGGTCGCCGCGGGGGAGAGGGCCACGAGCCGGGCCCTGAGATGTTCCAGCGAGTCGGCCGAGCGGTCCAGGGACGCCGAAAGGCAGCGCCTGGACCGCTCGCGCAGCGCGTCGACCTGCTCGGCCCGCCGGTCGAGCTCCCGGACGGGATCGGCGAGCGACGGCCGGGAGCGCACGGACTCGAGCCAGGACATCTCGCGCTCGACCCAGCCCCGCAGCACCCGGCGGCCCCGGTCCCTGAGCTGGTGGACGAGCGTGAGCTGCTCGCCCACGTCGGGCACGACCTTCTTGGCCGCGTCCGTCGGGGTCGAGGCGCGCACGTCGGCCACGAGATCGAGCAGCGGACTGTCCTGCTCGTGGCCGATCGCGCTCACCACCGGCGTACGGCAGGCCGCGACGGCCCGCACCAGCGACTCGTCGGAGAACGGCAGCAGATCCTCAAGGGAGCCGCCGCCTCTGGCGATGATGATCACGTCGACCTCGCGGTCGGCGTCGAGCCTGCGCAGCGCCTCGGTCACCTCGCCCACGGCGTACGACCCCTGGACGGCGACCTGCTCCACCTTGAAACGGACGGCGGGCCAGCGGCGGCGGGAGTTCTCCAGCACGTCACGCTCGGCCGCCGAGTCGCGCCCGCAGATGAGCCCGACGGTTCCCGGCAGGAACGGCAGCCGTCTCTTCCTGTCGACGTTGAACAGGCCCTCGCCCGCGAGCACCTGGCGGAGCCGTTCGAGCCGGGCAAGCAGCTCGCCGATCCCGACCGGACGGATCTCCAGGGCCGTGAACGCGAACGAGCCCTTGTTGACCCAGAAGTCCGGCTTGACGTGCATCACGACGCGCGCGCCGTCGACGGGACGTGGCACGCTCGCCTCGTAGACCGCCCGCGCGCAGGTGATGCGCGCCGAGACGTTGGCCACGGGATCGCGCAGCGTCAGGAAGACGGTGCCGCCCCGGGCGGTCAGCTCGGTGATCTGTCCTTCCACCCAGACGGTGCCCAGCTTGCCGATCCACTGGGCGACCATCTGCAGCACCGACCTGATCGGCAGCGGCGCCTCCGGGGACGTCTTCGCGCTCAAATGCCCTCCTCGCCTGGCCCGGCTCGCACCTGCAGGCTAGCCGTACCTGCCGACAATCCACAGGCGACCAGGCGGAGGACGCCTCACCCGCCCGCCCGGCGTACGCCAGGGCGGGCGCGGGCGGGGATCAGGACTCGGACTGGAGCTTGGACAGCCGGTTCTGGAACATCCGGACAACTTCGGGGCGGTTGAGGTGCGCCTGCTCGTAGTCCAGCAGCGCGTGCACCTGCTCGGCCGACTTGCCGCGCATCCGCGCCCGCAGCGACGCCACGGAGAGGTCCGCGTAGCCCGGCATCGGCTCCGCCGTCTCGGTGGTCGTTTCGGTGGCCGTCTCAGCGGTCGTCTCGTCCGTCGCCGGCTGTTCCTCGGGCTGCTGAGCCGGCTCGGCCGCCGCCGCGGCGGGCTGCTCCGCCGGGGCCTCGGCAGGGCTCTCCGTCGCCTTCGCGGCGGCGGGCTTCCTGCGAGTCCTGGTGGCCTTCGGCGCGGCGGTGGTCGTGCTCTCGGCGCCGCTCGTGGTCTCGGCGGCCTCAGTGGCTTCGGGGGTTTCGGTGGCTTCGGCCGTGGCCTTGCGGCGCGTGCGCGGCTTCTTGGCCTCGGCGGGCGCGGCCTCTTCCGCGGTCTCCGCGGTTCCGGCGGTGGCCTTGCGGCGGGTGCGCGGCTTCTTGGGTGCGGCGGTCCCGTCCGGGACCTCGGCGACGGCCGGGGGCTCGGCCTCGGCGGCAGGGGCGGCCTCGGGCTTCGGCTCGGCCGCGGCCTCCACAGCCTCCACAGGCTCGACGGTTTCGACGGCCGGGGGCTCGGCGGGCGCCGCCTCGGCCGGGGCGGCCTCAGCGGCCGGAGTCTCCGCAGCAGGAGTCTCCGCGGCCGGGGCCTCGGTCGTCACCGCCTCGGCCTTCTCAGCCTTCTCGGGCTCGGCCTTCTCGGGCTTCTCGGTCTTGCTCGGGCGGGGGGCGAAGATGACGGGCTCCCGGCGAGCGGGCCGCTCCCCGGCGGCCTGCTCGGCCGCCTCCTCGGTGCGCGGCGCCTCGGCGGTCTCCCGGCGCTCGCCGTCCTGCGCCTCGCCGGCGAAGCGCTCCTTGATGGTGGTCTTGATCTTGTCGCCGACCAGCAGCGCCTGTCCGACCCCGTTCAGAGCGGTCTGAAGGACTGTCGTTATTGCTCTAAGGACGGACATTTCTGCTCCCGGGGAGATGCGTATCTGGTACACCCAGTCTTGCAAGACCAGGGTCAAGAGGTGGCTCGCGTTCCACATAGCATAGGAACATGGACGTGCAGACCTCAGCGCCCCGCCGTGTCCTGGTCGCCAAGCCCCGCGGCTACTGCGCGGGTGTCGACCGTGCGGTGCAGGCGGTCGAACGGGCGCTGGAGCAGTATGGCGCGCCAATCTACGTGCGCAAGCAGATCGTGCACAACACCCACGTCGTGAAGACGCTGGAGGAGCGCGGCGCCGTCTTCGTGGAGGAGACCGAGGAGGTCCCCGAGGGCGCCATCGTCGTCTTCTCCGCGCACGGTGTCGCGCCCGCCGTGCACGAGGAGGCCGCGAGCCGCCGGCTCCGGACGATCGACGCGACGTGCCCGCTGGTGACCAAGGTGCACAACGAGGCCAAGAGGTTCGCGGCCAAGGACTACGACATCCTGCTCATCGGGCACGAGGGGCACGAAGAGGTCGAGGGCACCGCCGGTGAGGCGCCCGAGCACATCCAGCTCGTGGACGGGCTCGACGGCGTCGAGGGCGTGTCCGTACGGGATCCGGAGAGGGTGGTCTGGCTCTCGCAGACGACCCTGTCGGTGGACGAGACCACAGAGACGGTCGCCCGGCTGCGGACGCGCTTCCCCAACCTCATCGACCCGCCGAGCGACGACATCTGCTACGCCACCTCCAACAGGCAGACCGCCGTCAAGCAGATCGCCGCCGAGTCGGACCTGGTCATCGTCGTCGGCTCGGCCAACTCCTCCAACTCCAAGCGGCTGGTCGAAGTCGCCAAGGACTACGGCGCCGCCGCGTCCTACCTGGTGGACGACGCCTCGTTCGTACGGGACGAGTGGCTGGAGGGCGTGCGCACGGTCGGCCTGACCAGCGGCGCCTCCGTCCCGGAGGAACTCGTGCGGGGAGTGCTCGCCAAGCTGGCCGACCACGGCTTCACCGAGGTCGAGGAGGTCGAGTCGGTGCAGGAGAGCATGCGGTTCGCCCTGCCCCACGAACTCCGCAAGGACCTCCGCACGGTCTAGCCAGGGTTCAGCGGGAATCCGGGTTCACTCGTCGGCGGCCCTGCCGTACACGCGGGGCTCGAAGTAGCCCTCCGGCTCCGGGTCGAACGTGCGGACGCGGCCACGGCGCGAACGGGAGCGGGAGGCCGGCGTCGGCTCGGGCGTGCCCGAGCCGCGCAACTCCCTCAGACTGTCGGGCAGGCCGCGCACCCACGCGATGCCCAGCGCCAGCGCGGACCCGAGGAACAGCCACGGCGCGCCGGACGACAGCGCGGTGAACATCCCGAGCCCGAACGTCTGGAGCATCGAGCCCGAGCTGAGCGCCCGCACGAGCTCCATCAGCAGCGCCGCGACGAAGAAGACCAGCGGAGGCGTCACCACCAGCGGCAGCAGGTCCCGGGGACGCACCAGCAGGACCGCCGCGAGGCACCCGGCCACGAACGCGGGCCCGGGCAGGAACGGCATGCCCACCAAAGTGATCACGAAGAGCATGACGATCGCCCCCCGAGCGGTCAGCCGCAGCCCCGCTCGACCGGTGCCTGTCATCGGGCCCCCCTTACGACAAGTCTCGCGTCAATTTACCGTTCTGACGATGCGGGGGAGGGGGGCTTACCCGCTCTTCACCTTCGAGTTCGGGGATGGCGACCGGCCGGGGGACCTCCTCCACCGCCGACGGGGCGTCGAGCGAGTAGTCCACCAGACCGAGGTCGTTCATTCTCCGCGCGCTGACCAGGACCCTGCTCTCCAGCGAGCCGACCGTCTGGTTGTACGCGGTGACCGCTCTCGTGAGCGCCTTGCCCAGGGCGTCCACGTGCCGTCCGAGGCCGCCGAGCCGCTCGTACAGTTCCTTGCCCAGGTCGAAGACGGCCTTGGCGTTCTCACTGACCGCGGTCTGCTGCCAGGCGTACTGCGCGGTGCGGAGCATCGTGACGAGCGTCGTGGGAGTGGCGATGTGGACGCGCCTGCGCATCGCGTACTCCAGCAGTCCCGGGTCGCGCTCCAACGCGGGCGCGAGGAACGCCTCGCCGGGGATGAACAGGACCACGAACTCGGGCGACGGATTGAACGCCTGCCAGTAGGACTTGGCGGCTAACCGGTCCACGTGCTCGCGCACGTGCCGCGCGTGGGCGTCCAGCCGGGCCGAGGCGAACGCGGGATCGGCGGCCTCGGCCGCCTCCAGGTAGGCCGCGAGCGAGACCTTCGCGTCCACGATGACGTTCTTGCCGCCGCTGAGCCGTACGACCATGTCGGGCCGGACCACACCGTCGCGGGTGACGGCGCTCACCTGCTCGTCGAAGTCGCAGAAGCGGGCCATTCCGGCGATCTCCGCCACGCGGCGCAGTTGCAGCTCACCCCACCGTCCCCGGGCCTCCGGCCGCTGGAGCGCCCGCACCAGCGCGTCCGTCTGGGCCTTGAGCCGGTCGGAGCTCTCCCGTACGAACTCCATCTGCTTGCTCAGCTCGGCGCGGGCGGCGCGGGCGCCCGACTCGCTCTCCCTGAGCTGGCTCTCCACCTTGGAGAGCGTCTCACGCAGCGGCGCGACCAGGTTCTCGACCGCCTGCCTGCGCTGGTCGAGGTCCCCGGCCGCCTCGGCCCTCGTGGTGTTCAGCCGGTTCTCGGCGAGTTCGAGGAAACGCAGGTTGGCCACGTCGAGGGCGTGCGCGGAGATGGCCTGGAACCGCTCGGTGAGCTGGTTTTCCATGTAGGCCACCTTGTCCTCGGCCGCCCGCGTCCGCGCCTCGGCCTCGGCCACCCTGGCGGCCTCCTGGGCGGTACGGCCCGCGGCCCGCATCCCGGCCAGGGCCGCACCGACCACGACGCCGATCACCAGTCCCAGTGCGAGAGCCACGACATCCACGGTCTGGATGATTTCAGGCATTGGCGTGCCAAACAGGGAGGCGCGCCTGGGAGTGGCCCGAGGCCGTCGATGTCCGGCGCACCCTCCGGGGCCCCTAAACTCGTGGTACGTGAGCCTGAGCATCGGCATCGTCGGCCTGCCCAACGTCGGCAAGTCCACGCTTTTCAACGCCCTGACCAAGAGCGGGAACGCCCTGGCGGCCAACTACCCGTTCGCCACGATCGAGCCGAACGTGGGCATCGTCGGCGTGCCGGACTCCCGTCTGGACAAGCTGGCCGAGATCTACAACTCCGCGCGCGTCCTCCCGGCCAAGGTCGAGTTCGTCGACATCGCGGGCCTGGTGAAGGGCGCATCGGAGGGCCAGGGCAGGGGCAACCAGTTCCTCGCCAACATCCGTGAGACCGACGCGATCTGCCAGGTCATCCGGGTCTTCTCCGACCCCGACGTCACCCACGTGGACGGCGAGGTGGCGCCCGGACGCGACATCGAGACGATCAACACCGAACTGATCCTCGCCGACCTGCAGACGATCGAGAAGGCGCTGCCCCGCCTGCAGAAGGAGGCGCGCAACAACAAGGACCGCAAGGTCCTCCTGGAGGCCGCCGAGGCCGCGGCGAAGCTGCTCGACACCGGCACGACCCTGTACGCCGGGGGCAAGGCGGCCGGGATCGACCCCGCCGACCTGCGCGAGCTCCACCTCCTCACGGCCAAGCCGTTCCTGTACGTCTTCAACCTCGACGCCGACGAGCTGACCGACGCCGACCTGCGGGCGAAGCTCTCGGCGCTCGTGGCGCCGGCGGAGGCCGTGTTCCTCGACGCCAAGATCGAGTCTGAGCTGGTGGAGCTGCCCGACGACGAGGCGCTGGAGCTGCTGCAGTCCGTCGGCCAGGAGGAGTCGGGCCTCGCCCAGCTCGCCCGGGTCGGCTTCGAGACGCTCGGCCTGCAGACGTACCTGACGGCCGGGCCCAAGGAGGCCCGGGCCTGGACGATCCGCAAGGGCGCGACCGCTCCCGAGGCCGCCGGGGTCATCCACACCGACTTCCAGCGCGGTTTCATCAAGGCCGAGGTCATCTCGTTCGACGACCTGGTGGAGGCGGGTTCGATGACCGCCGCCAGGGCGGCGGGCAAGGCCCGCATCGAGGGCAAGGACTACGTGATGCGCGACGGCGACGTCGTGGAGTTCCGCTTCAACGTCTGAACCGGCGCTGTCCGCCCTGCTCATGCCTCCGGGGCCTCGTTCTGGGGCAGCGAGAGAACGAGGTTGGCGTTCTCGTGCCCCAGACGCTCGGCCACGACGATGACCGATTCACCCTGCATCAGCAACAAGGCGGCCCGAAGCCGGGCCGCACGCGCCGCCGCCTCCCGCTGGCGCTCCCGGCGGCCGGTTAAGAGCCCGCCGGACGGCTGGCGCGGATGAGTCGAGGCGGGCCGCCGCGCGACAGCACAGGTCTGATCACGGGCGAGGGCTGAGCTGGAACAGCCGCCAAGTGCCGCGCTGCACGTGGTTGCGCCTCCGGCGGGGGCGCTCCGGCTCCGGGATGGCATCGAACACATACGGGTGGTGGGGTGGCTGGTGCGGGAGCCATCCCGCCCGCCATCGACCCCAGGCAAGCCCAGCAGCCCGCCTCCTCCGCCGCAAGCCCGGCTGTGACAGTTGCGTCCAATGGCCGTGGAAGGTGCACAGGCGAAGGGACACGTTAAGCCGGGCTTGCACCTCCGTCGTCGGCCCGCTGCCGCTCCGCGGTGGGGTCGACGGCAGACAGTGATGATGTAGATGAGCGCCTCCCGGTGGCCGGCCTTTCGCTGCTTCCGGTTCCCGAGCCATCACGGAGTGCTCGCTTTCGCATGGGAGCGGGCACGCTCTGTGGCAAAACCTTTTCCTGTCCTAAGCTCGGGCCTCCCGGGGCTTCCCAAGATGCGGCGAAGAGCGGATCCTCGTCCGCGACCAGCTCTGGCACGCAGCCGGACACCGATGGGAGAACGAGCGGCGATGAGCACGTGGAGGACGGCGGTCGCTCTGTCGCTCGCGAGCATCGTGCTGGCTGCCACGGCTGCCTGCCAGCCTCGGGAGGCTCGTTACCTGCACATCGAGAACCGGCTGCCTGAGCCGGTGTCGGTGCGGTGGATACACGAGAAGGACCTCACCACCGATATCGGTCCGGGTGAGGAGTTCGACCTCAAGGTGGGCGATCCAGGCTGCTTCGTGGGGGTGCACGACGACGTACTGGTCGCGACCACGCGGAGCGGCAGGACGGTCACCTTCGGACCTTCCGCTTGCATGGGCAGGACATGGACCATCCGATGGCCGGCCAGTATCCGATAACCGCCATCGGGAACGTCCTGCGGGGCTACGGCCGGGATGCCTCGACCGAGCTCTTCGGGCTTCGCCATGGCCAACTACCGGCGGACGTCGTCAACTGTCGGGCTGGCCCGGGTCGCGCGCGGCCTTCGAGCTGATCCGTGCGGACGCCGTCTTGTCCATGCTGGTCATGCTTACAGCCATACCCCACGCCACCGGGGCACGTACGGGGCACAAGACACCGTGAAACGTCGAAAAAGTGATGATCACGACGTAAGGCCAGAAAGGCCGCTCGACCAGCGCAGCAACCCTTCCGGCCCACGTCGCCAGGACGGCGATCACAGTTCCGCTTCAACGTCTGACCGTTCTCAGACGAGGTCGCGGTAGTAGTAGAACATCGGCTCGGTCGCTCCGGGCTCGCTGTTGGCGAAGCCGTGCGCCTCGTAGAAGCGGCGGGTGTCGGTGTCCTCACCGTCGACGTTGATTTCGAGCGTCTCCGCGCCGCGTTCCCGCGCGAGGCGGCACGCCGCTTCCAGCAGGGCGTGCCCGAACCGCTGTCCGCGCATGCCGGGCCGCACGTACAGCTCGTCCAGGAGCGCGGCCGGACCCTCCTGCCAGACGTTGGGCCGGAAGGACATCACCGCGACGCCGACGGCCGGTTCGCCGGTGAGAAGGGCGACGAGGCGGTCCCCGGCGATCATTCGGCGCAGGCGTGCCGTGAGCACGTCCGTTCCCGGTGACGGCGCGTCGAACTCGCGGTTGAAGGCGTCCAGCAACTCGGCGACGACAGCGGCGTCGGACGCCGTCGCCTGCCGCACCAGGTGCTCTCGCTGAGGTATGGCCACCTGCGCACCCTTCCTGCTCGGCCCGGCGGACCGCAAGATATTTTCGAGCATCCGCGGAAGAGGCCGGTGACCATTCCCGGCCCGATCGCGTCTGGTCTGTTGTGACAGACACGAAGACGCGGGGGGCATCATCATCGAGGAGCTGTACCGCGAGCACTGGACGCTCGTGTGCGGGTTCCTGTTACGCCGCACCCGCGATCCCCACCTCGCCGAGGACCTGGCCCAGGAGACGTTCGTCAAGGCGACCAGGGCGCTGCTCGGCTGGCGCGGCGGGAACGCGGCCGCGTGGCTGCTCACCATCGCCCGCAACGTCCTGGTCGACCACGTCCGGCGCCACCGCCGGGAGCTGGACCTGCCGCATCCCGACGAGCTCGGCGTGCCCCCGCTGCACATCGAGTCGCTGGCCGTGCGCGACGTCCTGGACCGGCTGCCCGAGGAGCACCGCAGGCTGCTCACCCTGGTCTACTTCGAGGGCTTCTCGCTGGTCGAGGTGGCCGCGATGACCGGCAAGAAGAACACCACTGTCAAGACGGCCGTGTGGCGGGCCAGAGCGGCCTTCGCCGATCTCTACGGAGGTCCTCATGACTGACGACGACCTGCTGCCGGCCATGCCCGACTTCGATCCCAAGGCGACCCGCCGGGCCGTCCGGCGGGGTGTCGCCCGCACCGCGATCACGGTGCTGGCGGCACTGCTCGTCCTCGTCCTGGCGGCGACGGTGGGCTCCGACGTGATCCAGCGGCGCGGCGACCGGGAACAGCGCATGACCGACGTGCTGGGCACCGCCTTCAAGATCTACAACCCCGGCTACGACATCGAAGTGCGAAACTGGGGTGCCACGACACCGCTGTCGATGTCGTTCACGGTGGCCGCCCGGCCCATGCGCGCCGTCGGGGGTTTCGTCGAAGGTTATGGCGGCGTCGAGCACGTCGTCACCCAGGACTTCTTCGGCCACGTGGGCAGGCTGCCACTCGGTACCTACGCCGGCACCACGTTGAGCATGGCGCTGATGAACGTGGGGACGGGCAACCAGCCCAAGGAGGACAGCCGCAAGGTGCTGGCCAGGCTCCCGGAGGGGCTCAACGCGCTGGCGGTGGTCGAGTTCGCCAAACCGCTCACCAACGACGAGCTGGCCGCCTTCACCGCCAGGTACAAGTCGCATGCCGACAAGGTGGTCTTCGAGCGGCGTCCAAGGTCGATCCCCATCACGTGGGGAGGGCCGACGATGTGGGACCGGGCCCCGATGCCGGGATCCGATGCTGAGCCGATCAAGTCGGACCTCGCGAAGTTCCGCCGCTGGGTCGGCATCCTCAAGGACTACGACGACGACAACCTGCACGACTTCGATCTGAGCCTGGCGCGGCTGCGCAAAGCCGCGAACGACGGCCTGGTCTACGCCTACGTGGACTCGTCGGCCACGATCGGGGAGCTGCGCAAGATAATCGAGGATCCGCTGGTCCGCACGGTCCGTGTGGCGGACGTCACCTACGATCTCGAACGGTCCTGAGACGGCCGGGTCGCGCAAAGCGGCGGTCAGGTGGTGAGCGGCATCACCCGCCACACCTCTCCCTTCGGTCAGATCCTGCACGGCCGGCGGAAACGCTTGGGCCAACTGCCCTGGACGCATTCGTGAGGCTCGTTGAAGCATCGAGATGAGGCCGTTTGGCGCGAAGTCGCCGTTTGAATCCCTTTTCGCAACAAATCTCATCGGTGCCGTAATCCGGCATGGCGGGAGGGGGCGGCCGAATTCGGGCACCGGGGAAAGCCCAGGTGGCCTGACGTGGCGAGGCCCGACCGGGCCCAAGGGGGGGACCATGCATCGGAAATCCAGGCAGCTGACTCTCGCGGCGATTTTCGCCTCGACGCTCACGGCCGGCGGAATCGCGCTGCTCGGCGGCACCGCCTCCGCGGCCACCGGCGCACCGGGAACGGCGTGGGCGCCGCAGGCGAGCGAGCCCGGCGGCTCGGTGCGGGCGGCGTCGTACACCACCATCAGCGAGCCGCTGCTGGTGAGCGAGGCCCTACCCGTGGCCGGGACGGTGCCGATCGGCCTGCCGAGGATCACGATCGCTGAGTTCCCGGCGCAGTGGTCCGCCGGGCAGTACAGCGGATCGAGCCTGCGGAGCGAGGCGCTCCCGGGCATGGGCGCGTCGATGGAGCAGATGGCGGAGGAGGCCCGCCAGAGCATCAGGGACGAGGCGAGCAGCGCCAAACAGCAGATCATGCAGGAGGCGGCGAGCGCGCAGCAGCGCATCGAGCAGATGTCCCAGCGCGCGCAGCAGCAGGTGTCGGAGCAGGCGCAGTCACAGTCGCAGTCGTCGGCGAGCCAGTCGCAGAGCTCCTCGCTGCCGGAAAGCGCTCCGGGCAGCGCTCTGGGCAGTGCTCCGGAGAACGTCCCGCCCGCGATCTCGGGTCCGGAGAGCGCCCCGCCGGCGGGCCTCCCGCCCACGTCGAGTGAGTGGTCCTCCTCGGAGTCGTCCTCCTCTGGGGCGTGCCAGTGAGGGCGCGGGCGTAGTTCGCGACGCGACGGCCCCGCTCCGGCGGGGCCGTCGTGGGGCGTACGGTCGGTTTCGTTATGCCTGCGAGCTGCGAAGACAGCAATAGGTGGCGGTTAGGTAATCGATGCCCCCGCTGGCCAGGCGTAACGTGCTTTTCCGCGGAGTGGATAGCTGTGGGGCGCCTCTACGGGATGTAGACCTGGTTTGCTCGGTCGCGGCGATGCTTGCACCATGGGCGTGGCTTACCTGGAAGAATTGGTGAGACCGCTAGGGTGAATACTTCAATGCGGTTAACCGGATCGAGAGCAAGAGGAAACCGCGCCAGCCGGAGGGATCGGCGCGAGCGGAGGCGTGATGGCTCGCAGGTCAGACGTCCAGCAGGATCCTCGGATCGCTGGCGACCCTGACCCGTACCCACTGGAAGGCTTCGAGGCGGCGAGCGCCGCGCACGGCGCGGCCCCCCGGCGCGGAGGCTGGAGCGGCGGTGGAGGCCGCTGGCTCGTCTGGACCGGGCGGGTCATCCTCTGGGCACTGATCGTCGTCATCGTGGTCAACGGCGTCCGCGCTCCGTTCGAACGGCTGACGCAGGACGACCCGGCCGGCGTGACCCCCACGGGCACGGCCACGTCCGGGTTCCCGGCGACGGAGGCCGAGGCCTTCGCCAACCAGTTCGCGGCGGTCTACCTCAACTACGACGCGGCCAACCCCCAGCAGCGCGCGGAACGGCTGAAGTCGTTCCTGCCGGAAGGCGCCGACGAGCAGTTCGGCTGGAACGGCTACGGGCGCATGTCGGCGGGGGCCTTCCAGTTCGCCGGGATCGACGTGATCGACGACCACAACGCCCGGGTGACCGTGACATACCAGTCGGGGGGCAGCCGTGGTCTGCTGTCCGTCCCGGTCTACTACGACAACGGCAGGTTCGTGGTCTCGGCCCAGCCGGCCCTGCTGCCCGCGCCGGGTCCGGCGGGCCTGCCGCAGCTCCCGGACCCCGACCGCGACTCCGCCACCGAGGCCGAACTGCGTCCCCAGCTCGAAGGCTTCTTCAAGGCGTACGCCGCGGGCAACCAGGTCGACCTCCAGCGCTACGTCGCGAGCGGGGTGACCGTCAACGGGTTCAACGGAGAGTTCACCCTCGCCGAGCTGAAGGACGTCGTGGTCCCGCCGGACGGCGCCGACAGCAGGAAGGTCACGGCGGTGGTCGTGTGGGCGGTGGCGTCCGGACAGTCGACGGCGGTGGCGAGCCCGTCGCAGGATCCGGCGGCGCAGCCGGCCGGACTCGAGCAGGCCTATCAGTTGACGATCGAAAAGCAGGGCGGCAAGTGGTTCGTCAGGGACATCCAGGGTGCGAACCGGTCCGTGGGGTAGCGCATGCCCGGCAAAGACATCGCTGATCCATACCCCCGGGAGGGCGAGAGTTGATACTGAAGACCATCGCGGACCACGTCCTTGATCTTGCCGCGCCGTCACCTGCGCCGACGACGGGCATCAACACCGAAGGTCTCGCCGACTTCCTCCGGAAGTTCTTCGCTCCGCTCTTCCTCGCGGTCGTCTCCGTCGTGGCGATCTTCTTCCTCTTCACCCGCGAGATCACCAGGTTCGTCCAGTTCATCATCCTGGCGATCGCGATCGGCGTGATCTTCTATGTTCCCAACATCATCGAGGTGACGGCGAAGGCGATCGCGGGCGCACTTGGCATCAAGTGATCGGGCGGAGAGGAGGTTCGGGGTGGATCTGCCCACATATACCAATATCTGGCGTATTGAGAAGCGGCTGTACAAGCTGTACGACCTACGACTGCCAATGCCGCTTCCGGTCGTCTGGATCGGTGTGTTCGTGGGTGTCTCCGTGCCGTGGTGGGTCTTCCTCTACCTGATCGGACTGCCGTTCGCGGCCCCCTGGCACGTCATCTACCTCGTTCCCCCGGGCGTGCTCACCTGGCTCTCCACCCGTCCCGTCATCGAGAGCAAGCGTCTCACCGAGCTGCTCCAGTCGCAGCTCCGCTACATGAGCGAGCCCCGGACATGGTGCCGCATGGCCCCGTTCGACGAGCCGGACGAGATCGCCTTGACGGCGCGTGTCTGGCGGACCACGCCGCCGGCCGCGGCGGCGCACGCCAGGGCGGCCCGCAAGGCGCGCCGCGCGGTCTCGGTCAAGGTGCCCGTCCCGAAGGTCTCCAGGACCGGCGGACGAGCGGCCTCGGGCGCCGGGCGGGTCGGCGCGCACCAGGTGGACCCCTCGCGGGTCGTGCGCCCGGCCGTGGCGGCCGCGGCGGCCGCCGCCGCACCGGTCACCGACACACCCCCCACCACCCCCTCCCGCAGTGGTGCCGCCGCCCGGGCCGGGGCCACCGGTGAGCGCGTCTTCTACCTCACGGAACCGCCCGCACCGTCTGCACCGCCCGCACCGCTCACACGCCCGGCGGAGCCGCAGACCGGCCTCGTCACCGGCCCGGATAGCGAACACGAGCCGCATGAGGGACATGGCGGGGGACATGACGCCCCCCAGAGCCATGAGAGCCATGAGCAGGACCCTGTGCGGGACTCCGTGCAGGATTCTGTGCAGGACTCCGTGCGGCAGGCGCCCCCTGCCGCTCCCGCCGAGGCTTCGGAGGAGCCCGCCGTCCCGCCCATCGGCACCGAGACGCTGCGCCGCCTGCGCCGGCTCGCCGCTTCGGCCGAACCCCGCGCCGTACGGCCGTCCGGGGTGGCCTCCTTCACCGAGCCGGCCACGGTAGAGCCCGCGCACGAGGAGCGTCCTCGCGACGAGCGCGCGCACGACGCCGAGCCCGGCGAGGAGAGCGCCGACGCCATCCACACCGCAGACACCGAGGCGGAGGCCGCGCCCCGGGAGCCCGCCGACGACGCGGGCCGGGAGAACACGGGCCCGGAGAACACGGGCCGGGAGAACACGGCACCGCGGGACGCCGAGGCCCTTGAGCAGCATCGCAAGGGCCGTCCGCCGAGGCTCGTGCGCCCCCGCGTGCCGGGCGGCGCATGGGGCGAGCCGGCGGGCGAGGTGCCCGCGGCCGAGCAGGACACGGAGCCGGACGAGCACGTGCCGGACGAGCACGTGCCGGCCGCGGCGGCTCCTCCGGCGGACGCCACGACCGAGCACGCGCCGGAGGCCGACGCCTCCGACGCCTCCGACGCTTCCCTGCAGGACACGCCCACCTGGATCAGACCGTCCCACGCGCCGCAGGAGGTTCCGGACGACGCCGGTCCCGCCTCGCACCCTGCCTCGCACCCCGTCTCGCATCCCGTGCGGGAGGGGACGCATGCGCCGGAGCCCAGGCCGTTCCACGTGCCGGGGTCCAGGCCGTACGAGAGCGTCACGGGCAAGGGGGACGTGACGCCGCCTCCGGCCGGTCCGGCGGGGGTGTCGATCCGTGCCGTGCCCGCGGGGCCCCGCGCGGCCGGCCCGGCCGGTCCCGCCCGGCCGTCGCTGCCCACTCCGGGAACGACCGCCCCCGGCAGGCCGGCGCACGAGGAGCCGCCGCGGCTGCGCCGCGTCGAGGCCGTCGTCGGGCGCGACACCTCGGGCGGCTGGCGGCGCCTGGCGCAGGTCGTTGTGGGCGGCAGCCGTACGGACGGCATGGAGGTCGACGAGGCCCGGACCCGCATCCCGCTCACCACGAGCAGGCGGATCATGGTGCTCGGCTGCACGGGCGGCGCCGGGCAGACGACCACGGCGTTAATGCTGGGCCACACACTGGCCCGTTACCGCGAGGACCGCGTGCTCGCGCTCGACGCGAACACCGGAGAGGACACGCTCACGACGAGGATCGCCGCCGAGTCGCCCGAGACGCTGAGCTCGCTCATCGAGGGCTCGGAAGAGGTGACCGGCTACCTCGGCATGCGGGCGTACACGACGCGCTGCGAATCGGGACTGGAGGTCGTCGGGGCGGACACCGACGACCGGGTGACGCAGCGCCTGGCGGAACGCGCGTTCCTGGCCGACTGGCGCAGGACGCTCGCCGCGCTCGACCGGCACTACCGGCTTACCGTGATCGACCCCGCGGCCGCGCTGGCGGCCCGGCTCCTGCCGTACGCCGACCAGCTCGTGCTGGTGGCCCCCGCGAGCGAGGACGCCTCCGAGGCGGTGGCGATGACCTACGAATGGCTCGACGGGCACGGCTGCTCCGACCTGCGGCGCCGCGCCGTGATGGTGATCAACGGCGTGAGCCGCCGCAGCCTCCCCGACGTGGAGCAGGCCGAGGCGGTGGCCAGCGGCCGCTGCCGGGCGATCGTCCGGGTGCCCTGGGAGGACGAGCTGGCCCCAGGGCGGCCGGGACCGGTCGACGTCAATCACCTCCGAATGGGCGGCCGCAGGGCGTACGTTGCGCTTGCGGGAGTGATCGTGAGCGGTCTGGCGGCTGTCCAGGCCAAGCAGGAGGTGGCCAGATGAGGGGCGAGCGAGGAAGCTGGTGAGAGGTCGATGAGCAGGGCGCGCAGTCGCCTCGCGGTGCGTTACTTCGACGATCGCGTTCTCCTCACCGACTCGGCGGCCTGGGCCTACTTCCGGCTGCCGACGGTGAGCTACGAGTTCCTCACCCCCGAGGAGCGCGAGGCGCTGGCCACCAACGTCACGATCGCGCTGGCCGCGATCAGGATGCCCGACGCAGAGGTGCACCTGCGGATCGCGCACCGGGCCTATCCGGCGGCCGAGTGGGCGATGGCGCTCAACGCGACCTCCGACGAGGGCCCGGGCTGGCGGGAGTACCTGGAGGAGATGTACCGCCACGTCTGGGCCAAGGACTTCTGGAGCAAGGAGATCTACCTCGGCGTACGGCTCGGGCCGCGCGGCGCGCAGCTCGGCACCGGCGTGCTGGCCCAGCTCTTCGGCTTCTACCAGCGCAGCGAGAAGGCGCTCGGCATCGAGGACGACCACGTGCCGGACAAGGAGATCGCCCGGTGGACCGAGGCCGCGGAGCGGCTCGGCCGGGCCCTGGCCTCCAGCGCGCTGTACGCCCGCCACGCCACCTCCACGGAGATCGCCTGGCTGTTCCAGCACGCGGCGGCGGGCGGTCTCGGCGAGCCGCTGGCCTCGGCCACGCCGCGCCGCAGGTGGGGCAAGGGCGAGATCGAGGCGCTGGTCGAGGGGCAGATCCACAACGGCAGGTCGCTGCTGCGGATCGAACAGCCGGCCGGAGACTCCTACACCGCGCATCTGTCGTTCGCCCGGTTCCCCGATCTCATGCCGTTCCCCGACGGCGAGCCGTGGCTGCACTTCGCCGACCAGTTGCCGTTCCCGGTGGAGGTCTCCAGCCGGATGCGGCTGATCCCCCCGGTCAGGGCGAGCAAGGACGTGGCGCGCAAGCTGGCCCACGCCCGCGACATGGACATCCACATCCGTGAGGCGGGCGCCGAGGCGCCGCTCGCGCTGGCCGAGCAGATCGACGCCGCCCGCATGCTGGAGCACGGCATCACCAAGGAACGCCTGCCGTTCGTGTACGGCTGGCACCGGCTGAGCGTCAGCGCGCCGACCGAGGAGATGTGCGTCCAGCGGGTCGAGGCCGTCGTGGAGCACTACCGCGACCTCGGCATCGACGTCGTCAACTCCACCGGCGACCAGTTCTCGCTGTTCTGCGAGGCACTTCCCGGCGAGCGGCTGCGGGTCAACGCGTACGCCCAGCGGCAGCCGCTGCGCACGATCGCGGGCGGCATGGCCACCGCGACCGTCGAGCTCGGCGACCGGGTGGACGAGTCGAACGCCGGCTGGATCGGGCCGTACGTCGGGGAGACGCTGGGACGGGCGCGCAGCATCGTGCACTTCGACCCGCTCGTCGCGGCGGCGCGCAACCGCCCGACCGCCATCGCGATCACCGGCGAGCCGGGCGGCGGCAAGACCACGCTCGCGCTGCTGCTGATCTACCAGATGGCGCTGCGCGGCGTCACGATCGCGGTCATCGACCCCAAGGGCGACGCCGAGTCGCTCGTACGGCTGCTGCGCAACCGGGGCCGCAAGGCCAGGGTCATCCCGCTGGGGTCGGCCGCGCCGGGCCTGCTCGATCCGTTCTCCTTCGGCGACGACATCGCGACGAAGAAGACGATGGCGACCGAGACCCTGCGGCTGCTGCTGCCGAGGATGTCGGAGGAGCGCGAGTCCGCCATGATCCAGGCGGTCGCCGCGATCTCCAACGAGCCCGACCCCTCGCTGGGCAAGGTGGTGGACCACCTGGAGCAGTCCACCGACCCGGCGTCCAAGAACCTCGGCGCCGTGCTGCGGTCGATGTCGGAGATGCACCTGGCCAGGCTGTGCTTCGACGCCTCGGGCGGCGAGCAGATCGACACCGAGGGCTGGACGACCGTGTTCACGCTGGGCGGCCTCACGCTGCCCGACGTGATGACGGTCAGGGACGACTACTCCTATGAGCAGCGGCTGTCGGTCGCGCTGCTCTACCTCGTGTCGCAGTTCGCGCGCCGCCTGATGAACGGGCTCGACCGGCGTACGCCGAAGGCGATCTTCCTCGACGAGGCGTGGGCGATCACGTCCACCCCCGAGGGCGCCAAGCTCGTGCCGGAGGTCTCCCGGATGGGCCGCTCGCGCAACACGGCGCTCGTCCTGGTCTCGCAGAACGCCGGCGACCTGCTCAACGAGCAGGTGACCAACTGTCTGTCGTCGGTCTTCGCGTTCCGTTCGACGGAACGCGTGGAGGTCGAGCACGTGATGGAACTCCTCGGCGTGGACGCGTCGGAGGAGCACAAGGCGGTGCTGCGCTCCCTGGGCAACGGGGAGTGCGTCTTCCGGGATCTGGACGGCCGGGCCGGCCGTATCGGGGTGGACCTTATCTCGGAGGAACTGCTGCGCTGGCTTGACACCAATCCGACACACGACAAACCCAACGAGAACGTGCATGATCTTCTTGACGGGGGCTCCGGTCGGTCGGGGGTCGCGCAGGAGGTGCGATCGTGAGCGTGGGCAGGAACGGTCCGAAGGGTCGCACCAGGGAGGGTGCCAGACGCGGCAGGAGGATTCGCCGGAGCCTGGCGCTGCTGTTCGTCGCGTTCGTGGCGTTCGTGACGCTGCCGCTGGTCTTCCCCACCGGCACGGCGAGCGCGGTCGGGCCCTGTGACCTGTCGCCCAACCTCGCTCCCGAGATCGTGGGCGGCGGAGTCGACGGGCTGGTCCAGCCGCCGTCGACCGAAGAGGCGACGGCCACCGGCCAGGGGGCACAGCAGAACACCACGCAGGCGCCGAAGCAGCCGGCGACCAACTACGAGCGGTACGGCATGGCCGGCCAGTTCTGGCACACCTACGACCTCGGGTGCTCCGACGTCACGGCCGTGCTCGGCAACGCGTGGGCCAACACGGTCTTCTCGTGGGCCAAGGCCGTCGACCGGCTGACGATCAGCACCTACCAGGCGGCGGCCACCGAGGGCCCGCTTCAGCCCATCAAGGACGTCGCCGACGAGATCGTCACCAACCTCGCCAACGCGATGTACTGGCCCTACCTGCGGCCGATCGTCATCCTCGGCGCGATCTGGCTGGCGTGGTACGGCCTGATCCGCAAGCGCGCCACGACGACCACCGAGGGCGTCATCTGGATGGTCCTCGCGGTCACGGTCGCCATCTGGTTCTTCAGCCGCCCGGGTGACTTCACCAGCCTCGGCAAGACCGTGACCGACAAGACCGGCGAGATCGTGAACTCGGCGTTCTCCGGGCTGCCGGGGGCGGGCGGGGCGTCCTGCCTGCCGATGGAGGAGACCGCGCCGGGCGAGGTGCCGAGCGCGCCCACGGCGGGCGGCTACGGCCGCCAGGGCACGCCCGGCGTGGCGCAGAACGCCGACGCGCTGTGGTCGGTCCTGGTCTGCAAGCCGTGGCTGATGGGCGAGTTCGGCACGGCCGACCCCAACGCCGGTCTCGTGAAGGGCCTGGGCGCGAAGACCCTGAACCTCCAGGCGATCGATGCCCAGGAACAGGCGGCCGGCCAGGTCCCGAGCACCGACGAGCACCAGAAGCGGTTCGAGGAGGAGATCGCCAAGCCGATGCAGAGCACCCCGGCGTACTTCCTGTTCCAGGGCAAGGACTGGACCAGCCGCCTGGGCATCGCGATCGGCGCGTTCATCGCGGCGATGGTCGCCGGTCTGCTCATCTTCCTCGTGGCGGTGTCGCTGCTCGTCCTCAAGGTCGGCTTCCTCCTGCTGCTGATGCTCGGGCCGATCTTCCTGCTGATCGGCGTGCATCCGGGCTCGGGCCGCATCATCGCCATGCGCTGGGTGGAGATGCTGGTCGGCACCCTGCTGCGCCAGGCCGTGCTCGCCCTGGTGCTCGGCGTCCTCGTGTACGGCTACGCGCTGATCATCTCGACCACCCTGCCCTGGGGCATGCAGATCCTGTTCATGGCGCTGCTGACGATCGCGGTCTTCTTCTACAGACGGCCGTTCCAGCACCTGTTCGCCTCGATGGACGGGCACACGCTCACCACCCGGATGCTCGGCGAGGCCGCCACCGCGCCGACCCTGTCGCGGGCGGCCAACGCGCTGCCGCCGGTCGCGGCGGCCCGGGCGGCCCGGTGGGGCCTGCGCAAGGCCGAGCCGGTCATCGGCGCGGCCGCCATGGCGACCGGTGCGGGCACGGCGGCGGCCGCCGCGGCGGGGGTGGCGCAGGGCCGCGTGCGCGGCGAGGAGGGCGCGGGCAACGTGCCCGCCCAGGCCGGAGCGCGTGCGGGGGCACAACCCGCGCCGCTCGACGCCGACGCGCAGGGGGCCGGTCGCCGCAAGGCCGGGGTCACCGCCTCACGTCCGGGAACGGCCCCGCCGCTCAACCTGTCGGGGGTGCGTCCCGCCGGGTCCGCACGGGCGTCCATGCCGTCCGGTCCGGGCATGTCCTCCGCCGTCCGGGCCGCGTCGGCCGCGGCGTCGTCCGGCGGAAGCCCGGCGGCCCCGCCGCAGCGGGTCACCGGCGCCTCCGCCGCGCCCGCGCCGTCCGCGGCACAGTCCGCCGCGCCGTCCCGCGGCCGTCCCAGCGGCGGATCGAGCGGTGGTTCCAGCGGTGGTTCCAGCGGTGGTTCCAGCGGTGGGTCCGGCGGGGGATCCGGTGGCGGCTGGTTCGGCGGCAGGTCCGGTGGTGGCTGGGCCTCCCGGCCGTCGTCCAGCAGGCCGTCCGGTGGGAGCTCGGGCGGGTTCTTCGGCGGTTCGCGCGGCTCGTCGGGCGGGTCGAGCAGGTCGGGTGGCTCGGGTGGCTCGGGCGGGCTGTTCGGCGGCTCCTCCGGCAGGTCCTCGAACAGGTCGTCCGGTGGTTCGTCCGGTGGTCTGTTCGGCGGGTCGTCCCGGCGGGGCGACGGCGGCCGTTCCCGGCCCGCCCCGCCGCGTGACTCCGGTTCGTCCGGCGGCTCGTCGTCCAGCCGTCCCCGTTCGGCCGAACCGCCCCCGCTCTGGCTGCCGAGCAGGGGAGAGGGCACGCGCCGTGACAGCGACGCGCCGACCCCGTTCTGGGCCAAGCCCGCCGACGGCGACTGATGAGAAGCCGGAACAGCGATCGGGGGAAGGGGCTCGCCTTCGCGGCGGCCGTCGTGGTGCTCGCCGCCGTCGGCGTCTACCTCACGATGAGCCCGCCGTCGAGCTCCTCCTCCGAGGGCGACGAGCAGACGAGGGAGCAGTCCGTCGTGGCCACCCCGCGGGCGACGGCCGCCGTCCGGGAGCCCAGCCCGGTCGCCACGACTCCCGGCGCCTTCGACGTGTACGCGTACCTGCCGCTGTCGAGGGAGGAGATCGGCGCGGCGGCCGACCTGGCGCGCCGCTTCACCGAGGCGTACGGCACCTTCTCTCCCGGCGAGGAGCCGGCGGCGCGGGCCGACCGGCTGAAGCGGTTCGCGACCGACGAGTTCGCCGGTCAGCTCACCAGGACCGTCACCGACCCCGCGGTGGTGGAGCAGAACGAGGCCGATCAGGTGACCTCCAAGGGGTCGGCGAAGGTGACGACGATCCGCGACATGACGGCCGATCAGGTGGTGTTCGTCGTCGACTCGGTTCGTCACGTGACGGACAAGAACGGCCAGAAGGACGTGCCCGAGCAGTTCGCCGTGACCGTGATCAAGGCGGGGACCGACTGGCGGGTGTACGACCTGCAACTGGCCGACGCCGGTCAGGACGGGGACAGCTCGCCGTGACCACTCCGCCGCGCATCACTTCGTCCGGCGCCTCGACGCGCGTCGTACGCAGGCTCGCGTTGGCGGGGCGGGACTGGCGGACGATCGCCGTGGCCCTCATCGTGATCGTCCCGGCCACGCTGTTCGGCTCGATCATCCTGATGACCCCGAGCCCGTCGATCCTCTTCGGCGGCGGCGCGGCCGAGAACTGCGCGGAGGCGGCCACGGGGGAGGCCGCCGCCGACGTCTCGCAGACGGCCCAGGGGGACATCCCGAACGACTACCTGGAGCTCTACAAGAAGTTCGGCAAGCAGATCGGCGTGCAGTGGAACGTCCTGGCCGCCATCGGCAAGCGGGAGACGAACCACGGCCGCTCGACGCTGCCGGGCGTGCGCAGCGGCACCAACTACGCGGGGGCCGCGGGGCCGATGCAGTTTCTCATCAGCACCTGGGGCGGCCAGGCCAAGATGAAGATCGAGCCGGGCATCAACGGCTACGCCTCCGACGGCGACGGGGACGGCTACGGCGACATCTACAACCCGGCGGACGCCATCCTCGGCGCGGCCAAGATGCTCAAGCGCAACGGCGCGCCCGACGACCTCAGAAGGGCGATCTTCGTCTACAACCGGGCCACCTGGTACGTCGACCAGGTGCTGGAGATCGCCAAGCGCTACGCGGCGACCGGAGACATCGGCGTCCCGCCCGAGGCCGACCCGGCCTGCGACTCCGGCTACGTCGACAGCGCCCCCGACGACGTCGTACGCAAGATCCTCGAGTACGCTCTGGCGCAGCGGGGCAAGCCGTACCGGTGGGGCGGCACGGGCCCCGACGCCTTCGACTGCTCGGGGATCATCTACATGGCCTACCGCAACGCGGGTCTGACCATCCCCCGCACGACCTTCGGCCAGTGGCCCTTCGGCGAGAAGATCGAGGAAGGCCAGGAGCAGCCCGGCGACCTCGTCTTCTTCAACGCCGGTCCCGGTACGTCCAAGGACAGTCCGGGGCATGTCGGGATGGTCGTGTCGCCCGGCAAGATGATCGAGGCGCGGTGCACGCTGTGCGGGCCCATCAAGATCTCGACGTACCGCGACCGGCCCAACATCGTGGGCTTCACCCGGCCGCTGGAGAACGAGACGGTCATCGCGCAACTGAAGCGGGCGCAGACGTGACAGAAACACGGCTCGTCGTCGGAGCCGCGATCGTCGAGGGCGGCCGCCTCCTGGCCGCCCAGCGGTCCGGACCTCCGGCGCTGCGCGGTGGCTGGGAGTTCCCCGGTGGGAAGGTCGATCCGGGGGAGGACGAGCGCGCGGCGCTGGTGCGCGAGTGCGCCGAGGAGCTCGGGGTCCAGGTTGTCCTCGGACGCCGCGTCGGCGGCGACTGGCCCCTGCACAGCGGCTACCTGATGCACGTGTGGCTCGCCACCGTCGTCGCGGGCGTGCCCCGCCCGCTGGAGCACCTCGCGCTGCGCTGGCTGGAGCCGCACGAGTTGTACGACGTGCCCTGGCTTCCGGCGGATCTGCCGGTCGTCGCCGCGATCGAGAAACTGTTGCCGAGCCGGGATGTATAGTCGCCGAATCGTTCGCAAGATCCGGCTTTGCTCCTGCTTTTACCGAACTACAATCGGTCTTGACCTCGAAGCCGGGCCGACAGGAGGCGAGCCGTGATCGGACGCGCGTACATGAGAGCCGCGTCCTCGGCTGTCGCGTCTGTGGCCATCGCCACGCTGGCGATCATTGCCGTGGGTCCGGTGATCGGCGCCAACGCCGACCCGGTGGAGCCGTGCGACCCCACTCAGGACCCGCAGTGCGCCGTGGTCACGGTCACCGTCACCCAGACGCCGCCGGCCACCTCCTCGGCGAACGCGAGCCCCACGGCCGAGCCCGTGGTGACCAAGACCGTCACCATCACGCCGACGCCGAAGCAGACCAAGACCAAGACGCCCAAGCCGGCCACGACGACGACCGCTCCTCCCGCGTCCACCACGGAGCAGAACCCGCCGCAGTCGACGCAGACGCTCCCCACGCAGACCGACCTCTCCGTCCCGGAGCCCAGCCCGAGCCCGGAGGACAACGGGCAGGTGAGCCTGCCCCCCGCGTCGACCCCGACGCCGGACACGGTGCAGCAGACCCCCAGCACGGGCGTGTCGTTCGAGCAGCCCGATCCCGAGACGGTGCCGATCGAGATCCGCAATGCGTCTCCCGAGTACGACAAGCCGACGCTGGCCCACCGGCTCGCCATCCCCGCCGGGGTGCTCGTGGGCATCGCGCTGATCGCCTGGCTGATCTTCGAAGGCCGGCTCCGCAGGATGGCGCACGCCGCCGCGGTACGGCGAGGAGGCCCGGCCGCGGCGCGGACGCCGGCTCCCGAGGCGGCGGCCTACCCGGCGGCGGCCACCCCCGGCTACGCCCCGATGATGGGCTTCGTGCCCGTCCAGCCCTACACCGTGAGCTATCCGCAGCAGCCGTACGGCTACCCGGTGCCGTACGGCTACGCCCAGCCGTACGGGTACCCGGTTGCCGACCCCGCCCAGATGCAGGCGCAGCAGGCGCAGGGCCAGCAGTACCCGGGCGCGGCCCCGATGCCCCCGGGCGCGGCGGATCCCTGGAGCCAGGCGGTCGGTGAGGCCCAGGCCGGGGTCTGGACCGAGGCCACCCGGCCCGGCCACCTTCCGCAGCCGCCCACGGGCGAGGACCCGGCCACCGGGCGCTGACCAACAGAAAGGCGCCGATCGGACGGACCGATCGGCGCCTTTGCAAAGGCTCAGCGCTGGCGCTTGAAAATCTTCGAGCCCAGCCAGACCAGCGGATCGTACTTCCGGTCGACCACGCGCTCCTTCATCGGGATCAGCGCGTTGTCGGTGATCTTGATGTGCTCGGGGCAGACCTCGGTGCAACACTTGGTGATGTTGCAGTAGCCCAGGCCGTGCTCCTCCTGCGCCGACTCCTTGCGCTCCAGCACGTCGTACGGGTGCATGTCGAGCTCGGCGATCCGCATGAGGTAGCGCGGGCCGGCGAAGTTCGGCTTGTTCTCCTCATGGTCGCGGATCACGTGGCAGACGTTCTGGCACATGAAGCACTCGATGCACTTGCGGAACTCCTGCGAGCGCTCGACGTCGACCTGCTGCATGCGGTACTCGCCCGGCTTCACGTCGGCGGGCGGCGTGAACGAGGGGATCTCGCGGGCCTTCTGGTAGTTGAACGACACGTCCGTGACCAGGTCCTTGATGACCGGGAACGTCCGCAGCGGCGTGACCGTGATGGTCTCGCTCTCCTCGAAGGTGGACATCCGGGTCATGCAGCCCAGCCGGGGCTTGCCGTTGATCTCCATCGAGCACGAGCCGCACTTGCCGGCCTTGCAGTTCCAGCGGACCGCCAGGTCGGGGGTCTGCGTGGCCTGGAGCCGGTGGATGACGTCGAGGACGACCTCGCCCTCGTTCACCTCGACGGTGAAGTCCTCCAGACGGCCCTCGCCGCCCTCACCGCGCCAGATGCGGAACTTCGCCTTGTATCCCATCACGACTCCTTGACCGCGGCGTCGTATTCCGCCAGCTCTTCCTCGGTGAGGTACTTCTCCAGCTCGGAGCGCTCGAACAGCCTGATCAGGTCGGGGCGCATGGGCGGCTGGACCTTCTCCTCGATCCGCACGCCCGACTCGTCCGGGGCCAGCGACACGAGCAGCAGCTTCCTGCGCCACTCCGGCGACATACCGGGGTAGTCGTCGCGGGTGTGGCCGCCGCGGCTCTCCTCCCGCAGCAGCGCGGCCTTTGCCACGCACTCGCTGACCAGCAGCATGTTGCGCAGGTCGAGCGCGAGGTGCCAGCCGGGGTTGTAGATCCGGCTGCCCGAGGAGGCGGCGTTCTTGGCCCGCTCCTTGAGCTTCTCGACGACCTGGAGGGCCTCGCTGATCTCCTCGGACTTGCGGATGATGCCGACGAGGTCGTTCATCGTGCGCTGCAGCTCGTGGTGGACCTCGTACGGGTTCTCCCCGCCGCTCCGCTCCAGTGGGGCCAGGGCCTCGGCCTTGGCCTCCTCGATGCCGGTCACGGTCGGCCGCTTGGCCAGCCCGTCCACGTACGCCGCGGCTCCCGCGCCGGCCCGGCGGCCGAACACCAGCAGGTCGGACAGCGAGTTGCCGCCGAGGCGGTTGGAGCCGTGCATGCCGCCGGAGACCTCGCCGGCCGCGAACAGTCCGGGGACCGACGCCGCGCCGGTGTCGGCGTCCACCTCGACGCCGCCCATGATGTAGTGGCAGGTCGGGCCGACCTGCATGGGCTCCTTGGTGATGTCGACGTCCGCCAGCTCCTTGAACTGGTGGTGCATCGACGGCAGCCGCTTGATGATCTCGGCGGCGGGCAGGCGGGTGGACACGTCGAGGAACACGCCGCCCTGCGGTGAGCCGCGCCCGGCCTTCACCTCGGCGTTGATCGCCCTGGCCACCTCGTCACGGGGCAGCAGCTCCGGCGGACGGCGGTTGTTGGCCTGGTCGTCGTACCAGCGGTCCGCCTCCTCCTCGGTCGTGGCGTACTTGTCCTTGAACACGTCCGGGATGTAGTCGAACATGAAGCGGCGGCCCTCGGAGTTGCGCAGGACGCCGCCGTCGCCGCGCACCGACTCCGTCACCAGGATGCCGCGCACCGATGGGGGCCAGACCATGCCCGTCGGGTGGAACTGGATGAACTCCATGTTGATGAGCTTCGCGCCGGCGAGCAGGGCCAGCGCGTGACCGTCACCGGTGTACTCCCAGGAGTTCGACGTGACGACGTACGACTTGCCGATGCCGCCGGTGGCAAGCACCACGGCGGGGGTGTCGAAGACGATGAAGTCGCCCGTCTCACGCCAGTAGCCGAAGGCCCCGGAGATGGCGTCGCCGTCCTTGAGCAGCCGGGTGATCGTGCACTCGGCGAAGACCTTGATGTACGCCTCGGGGTCGCCGTGCAGCTTCTCGTCCTCCTGCTGCAGGGCGACGACGCGCTGCTGGAGGGTGCGGATCAGCTCCAGGCCGGTGCGGTCGCCGACGTGGGCGAGGCGCGGGTACTCGTGGCCGCCGAAGTTGCGCTGGCTGATCTTGCCGTCCTTGGTGCGGTCGAACAGCGCGCCCCAGGCCTCCAGCTCCCAGACGCGGTCCGGGGCCTCCTTGGCGTGCAGCTCCGCCATGCGCCAGTTGTTGAGGAACTTGCCTCCGCGCATCGTGTCGCGGAAGTGCACCATCCAGTTGTCGTTCGGGTTGACGTTGCCCATCGCCGCGGCGGCGCCGCCCTCGGCCATGACCGTGTGGGCCTTGCCGAACAACGACTTGCAGACGATCGCCGTCCGCTTGCCCTGCTGCCGCGCCTCGATCGCCGCACGGAGCCCCGCTCCACCGGCCCCGATGACGACGACGTCGTATTCGTGACGCTCCACTTGAAATCCTTAAGCGAACGGGAAGTTGATGACGCCCTTGGCGACGAGCCGGACGTACAGGTCGGCGATCATGACCGAGAACAGCGAGGCCCAGGCGAACTGCTGGTGCCTGGCGTTGAGCTTCGAGACCAGGGTCCACGCCTTGTAGCGCAGCGGGTGCTTCGAGAAGTGGTTCAGGCGCCCGGCGGTGATGTGACGGCACGAGTGGCAGCCGAACGTGTAGCAGAGAATCAGGGCCGCGTTCGCGAGCAGAATCCAGCTGCCCAGCCCGGCGGGCTTGTGCACCAGCGCGAGCACCGCGTCGTACGTCAGGATCAGGCCGATGACGATGGCCAAGTAGAAGAAGTAGCGGTGGATGTTCTGCAGGATCAGCGGCAGACGCGTCTCGCCGGTGTACTTCCCGTGCGGCTCGGCCACGGCGCAGGCCGGCGGCGACAGCCAGAACGACCGGTAGTAGGCCTTGCGGTAGTAGTAGCAGGTGAGCCGGAAACCGCCCGGCAGGCCGAGGATCAGTATCCCGGGCGGCAACGTGTACCAGTCGCCGAACGGGGCGAGCCCGAACAACCGGGCCCCCTCGGGACAGGACGTCGCCAGACACGGCGACGAGAAGGGCGCTATGTACGGGTCGACGAAGTAGCTCTTGTCGAAGATCGCCCAAAATCCGTAAATCAAGAACAACAGGAGTCCGGCGAACGTGAACGCCGGAGCCAGCCACCATCGATCGGTTCGAAGAGTGCGCACCCTGATCTGCGCGCGTTGTTTCCTTGCCGCGCTCTCGGCCGTTGTCTGGGTCATCGGAGACCTTCCACCCTCACTGACTCCGCGCACGCCGGAGTGACCGCGCCGTACTGCTCAGGCCGTGCGCGTTATTGGTGGGGCACACATTACGACGAGCACATCACGAAGTGTGAGGAGGGTCACTCCTCCCCGCTGTGATCTCGGTCACTTCCCCGGCAGCTTGACCACGGTCACGAAGAATTCGTCGATCTGCCGTACTACCCGGGTGAACTGGTCGAAATCCACGGGTTTGGCGATGTACGCGTTGGCGTGCAGGTTGTATCCCCGCAGGATATCCTGCTCGGCCTCCGATGTGGTGAGGATCACAACGGGGATGGTCCGCAGCGAGGGGTCCCTCTTGACCTCCTCCAGCACCTCGAAACCGTTGACGCGCGGCAGGTTGAGGTCGAGCAGCACCAGGTCGGGCCGGGGCGCCGAGTCGTACTGCCCCTCGCCGCGCAGGTAGGCCAGCGCCTGCTCGCCGTCGTTGACCACGTGGAGGTTGTTGCCGACCTTGTTGTAGGAGAACGCCTCCTGGCAGAGCAGGACGTCGCCCGGGTCGTCCTCGACCAGGAGGACCTCGATCGGGCGGAACTCACTCATCGGCGCTCACTCATCGGCGCTCACTCATCTGCGCTCACTCATCAGGGTCTCCCAAGGCCGGCAGGGTCCAGCGGAACGTGGCTCCGGCGTCCTCGCTCGTGTCGAGCCAGATCCGGCCGCCATGATATTCGACGATTTTGCGGCACAGGGCCAGTCCGATGCCCGTCCCGGGATAGACGTCCCTCGGGTGCAGACGCTGGAAGATCAGGAAGATGCGGTCGGCGTACTTCGGCTCGACGCCGATCCCGTTGTCCGAGCAGCTGAACTCCCACATGTCGCCGTCCCGCCGTACGCCGATGTGGACGCGGGGAGGCTCCTCGGAGCGGAACTTGAGCGCGTTGCTGACGAGGTTCTGGAAGAGCTGGGTCAGCAGCGTGCGGTTGCCGACGACCTTGGGCATGTCGTCGTGGGTGACGGTCGCGCCGGTCTCCGACAGCCGGGCGTCGAGGTTGCGCAGGGCGCCGGCCAGCGCGTCGCCCGTGTCCATCTCCTCTCGCTCGCCGCCGACCCGGCCCACCCGCGAGAAGTCGAGCAGGTCGTTGATGAGCAACTGCATGCGGCGGGCGCCGTCGACCGCGAAGCCGATGTACTGCCGGGCGCGGTCGTCGAGCCGGTCGGCGTAGCGCTGCTCCAGCATCTGGGTGAAGCTCGCCACCTTGCGCAGCGGCTCCTGCAGGTCGTGGCTGGCCACGTAGGCGAACTGCTCCAGCTCGCGATTGGAGCGCTTGAGCTCCTCGGCCTGCTCGGCGAGCTGCTGGCGGGCCTCGACGGACGACTGCCACTCGGTCATGATCCGGTGGCGCATGCCGTCGATGTGACCCGACAGCTCCCACAGCTCGGCCGGCCGCTCGACCCCGAGCTCGTGGTCGAAGTCGCCCGCGGCCACCGCCCGGACCTGCCGGGTCAACCGCGCGATAGGGCCGGTGACCGCCCGGCGCACGATCAGCGCGCAGAACACGATCGCCAGCACCATCGCGCCGGCCAGCGCCGCGATCGCCACATAGATGGTGTTCCAGCCGGAGTAGAGCCGGTCCCTGGCGACGTCGTGCAGCCGCCCCAGCAGCGCCTGCTGCGTGTCGAGCGCGCTCCTGACCGCCGAGAAGCGCTGGAGGTTGTTCTTGGCCAGGTCGGTGAGCGAGCCCGGACCGCTCTTGAGGGTCCGCTCGACCACGGGCTCGGCGTAGTCGCGCCGCCACGCGGTCGTGGCATCGGTGATCTGCCGGATCTGGCGGCGGACGCCGTACCCCTGGGGCAACTGGGGGACGAGCCTGGCGATCGCGTCGGTCGCCGACCGCTCCTCGGAGACCCCCTGCCGGTAGGTGTCGAGGTACTGCTGCTCGCCGGTGAGCCCGTATCCGCGGATCGCGCCCTCCTGCGCCTGCACCGCGCGGGCGATGCGCAGCGTCTGCAGGGCGGCGGGGTCGACCGCGTCGACGAGGGTCTGCCGGGCCTCGTGCGTCGTGGAGAGCGCGAGCAGGATGGCGCTGACCGCGATCACGAAGATGAGCAGGACGCCCGCTCCGGCGAGCACGAACCACCGGCTGACGGGCAGGCGCGCGCCCCGTGCGGGCGGCGCCAGCGGGGGCAGCGGGGCCGGTGCGGCCGCATGCGCCTCCTCGTGCGCCTCCGGCGCGCTCATGCCCTGCTCTCCCGTACGTCCTGCTTCTCGTGGCCGCGGGCGACGAGGACGGCCGCGACGTCGTCGTGCATGGCGCCGTCGAGACTGGCGATGATGCGGTCGAGGTCGATCCCCGCCTGGGCGCGGATCAGGTTCGCGAGCCCCTCGGTGCCGAGCAGGTCGCGGTTCTCGCCCACCGTGGCCTCGATCAGCCCGTCGGTGTAGAGCAGCAGCGACCACCGATCGCCCAGGGTGACGTCGATGGGCGTCCACACGATGTCCGGGAAGATCCCGAGGGGCGGGCCCGACGGCGTCTCGGTGACCACACCGAGCACGCCGTCGCGCAGCAGCAGCGGCGGCGGATGGCCGATCACGTGCAGACGGGCGGTGGTCAGGTCGGGGGCGATGGTCGCGGTGCACATCGTGGTGAAGATCTCCGGCGACTTGCGCTCGTGCCGCAACAGCGTGTCGAGCGTGCGCAGCACGTCGTTGCCGCTCTGCCCGGCCAGCACCAGCGTGCGCCAGGCGATGCGCAGCGCCGTGCCGAGGGCGGCCTCGTCGGGCCCGTGCCCGCACACGTCGCCGATCAGCACGTGCACCGCCCCGTCGGGCGTCTGCACGGTATCCCAGAAGTCACCGGCCAGCAGCCCGCCCGAACGCCCGGGAAGGTAGCGGGCCTGATGGTGGAGAAGCTCGGGGTCGAGCAGGGAGACGGGCAGCAGGCCGCGTTCGAGCCGGGAGTTCTCCTTGCTGACGATGCGTTCCTGCAGCAGTTCGCGCATGGCGAGGTCGGCGCGCTTGCGCTCGATGGCATAGCGGATGGCACGGATCAGCAGCCGGGCGTCGACGTCCTGCTTGACCAGGAAGTCCTGCGCTCCGGCGGCCACCGCCTCGATGCCGACGTGCGCGTCCCCGAGCCCGGTGAGGACGAGCACCGCCGTGTCCGTGGCCATGGCGAGGACCTGCTGCAGCGCCTCGAGCCCGGACGCGTCGGGAAGGGAGAGGTCGACGAGCACGCACTGCACGTCGTCGGTGAGCCGCGCGCGTCCCTCGGCGAGGGTCCGCGCCCAGGTGATCTTCGGCGGCCTCTCGGCGCCCGCCAGCAACTCCTCGACGAGAAACGCGTCACCGGCGTCGTCCTCGATCAGCAGGAGGGTGAGCGGATCGGGCAGATCAGGGGAGACCGGGGTCACGAACGCCTCTCGTCAGCGTCGGCATCATCGTCGTGCAGCATCGTGTGCACAAACCTATCGTCTGGAAACCGCTCGGTTAGGACTCACACGTCAACGAGCGCCTCTATTCCCTGGGGAAGGGTTCCATCACGCGCGGCCTCGCCGAGGAACGACAACAGCGTCCCACGGAAGGCCTGCGCCGCCCGAGTCGGCTCCACGTCCTTGCGGTGGGCGAGGGCGACCGTACGGCGCAGCCCGGGCAGCAAGGGCGTGCCCGTCAGCCTCGGCCGGTTCTCCAGGACCATCGAGGGCACCACCGCGATGCCCAGACCAGCCTCGACGAACCGCAGCACCGCGTCCATCTCCCCGCCCTCCACCGAGAAGCGCGGCTCGAACCCCGCCTGCCGGCAGGCCGCCAGCGTCGTCTCGCGCACGTCGTAGCCCCTGCGGAACATGACCATGGGCCGTCCGCGCAGGTCCTCGATCCGCATGTACGACCTGTGCCCCCGGGTCGACGCGGAGGCCACGACGAGGTTCTCGCTCAGGATCTCCTGGGTCACCAGGGACGGGTCGCTGCTCTGCAGCGGCAGGATGATCAGCGCCAGGTCGAGCTGGCCCCGGGCGAGGTCGCGGACGAGGTCGCGGGACCCTCCCTCCTCGACCTTCAGCTCCACGCCGGGGTAGTCGCGGTGGAAGCGGGCCAGCGCGTCGGCCAGCAGCCCGGCGCACAGCGAGGGGGTCGCGCCGAGGCGCACCCGCCCGCGCCGCAGCCCGGCGAGCTCGGCGACCTCGCGCCGGGCGGTCTCCGCGTCGGCGAGCATGCGGCGCGCGAGCGGGAGCAGCGCCTCACCCGCCGCGGTGAGCGTGACGTTGCCCCGGGCCCGGCTGAACAGGGGCGCCCCCAGCTCGGTCTCGAGGCTCTTGATCTGCTTGCTCAGCGACGGCTGGGCGACCCGCATCCGCTCCGCCGCCTGGGTGAAGTGCCGCGTCTCGGCCACGGCCATGAAGTAGGCCAGTTGCTGGAGCTGCACATTCAATAGCCTAGGGCTATCGCCGAAGCCGGCTCGATGCGCCCCCCGTGGTGTGAACGCGGTGTGAAATTCGTCGCACACTCTAGGGACCTTCGACTCTTGGAAACCGTGCGGGACAGAGCGCATAGCCGGGGGCTATCGAAACCAGATCTGTCATGACTTGGACGTCTGAACTGCGCGAACCTAGCGTGTGCATTCGTGACTGCCACTGTTGACCACTCTGTGGACTCCGCTTCCGCGGACCCTGCTTCTGCGGATAGGGGCTCGGCGACCGCTCCGGTTCCCACGCATGACGCACCTCGCAAGCCCGCCGCGCCCGCGCCGCGTACGCCCGCCCGTCGCGGCCTGCTCGGCACCTCGGCCGGCAGGAAGGCCCTCATGGCCGTCACGGGCGCGGTTCTCGTGCTCTTCCTGATCGGCCACATGCTGGGCAACCTCAAGATCTTCTTGGGCGCCGACTCCTTCAACCACTATGCCGACTGGTTGCGCACCGTGGGCTCGCCCGCGCTGCCGAACCGGACCCTGTTGACGATCACCGAGATCGTGCTCGTGGTCTGCGTCGTGCTGCACATGTGGGCGGCGGTGTCGCTCGCCCGCCGGGCGGCCAAGGCGCGGCCCGTGAAGTACGCGGCCAAGCGGAAGTCACAGGCCAACGGGTATGCCACGCACACCATGCGGTATGGCGGCGTGATCATCGTGCTGTTCGTGATCTGGCACCTGCTGGACATGACCTTCGGCACCGTGAACCCCAAGGGCGCCGACGCCACGCCGTACGACCGGATGATCGCCGGCTTCCAGCCCGACCGCTGGTGGGTGGCGCTGTTCTACCTCGTCGCCATGGTGATGGTCGGCCTGCACCTGCGCCACGGCCTGTGGAGCGCCTTCCAGTCGCTCGGCCTGACCCGCCGTCCCCGCGTCCGCAGCGCGCTGCAGACGACCGCCGTCGCGGTCTCCGCGGTGCTGGTGCTCGGGTTCGTCGCCGCGCCCGTCTGCATTCTGATCGGAGTGGTCAAGTGAAGTTCCGCCGCCGCGCCCAGCAAGAGAACCAGCAAGAGAACCAGCAGGAGAGCGCACCGCAGCAGAGCCGGAGCGCAGGAGAACCGGCCGTCGTCGGGCATTACCGAGTCGGCGAGCCGATCAGGGACACCAAGGCGCCCGAGGGCCCGATCGAGGACCGCTGGGACAAGCGCCGTTTCCAGGCCAAGCTGGTCAACCCGGTCAACAAGCGCAAGCTGACCGTCATCGTCGTCGGCACCGGCCTGGCCGGTGGCTCCGCCGCGGCCACGCTCGGCGAGCTGGGATACAAGGTCAAGTCGTTCTGCTACCAGGACTCGCCCCGGCGGGCCCACTCCATCGCCGCGCAGGGCGGCATCAACGCCGCCAAGAACTACCGCGGCGACGGCGACAGCGTCTACCGGCTGTTCTACGACACGGTCAAGGGCGGCGACTACCGCGCCCGCGAGTCGAACGTCTACCGCCTCGCCCAGGTCAGCGTGAACATCATCGACCAGGCCGTGGCGCAGGGGGTGCCGTTCGCCCGCGAGTACGGCGGCCTGCTCGACACCCGGTCGTTCGGCGGCACCCAGGTGTCGCGCACCTTCTACGCCCGCGGCCAGACGGGCCAGCAGCTCCTGCTCGGCGCCTACCAGGCCCTGGAGCGGCAGGTCGCGGCGGGGAACGTGGAGGTCCACACCCGCCACGAGATGCTGGAGCTCATCGTCAGCGGCGGCCGGGCCCGGGGCATCGTGGTCCGCGACATGGTCACCGGTGAGATCGAGACCCACCTCGCCGACGCGGTCGTGCTCGCCAGCGGCGGCTACGGCAACGTGTTCTTCCTGTCCACCAACGCCAAGGGCTGCAACACCACGGCGATCTGGCGGGCGCACAAGAAGGGCGCCTACTTCGGCAACCCCTGCTACACGCAGATCCACCCGACCTGCATCCCGCAGAGCGGCGACCACCAGTCGAAGCTGACGCTGATGTCGGAGTCGCTGCGCAACGACGGCCGCGTGTGGGTGCCGAAGCTCAAGGGCGACAACCGGGCCCCCGGCGACATCCCCGAGGACGAGCGCGACTACTACCTGGAGCGCATCTACCCGGCGTTCGGCAACCTCGTGCCGCGTGACATCGCCAGCCGTGCCGCCAAGAACGTCTGCGACGAGGGCCGCGGCGTCGGACCCGGCGGGCTCGGCGTCTACCTCGACTTCGCCGACGCCATCAGGCGGATGGGCCGGGAGGCCGTCGAGAAGAAGTACGGCAACCTCTTCGAGATGTACGAGCGCATCACCGGTGAGAACCCGTACGAGGTGCCGATGCGCATCTACCCGGCCGTCCACTACACGATGGGCGGGCTGTGGGTGGACTACGACCTGCAGTCGACCATCCCCGGGCTGTTCGTGGTCGGCGAGGCCAACTTCTCCGACCACGGCGCGAACCGCCTGGGCGCCTCCGCCCTCATGCAGGGCCTCGCGGACGGCTACTTCGTGCTGCCCACGACGATCGGCGACTACCTGGCCGGGGCCGGCACGTTCGGGCCGGTCGAGGAGGGCGACGTCGCGGAGGCCAGGAAGGCCGTCCAGGACAAGATCGACAAGCTCCTGTCCGTGAACGGCAACCGCACCGCCGACTCCTATCACCGGGAGCTCGGCCGGATCATGTGGGACTACTGCGGCATGGAGCGCACCGAGGAGTCGCTGCGCAAGGCGCTGGAGCGCATCCCCGAGCTGCGCGAGGAGTTCTGGAACAACGTCAAGGTGCCGGGCGACTCCGAGGGGCTCAACCAGGCGCTCGAACGCGCCGGCCGGGTGGCCGACTTCTTCGAGCTCGCCGAGCTGATGTGCATCGACGCGCTGCACCGTACGGAGTCGTGCGGCGGCCACTTCCGGGCCGAGTCGCAGGACGCGGACGGCGAGGCGCTGCGCGACGACGAGAACTTCGCCTACGTCGCGGCGTGGGAGTGGACTCCGGAGGGCCCGGTCCTGCACAAGGAAGAGCTGAACTACGAGTACGTCAAGATGACCCAGCGGAGCTACAAGTGAACCTGACCCTCAAGATCTGGCGGCAGAACGGCTCGTCGGACAAGGGACGGATGGTGACCTACCGGGTCGAAGACGTCTCTCCGGACATGTCGTTCCTGGAAATGCTCGACGTCCTCAACGAGCGGCTGATCCTGGAGGGCGACGACCCGGTCGCCTTCGACCACGACTGCCGCGAGGGCATCTGCGGCATGTGCGGCATGGTCATCAACGGCGTCGCGCACGGCGAGCAGAAGCTCACCACGACCTGCCAGCTGCACATGCGGCACTTCAAGGACGGCGACGTCATCACGATCGAGCCGTGGCGGGCCGCGGCGTTCCCGGTGGTCAAGGACCTCGTCGTGGACAGGTCGGCGTTCGACCGGATCATCCAGGCGGGCGGCTTCATCTCCGTTCCCGCCGGGTCCGCCCCGGAGGCGCACTCCGTCCCGGTGCCGAAGGCCGACGCCGACGCCGCCTTCGACGCCGCCACCTGCATCGGCTGCGGTGCCTGTGTCGCGGCCTGCCCGAACGGCTCGGCCTCGCTGTTCACCGCGGCGAAGATCACTCACCTGAGCCTGCTGCCGCAGGGCCAGCCGGAGCGCGAGTCGCGCGCCAGGGCGATGGTCGAGCAGATGGACGCCGAGGGCTTCGGCGGCTGCACCAACACCGGCGAGTGCACGGCGGTGTGCCCCAAGGGCATCCCGTTCGACACGATCGCTCAGATGAACGCCGACTACCTCAAGGCCGCCTCCAAGTAACACGAGTTATCGCACGGCCGGCGCACGGATTCACGCCGCGCGCCGGCCGTGTCGTCACTGCCGGAACATAATCACCCCTCCTCCCGGGTAACGTGTGATTTGTGTTGGCGTAACACGCCTGCCGTGTCCCCGCAGGCGAGGGAGTGAGCATGCCCGTGACCGGTCCACGTTCCACCTTGAAGGTCGCGTCCGCAGTCCGTGGCGCGGCCGTAGTCGTGCGTGTGGAAGGCGATCTCGACGCCGGCACCGTTCATCTGCTGCACGACGAGTTGCACCGGGTCTGGGAGTCGTCAGGGACGTCCGTCCTCGTGATCGACGTCGCCGAGCTGGAGTTCTGCGACTCGCGCGGGCTGAGCGAGCTGATCTCCGCGTTGCAGCGTGGTCAGGCCCTGAACGTCCGGTTGATATTGAGCGGCGTGCAGGGCGTGCTGCGCCGGGTGCTGACGATCACGGGCCTGCGCAACGTGTTCGAACAGCACCCGACGGTCGCCGAGGCGCTCGGCCACGCGGCGGACGCGGGTCCGCGCCACCCCCGGCCGGGCGGCGAGCCCGACCCGGGCTCCGACGCCGGTGGGTTGTACGAGATCGCCGGCGACCGCTGAGCACGACCGGTCCCCGCCCTCCCGTCCTCCTTGCCTCCCCCTGCCTCGCGGGGTAAGTAGAGGTGTAACTTCTCTGTAGATCTTTGACCAGGAAGATCTCTCGGGACGAGGACAGGCGATGACGACGAGACTTGGCGTCACGGTGAGCCATGAGGCGACGCACATTCTCGTCACCTTGACCGGCGAGCTGGACGTGATCTCCGGAGAGCGGCTGCGCACCGTGTTCGGCAAGTTGTCGGAGGAGGGCGGCACCCGGTTGGTCGTGGACACCTCCGAGCTGACCTTCTGCGACTCCATGGGCCTGCGGCTTCTTCTGGAGGCGCACGACCGCGCCGTGGAGGCGGGCGGATTCATGAAGCTCGCCGGCGTGCGGGGCGTCTTCCGGAGGATCCTCACGGTGACCGGGCTGCACGCGGCGTTCCCCATCTACGAGACCGTCGCGGACGCCCTGGCGGCTGTGGCCGACTGACACGGCCGACTGACACGGCCCTCTGACACGGCCGTCACAGGCCGCTCTTCACCTCCTCACGGAGCTCGGACAGGTCGATCCCGGCGTCGGCCAGGATGCGGACGCCCAGGCCCTCGCCCTCCCGGATGACGCCGAGGAGGATGTGCCCGTCGCGGATGTCCTTGCTCTTCAGCGCGATGGCCTCGCGCAGCGCGAGTTCGAGCGTCTTCTTGGCCCGGGGACCGAACGGGGCCCGGCGCCCGCTGAGGAGCGCGCCCCGACGGTCGCGGCGCGGTTCCCGGTCGAGGGCTCCGACGCCGAAGACCTCCTCGATCCTCTCCCGGACGGCCGACAGGTCGATGCCGATCGTCTCCAGGGCCTCGGCGTCGATGTCCCCGCCCGTGGCGTCGCCGAGGATCCGGGCGACCTCCCCCCGCACCCGCTCATGGGTGATCCCGCGGGCGGTGAGGAGCCGGGCGGACAGCGTCTCCGGGCGGCTCAGCAGGCCGAGCAGCAGGTGCTCGGTGCCCACCTGCCCGTGCCGGAGCTCCCTGGCCTGCTCGTTGGCGTGCATGACGACCTGCCGCGCGTCGTCGGTGAATCTCTCCAGCATCTACTTCTCCCGTCTCAGCAGTCCTCGCCCGCCCGCGTACTTCTTGTGCACCGCCTGCCGGGACACCCCGAGCAGGAGCGCGATGTCCTGCCACGACCACCCCGCGGTGCGCGCGTTCTCCACCTGCAGCGCTTCGAGCCGTTCCACCAGGAGCCGCAGGGCCCGTACGGCCCGCAGACCGACGGCCGGATCGCGGCTGCCGGCGTCGCTCGCCAGTTGTGCCGTATCGCTCATGACGTCAACATAGGTTGACACGCTCGCTCATGTCAACCTTGGTTGACGCATTGATCGGCACGGGAAAACGATTTGCCGGTCGACCTGCGTGTTTGCGAGCCTGGAACGACCATGCGCTCTCTTCCTGTCGCCGATCCCGGCACTCCCGACGCCCGCGGGCCGCTGCGCTACCTGTGGTGGGTGGCGCGCGGCCATGCCGCCCCGATGCTGGCCGGAGCCGGCCTGGCGGTGCTGTGGTGGCTGGGGCAGGCGCTCGTGCCGGCGGCCCTGGGCAAGGCGATCGACGCGATGGCCGCGCGGGACGCGGGCACGCTGCTCAGGTGGTCGGCGGTGGTGCTCGGTCTCGGCGTGGTCCAGGCGGTCGCCGGTGTCACGCGCCACCGCTTCGCCGTCTTCACCTGGCTGGGGGCGGCCTACCGCACCGTGCAGGTGACCGTACGGCAGGCGGCCAGGCTCGGGGCGACGCTGCCGAAACGCCTGTCGACCGGTGAGGTCGTCAGCGTGGGCAACTCGGACATCGCGCACATCGGCAACGCCATGGACATCCTTCTGCGCGGCACCGGCGCGGCCGTCGCCGTCGTCGCGGTGACCGTGATCCTCCTCGCCACCTCGGTTCCGCTGGGCCTGGTCGTGCTGGTCGGAGTGCCGCTGATGGCGGCCGCGGTGGGTCCTCTGCTCAAGCCGCTGCACCGGCGCCAGCACGAGCAGCGCGACCTGCAGGGCGATCTGGCCACCCGGGCCGCCGACATCGTGGCCGGCCTGCGGGTGCTGCGCGGCGTCGGCGGCGAACAGGTCTTCGCCGCGCGCTACCGCGAGGAATCGCAGCGCGTACGGCAGGCGGGCGTGCGGGTGGCCTCGGTGGAGTCCCTGCTGGAGGGCGCCCAGATCCTGTTGCCCGGCGTGCTGATCGCGTGCGTGACCTGGCTCGGCGCGCACTTCGCGCTCGACGGACGCATCACTCCCGGTCAGCTCGTCGCGTTCTACGGCTACGCGGTCTTCCTGATCGCGCCTCTGCGCACGCTGACCGAGGCCGCCGACAAGCTGACCAAGGGGCATGTGGCGGCGCGCCGCGTCTGCCGGATCCTGTCCCTGGAGCCCGAGATCACCGGCGGCGACGGCCGCTTGTTCCCCGGAGCAGGCATACTCCGCGACGGCGAGTCGGGCGTCGAGGTCAGGCCCGGCCGGCTCACGGCGCTCGCCGCGGCCGCGCCGGAGGACGCCATCGCCATCGCCGACCGCCTGGGCAGGTTCGCCCCCGGCGACGTCACGCTCGGCGGCGCGCCGCTGGCGAAGCTGCCGCTCACCGAGGTCAGGCGGCACATCCTGGTGGCCGACAACGGCGCGCGGCTGTTCACCGGACGGCTGCGGGACGAGCTCGACGTGCGGGGCACGGCCAGCGACGAGGACGTACGCCAGGCGCTGTACGCCGCGTGCGCCGAGGACATCGTGGCGGCGCTGCCCGAGGGCCTGGACGCGCACGTGGCCGAGTCGGGCCGCGAGTTCTCCGGCGGCCAGCAGCAGCGGCTGCGGCTGGCCCGGGCGCTGCTCGGCGACGCGGAGATCCTGATCCTGGCCGAGCCCACCAGCGCCGTCGACGCGCACACGGAGGCGCGCGTCGCCGAACGGCTGGGCAAGGCGCGGTCGGGCCGCGCGACCCTGGTCTGCACGACCAGCCCGCTCGTGCTCGACCGGGCCGACCACGTGCTGTACGTCGAGGGCGGCGTCGTACGGGCCGAGGGCAGCCACCGGGTGCTGCTGGAGACCGAGCCCGCCTATCGGGCCACCGTCACACGCGAGTTGACGCGAGGGGAAGACTGAGCATGGCCCGCGAGATCCTGCCGGTCGCCGACAGGGCGCAGGTGCGCGCCTACGCGCGGCGGCTGACGCTGAAGTATCCCCGCGAGCTGGGCCTCGCGCTGGCCCTGCACGCGCTGGCGGCGGCCGCCGGGCTCGTCGCGCCGCGCATGCTCGGCGACCTGGTGGAGGGCCTGGCCAAGGGCCGGACCGACCTGCGTGTGGACGCCGTCGCCCTGGCCATCGGCGCCTTCGTTGCCGTGCAGGCCGTGCTGGTCAGGTTCGCGGTGTACGCGTCGTCGCGGCTGGGCGAGAAGGTGCTGGCCGAGCTGAGGGAGGACTTCGTCGGCCGGGTGCTCGCGCTGCCGCTCTCGACGGTCGAGCGGGCCGGTTCCGGCGACCTCATCACCCGTACCTCCAGGGACGTGGACGCGCTGTCCCGGAGCGTGCGGCACGCCGTGCCCGAGACGCTGATCGCGATCGTGACCGGCGTCTTCGTCGTGGGCGCGGTGGTCCTCGTCGGGCCGGTGATGGCGGTGCCGTCGCTGGTCGCCGTGCCGCTGCTGTGGGGCGCCACCCGGTGGTACCTCAACCGCGCCAGGGACGGCTACCTGCGGGAGAACGCGGCGTACGCCGACATGACCGAGGGCCTGGCCGAGACCGTCGAGGGCGCCCGCACGATCGAGGCGCTGGGGCTGGAGGGCCGCCGCCGGGACCGTACGGACCGGGACATCGCCCGGTCGTTCGCCGCCGAGCGGTACACCCTGGGCCTGCGCATGGTGTGGTTCCCTGCCGTCGAGTTCGGCTACGTGGTCCCGGTCGTGGCGACCCTGCTCATCGGCGGGCTGTTGTCCATCGAGGGCTGGGTGACGGTGGCCCAGGTGACGACCGCCACGCTCTACGTCCAGCAGCTCATCGACCCGCTCGACCGGCTGCTCTCGTGGGTGGACGAGCTTCAGGTCGGCGGGGCCTCGATGGCCCGGCTGCTGGGCGTGGCCAACGTGCCCGACGACCGGGTCGCGGGCGACGCCCGGCCGGTGGGGGAGGAGCTGAAGGTCAGCGGCGTACGGTACGCCTACCGCGAGGGCCATGACGTGCTGCACGGCATCGACCTCGACGTACGCCCGGGGGAGCGCCTGGCCATGGTCGGGCCCTCAGGGGCGGGCAAGTCGACGCTGGGCCGCCTCATCGCCGGGGTGCACGCGCCGGGGAGCGGGTCGGTCACGGTCGGCGGGGTGCCGCTGGTCGAGCTGCCGCTCGACGAGCTGCGCGGGCACGTCGCCCTGGTCACCCAGGAGCACCACGTGTTCCGGGGGACACTGCGCGACAACCTCCTGATCGCCAGGCCCGACGCCTCGGACGCCGAGGTGCGCCGAGCGCTGGAGGCCGTGGACGCCTGGGAGTGGGTGGCGGCCCTGGGCGATGGATCCGGCGAGGAGTTGAACACGGCGGTGGGCTCGGGCGGCACGGCGATCTCCCCGGCCCAGGCGCAGCAGCTCGCGCTCGCCCGGCTGGTGCTGGCCGACCCGCACACGCTCGTCCTGGACGAGGCCACCTCGCTGATCGACCCGCGGGCCGCCCGCCACCTGGAGCGGTCGCTCGCGGCCGTGCTGGAGGGCCGTACGGTGATCGCCATCGCGCATCGGCTGTACACGGCGCACGACGCCGACCGGGTGGCCGTGGTGGAGGACGGCCGGATCAGCGAGCTGGGCTCTCACGACGACCTGGTGGCGGCGGGCGGTGCCTACGCCGCGCTGTGGGACAGCTGGCACGGCACCGCCGGGTAGTCCCGTCAGCCGGTGATGTGCAGCGACTTCTTGAGGAAGTCGAGCTGCAGGAGCAGCAGGTTCTCCGCGACGACCTCCTGCGGCGTCATGTGGGTGACGCCCGACAACGGGAGCACGGTGTGCGGGCGGCCGGCCGCGAGCAGGGCCGACGACAGCCGCAGCGTGTGCGCGGCGACCACGTTGTCGTCGGCCAGGCCGTGGATCAGCAGCAGCGGACGCTCCAGCTTCTCCGCGTCTCCCTTCTCCGTGTCTCCCTTCTCCGCGTCACCGAGGAGGGACGACCTCTCGTAGTGCCCCTCGTCGGGGTGGCCGAGGTAGCGCTCGGTGTAGCAGGTGTCGTACAGGCGCCAGTCGGTGACCGGCGCCCCGGCGACGGCGGCGTGGAACACGTCGGGGCGGCGCAGCACGGCGAGCGCGGCGAGGTAGCCGCCGAACGACCAGCCCCGGATCGCCACCCGGGAGAGGTCGAGGTCGCCCGGGTGCAGGGCGGCCACGCCCTGGAGGGCGTCCACCTGGTCCTCCAGCGAGATCGTGAAGTCGTGCAGCATCTCGCGTTCGAAGGCCGGGCCGCGCCCCGGCGTGCCCCGCCCGTCGGCCACGATCACGGCGAAGCCCTGCTCGGCCCACCACTGGGACTCCAGGAACATCCGCCGGGCCGACAGCACGCGCTGGGCGTGCGGCCCGCCGTACGGGTCCATCAGGACGGGCAGCGGGCCCGAGCCGGGCACGTGCCACGAGGGCAGCAGGATCGCCGTGGACAGCTCGCGCGAGCCCGCCCGGACGAGCGACACGCGCGGCTCCAGGCCGGGCCGCTCGGCGAGGGACTTGACGGAGACCGAGCCCTCCGCCCGGACGACCGACACCGTCGTGCCCTCGGTGTCGAGGCTCTGCCGGGCGACGAGCGTCACGCCGCCCGCCCGCCGGCCGGAGTGGACGCCCGGTTCTGTCGTGACGGCGCTGATGGTGCCCGCCGTGTAGGTCCACAGGTGGATCTCGGTGGGCTCTCCGCTCGCCTGGAAGAGCACGGTGTCGCCGTCGACGTCGAGCACCGCGCGCACCTGCAGGGACGGCGGCGTGACCGGCTCGTCGCCGACCACGAGGCGGCGGCCACCGTCGGCGTCGGCCACCCATACGAGCGTCCCGTCGGACAGGCGGGCCGGGACGCCGGTGACGATGTCCACCCAGGCCGGGTCGGTGTCCTCGCGCAGGAGCGTCGTCTCGCCCGTGTCCGGGTCGGCCGACAGCAGGCGCATGGTCCGCTGGTCGCGGGAGAGCGTGACGATGGCGAGGCCGTGGGCGTCCCAGACCGCCGTCACCAGGTACTCCTGGTCGAACGGCACCGCCGTACGCGCGCCGTCCAGGCCGATGACGTGCAGCGTGACCTCGGCGTTGGCCGTGCCGGCGGCGGGGTAGCGCTGCGGGACGGGCTGACGATCGGGGTTGGCCGGGTCGGCGATGTGCCACAGGGGCACCGGCGACTCGTCCACGCGGGCCACGAGCAGGCGGTCGCCGGAGGGCGACCACCAGTAGCCGCGCATCCGCTCCATCTCCTCGGCCGCGATGAACTCCGCGAGGCCGTAGGTGACCGTGTCACCCTCCGGCGCTGCGATCACGGTGTCAGCTCCGGTGTCCGCGCCGGTGGCGATCTCCAGCACGTGCAGGGCGCCCCCTGTGACGTACGCGACCCGGGTGCCGGTGGGGTCGAGCCGGGGGTCGATGACCGGCCCGGCCGCCGGGAGCCGCCGCACCTCGCCCGAGGCGAGACCGGCCAGGTAGAGGTCGCCCGACAGCGCGAAGACGGCCTGCCGGACCTCCCGGTCCGTGGCGTACGCCACCACGCCGCCCGCCGACTCCCGCGACCGCTCGCGGCGGGCGCGCTCCTCCGGCGGCAGGTCCTCGTCGGCGGCGCCCAGAGCGAGAGGGTCGACGACGAGCCGCTCGGTTCCGGACGCGACGTCCAGCTCCCACAGGCAGGTCACCGGGTCTGTGCCCGACCTCGTCCTGAGGAAGGTCACCCGACCGCCGTCAGGGGAGATCGTGAAGTTGCGCGGCACCCCGAGGGTGAACCGCCGGGTCCTGGCATGCAACCGTGGGAAGCTCTCCGTCATAGCTCCTCATACTGCCAGCACGGGGGCACTACCCTCGGAGGCATGACTGACCGTCGCTTGCTGCTCGTGCACGCCCACCCCGACGACGAGTCCATCACCACCGGTGCGACCATGGCCAAGTACGCCGCCGAGGGGGCGCATGTGACGCTCGTGACCTGCACCCTGGGGGAGGAAGGCGAGGTCATTCCCCCGGAGCTCGCCCACCACGCCGCCGACAGGGACGACACGCTCGGCCAGTACCGCATCGGCGAGCTGGCCGCCGCGTGCAAGGCGCTCGGCGTCACCGATCACCGCTTCCTCGGGGAGGCCGGCCGCTGGCGCGACTCGGGCATGATGGGCGCGGCGACCAACGACCACCCCGGCTGCTTCTGGCGGGCCGACCTCGACGAGGCCGCGGGCGAGCTGGTCAAGGTGATCCGCGAGGTCAGGCCCCAGGTCCTCGTCACCTACGACGAGAACGGCTTCTACGGCCATCCCGACCACATCCAGGCGCACCGCGTCTCCTGGCGGGCCTTCGAACTGGCCGCCGACCCCGCGTTCCCCGGCGGTGAGCCGTGGCGGATCGCGAAGTTCTACCTCACCGCCATGCCCAAGTCGGTGCTGCGTCGGACCATCGAGACCATGCGCGAGGCCGACGTCGACTTCTGGGTGCCTGAGTCGATCGACGACATGCCGGGATGCGCCGACGAGGACGTGACGACGGAGATCGACGCCCGGCCCTACGTGGAGGCCAAGCTCGACGCGATGCGGGCGCACGCGACGCAGATCGCCGTGGACGCGCCGTGGTTCGCGCTGTCGAACAACGTCGGCCAGCAGGCCCTCGGGGTCGAGCACTTCATCCTGCGTGCCGGAGTCCCCGGCAAGCCCGGCATCGGCGCCCCGCCCGAGGCCGGCGGCCTTGGCGAGCCGTACAACCGCGAGGCCGACCTGTTCGCCGGCGTCGGATAAGTTGAGTGGCATGACCCAGGAGACGCAGGTCGCCGTCGAGACCGAGGACGCTCCCGGCCCGCTGGCCGGGGCCGTGACCGGTGCGGCGTACGGCGTGCTCTTCCTGCTGGGTGTGGTGCTCGGCGTTGTCGGGGGCTTCCAGCACGCGTGGTACGTCGGGCAGGTGCCGGTCGCCGCGATCGCCTGGCTGGTCGCCCTGTTCGCCGTGCCGTACGCCATGGGCCGGCTGATGGGCGGCAAGCTGGGCGCGCTCGTCCCCGCCGCCGGCTGGCTCCTCGCCTCGTTCCTGCTGGCCACGCCGCAGCAGGCCGGCGACCTCGCCATCGCGGGCAACTCGGCCGGCTACTGGTACCTGTACGGCGGCGCCGTCGCCGTCGCGGCCGCCGTGGTCGTCACGCGGTCCGCCGGTTCGTGGCTGCTGCGCTCGTACGGCCGTCAGTAAGGTTGTCTGAACGAGAGTGGTCGCGGATCCTGGGGACATGCGGCGGTCGCACCGGGTCCGGCAGGTCATCAACTACGTCAACCTCTCCACGCCCCTCGGGCTGCTGATCGCGCGGATCGGCGGAGCCCGCACCCACAGGGGGGAGCGGGGCCTTGTCTACGCGCACGGCTACCGCATCCCGTTTCCCGTCGCCGGGGCGTTCACCGTGGGAAACGTGATCCTGACCAAGCACGGGGAGGGCTATCTCACCGGCTGCCTGCTCGACCACGAGTCCCGCCACGCCACCCAGTACGCGTTCTGCGTCGGCCTGCCCATGCTCGCGCTGTACGTGCTCGCCTCGGCCGTCTCGTACGCCGTCTGCGGTCATCCGGCCTCGTGGAACCTTTTCGAACGGATGGCCGGTCTGGACGACGGTGGTTATCCCCGGGTGCATCCGTGGTGGAGGAGAAGGTGGAGGAGGTCGCGTTCCACCTGAAGGCGGAGGAAACATGAAGTGAATCGACCGGTCGTAGGAGGAATAATTTCGGCTCTGCGGGGATCATGGAGAGCGGAAGGGAGTTCCCCATGTCGCAGACGATTCAACCGGAAAGCCCTGAGGCACCAGAAATCCCCGTTTCTCCCGTTCCGAAAGCGCCGAGTGCGCCGATTGTTCGGCCTGCCGGACCCCGCCGGTGGCCGTCCAGCTTCGCCGACAGGCTGACCGCCCCTCTTCCGGACTTCCGCGAGGTCACCAGTGTCATGTGGCACGGGCAGCTGCGGCCCGACATCGGTGACAGCGACCAGATTCCCGTCCACCGTGTCGGCCTTCCCCGCGCCGCCGCGACCGAGACCGTGGCGACCTGGGTCGGCCACGCGACGTTCGTTCTCCAGATCGGCGGGCTGACCGTGCTGACCGATCCGGTGTGGTCCCGCAAGATCCCCGGTGTGCGCCAGCGGCTGACCCCTCCCGGCGTCGCCTGGTCCGACCTGCCCGAGGTCGACGCGATCGTGATCAGCCACAACCACTACGACCACCTGGACGCGCCGACGATCCGCCGCCTGCCGAGGGACACGGCCGTCTTCGTGCCTGCCAAGCTCGGCGGGTGGTTCCGGCGGCGCGGCTTCCGCGACGTGACCGAACTGGACTGGTGGGAGTCGGCCCGCCTCGGCGACGTGACGTTCGACTTCGTCCCGGCTCACCACTGGAGCCGCCGTACGCTCTGGGACACCTGCCGCACCCTGTGGGGTGGATGGGTGCTCACCTCCCCCGAACACCGGGTCTACTTCGCCGGCGACACGGCCTACGGGGAGCGGTTCGCCCAGATCGGCGAGCGTTACCCGGGCATCGACCTCGCTCTCATGCCGGTCGGCGCCTACGAGCCGCGCTGGTTCATGAAGGTCTCCCACGTCGACCCCGCCCAGGCCGTGCAGGGCTGCCTCGACGTGGGCGCGCGGCGGATGGCCACCATGCACTGGGGGACGTTCGTGCTGTCGGGCGAGCCGCTGCTGGAGCCCGTGCGCGAGGCCCGCGCCGTATGGGAGTCACGCGGCCTCGACCCCGCCGACCTGTGGGACCTCGCCGTCGGCGAGAGCCGTACGCTGCCCTGACGGGCTGGTGCCGGGGACGGCGCTTGCGGGAGGGCGGCTACGGCCGCTCTCCGAGCATCGCCGCGGCATCGGCCAGTCGCGTTCGCAGATGCCGGCGGAACGCCCGAGGCTCGGGGCAGGGCGTCTTGATCATCATCTGCTGGGCCTCGATCTCCGTCGTCAACCGCACGGTCAGATAATCCACCTGCAGCTTGCAGCGCATGTCCGCCGCCGCGGTGGCCGCCTCCCGCTTCTCACCCGGTTTCCGCCAGCACGGATCCACCCACGCCTTCACCGGCGTGGGATAGGCGTTCACCGCCCCCATGCAGCCGCCCTCCGGCACGCGGATGCCCCTGACCGTCTTCGGCCGCTGCCCGTCTTCGGCCCCTGCCCGCCCAGGACGGCACCCGCTGCCTGGCACGGGCGACGCGGTGACGGCGGCTCCGCTCGTCTGACACTCGCCGAGTGCGACAGCGGCGAGCACGGCGAGTGAAAGCAGACGAAAGCGCGAAACATCGTGCACGCCTGCATTCTTTTCGGCATTTACGGAATGGCGAACCGCGCATTTCCGGGCGGTGGCAACGGCCCCGGCCCGGCGGCACCAGGTCGAAGGTGCCGCCGGAAAGCGGCATCGGCGGCCCTGGCACAATGCGGCCATGAGCTTCGCGACCGCTGATCTCTACGACGCCCACGGCGACGCGCTGCGCAGTTGCGTCACCCAGTTCCGCTCGTACGGCTCACGGGCGCGATTCTCCGGCCAGATCTCCACGGTCCGCTGTCTGGAGGACAACGCGCTCGTCAAGCAGGTGCTCGCCACGCCAGGCGAGAGCCGGGTGCTGGTGGTCGACGGCGGCGGATCGCTGCGCACGGCGCTGCTCGGCGACATGATCGCCACCTCGGCGGTCGAGAGCGGCTGGGCGGGCGTGGTGATCCATGGCGCGGTACGGGACACGGCGGCGCTGGCCGGGCTCGACCTCGGCGTCAAGGCGCTCGGCGCCAACCCTCGCAAAAGCGCCAAGACCGGCCTGGGGGAGATCGACGTCCCGGTGACCTTCGGGGACGTGACCTTCGCTCCGGGAGAGTGGCTCTACAGCGACGAGGACGGCATCCTCGTCAGCGACCACCGCCTCGACGTCTGAGCTCCCCGGTGCCCCGGTCTGCTCGTGCCGCCACCCGCGGCCCGCTACACCCGCAATCGCCTGGTGTGGGTCGGCTGGTAGGTGAAGGTCCAGCGGTCGGTGCCGGTCTTGCGGCGGGTGTAGCGGTCGGGGTGGCGATAGCGGTCGCGGTTGTGGAATTGGCAGGCGGGGCCGAGCAGTTTGAGGTTGGTCAGGCCGCCGGTGCTCCAGTTGTCGGCGTGGTCGATCTGGCACATGGTCGCGGGTAGTGGGCAGCCGTCGATCCAGCAGGTGGCGTAGCGGGCGTAGATCGCGCGTCGTTGGGCGGGGGTGGCCAGGCGGACCTTGCGGCCCATGTCCAACACCTGCCCCTCGGCGTCCATCACCAGCCGCACCAGGGTGCTGGTGCGGGCAAGCCGGTGCACGCTGGAGACCGGCAGCACCTGCCCGGTGGCCAGCAACAACCCCGGCGCTGTCCCCAGCACCGCCCCCGGCAATGACCCCGGTGACGCTCCCGGTGACGCTTCCTGCGCCGCCCCGAGCGGCGTTCCCGGCGCTGTTCCCGGTGGCCTCCCCGGCGGTGTGCCCGGTTCTGGTCCCGGCGCTGTTCCCTGCACGCCCGGTGCCGTTCCCGGCGTCTCGGGTGTCCCCGTCGCACAGGAGCACCGCGCCTCGCCGCCGCACCCGAACACGCCAAGGCCAAATGCCACGTCCTGTTGAGCCTGGCCCTGCTCATCGCTGCCTTGCTCGCCGCCGCGCCCGCCCGTGCCCTGGCCATCCGCCACGTCCGGCTCATCGCCGTCCGGCTCGTGGCGGCGGTCCGGCTCATGGTGGCTCTGTCCACGGCGCACGTCGTTGTGGCCTTCGGGCGTGCCCTGCGCATGCCGGCGGTCCCCCGCAGGCTGGTGCCCGGCGTGGGCGTGATGCGCAGCGGCGTCCTCGGGAGGAGGATCCGGCAATTGCGCTGTGTGCGGAGGCGCCGTGTCCGGAGGCGTGCTACCTCCGGATGCAGGCCATGCTGCTGCGTGCCTGGCACGCGTTGTTCCAGTGCGGGCCGCAGCACGATCGCAGTCTCCGCCCTTGGCGCGCACGGTGCCCTCGCCCTCGGCAGCGGCCTTGCTCGCGTCAACATCACCCTCGGCAGAGGCGGCGCTCATGGGGGCGTGGTCGCCGGTGTCTTCGGTGTCGTTTGGGTCGGTGTCGTTCGCGTCGGTGGGGGAGTCGTCTTCGGAGTGGTCGTTGTCGAGGTCAGCGGGTTGGGGGTCGGTGGGGAGGGATTCGGCGTTGACCAGGACCAAGAGCTCGGTGGCGATCTTCTCCTCCAGCAGCGCGATGAACGCATCCGCGTTACGCACTCGCAGCGGGCGGTCATCGCCCTCCGCGCGCGGTTTTGCATACGCGTCCAGCAGCGCCCGTAGCCGGGCGGCCGCCTCGCGCGGGAGGTAGAACTCGCCTTCCAGCCCGCCAGCTTTGGTGGGGCGGACCCGCAGGAACCGCCGCGCGTAGTCGGCCTGCTCGTCGCGGTCTTCCCCGTCGGGGTCGAGCACCGCGCGTAGGTAGCGGCCGGCTTTGGCCACCTCCGCCGCCCCGGCCTTGCCC